>CAZVYC010000080.1:0-19787 GCA_964631425.1 uncultured Rhodospirillales bacterium
GGACGGGTTCGAAGCGAATGACGGCGTCATTCTGATCGCCGCCACAAACCGGCCGGACGTGCTTGACCCTGCGCTTCTGCGCCCCGGCCGCTTCGACCGCCAGGTGGTGGTGCCGAATCCCGATATTCTCGGGCGCGAGAAGATCCTCAAGGTTCACATGCGCAAGGTGCCGGTCGGCAGCGACGTGGATCCGCGCACGATCGCCCGCGGAACGCCGGGCTTCTCGGGTGCCGACCTTGCCAATCTCGTCAATGAGGCGGCCTTGCTCGCGGCGCGCGCCGGCCGCCGCGTCGTCGGGATGACCGAGTTCGAGGCAGCCAAGGACAAGGTGATGATGGGCGCGGAACGCCGCTCCCTCGTCATGACCGAGAAGGAAAAGGAGCTCACCGCCTATCACGAGGGCGGTCATGCGCTGGTCGGCCTGAATGTGCCGGATCACGACCCGCTGCATAAGGTTACGATCATTCCGCGCGGTCGGGCGCTCGGCGTCACGATGAGCCTGCCCGAGCGTGATCGCTTCGGCTATTCCAAGCGCGAGATGGAATCGCGACTCGCTTCGATGTTCGGCGGCCGCTTGGCCGAGGAGATCATCTTCGGGCCTGAGAACGTGACTACTGGCGCGTCGAGCGATATCCAGCAGGCGACCGCGATGGCGCGCCGCATGGTGACCGAGTTTGGCATGAGCGAGAAGCTTGGCCGCGTCCGCTACGGCGATAACGAGCAGGAGCTGTTCCTCGGCCACTCCGTCACCCAGACTCGTGGTGTGTCGGAAGCCACCGCACAGTTGATCGACAGCGAGGTGCGCCGGCTGATCGAAGAGGCCGAGACCAAGGCCCGCGAAATCCTGGTTGAGCATATCGACGAGCTGCACCGTCTGGCACAGGCATTGCTCGAATACGAGACTTTGTCCGGCGATGAGGTGCGGGCCCTGCTCCGTGGCGAGGCGATCGTCCGCAAAGACCCGAACGACACACCCGCGGCGCCGCCGGCGATGCCGTCGCGCCCGGCCGCGGTGCGCCGTCCCTCGGTACCTTCCGCCGGCCGTCCGGCCAGCCTGGAGCCCGAGCCTCAGGCGTGATAAATCGGATGAGCATTCGCTCGGTCCGATTCAGGTAGCGTTGATGGCCCGCAAGCTCTTCGGCACGGACGGAATCCGCGGCCGCACCAACTTGGAGCCGATGACGGCGGAAACCGCGCTCAAGGTCGCCATGGCGGTCGCGACGCAATTTCGTCGCGGCGAACATCGCCACCGTGTCGTCATCGGCAAGGACACGCGTCTCTCCGGCTATATGCTGGAGCCGGCGCTCGCTGCCGGCTTCATCGCGATGGGGCTGGACGTGATCATGACCAGCCCGCTGCCGACGCCCGCGGTCGCCATGCTGACCCGATCGCTGCGCGCCGATCTCGGAGTGATGATATCGGCCTCCCACAACCCATACGAGGATAATGGCATCAAGCTGTTCGGCCCCGATGGGTACAAACTGTCGGACGGGGTCGAGGCGCTTATTGAATCGATGGTGGATGAAAGCTTTACCGACCGTTTGGCGCCGTCTTCCATGCTCGGCCGCGCGTCCCGGCTGGATGACGCGACGGGCCGGTATATCGAATATGTGAAGAACACGTTTCCCAAGGGCCTTACGCTCGACGGGCTCAAAATCGTGGTCGATTGCGCCAACGGCGCCGCCTACAAGGTGGCTCCGCGTGTACTGGCCGAACTGGGCGCAAGAGTTCTGCCACTCGCGGTCGAACCGGACGGCAAGAACATTAACGACCGCTGCGGCGCCGTCTCCCCCGAGGCGATGCAGGAGGCAGTGGTGCTGCACCAAGCCGACATCGGGCTGGCGCTCGACGGCGACGCCGACCGTCTGATCCTGGCCGACGAGCGCGGCCATCGGATCGACGGTGACCAGATCATGGCGCTGGTGACGCGCGAGGCGTCGGCCGCCGGCACGCTTAAGGGCGGCGGACTGGTCTCGACCATCATGTCCAATCTCGGGTTGGAGCGGTTCCTTGCCGATTTGGGTCTCAGGCTGGTGCGCACGCCGGTTGGCGACCGCTATGTCGTCGAGCATATGCGCGCCCACGGCTTCAATGTCGGCGGCGAGCAATCCGGGCACATCGTGCTCAGCGACCATTCGACCACGGGCGATGGCCTGATCGCTGCGCTGCAGGTGCTGGCCTGCATCCGCCAGCGCGACCGGTCGGCCAGTGAGATTCTGAGCCTGTTCGAACCGCTGCCGCAGATGCTGAAGAGCGTGCGCTACCAGGGCGGCCAGCCCCTCGACGATCCGCGCGTGAAACGTTGCATCGCCGCCGCCGAGGCTAGACTCGGCGGATCAGGCCGGCTTTCTGTTCGCAAGTCGGGCACAGAGCCGGTGATTCGCGTCATGGCGGAAGGCGAGGACATCGATACTGTCCAGGCGATCGTCGACTCGATCTGCGACGCCATCGAGCGCTTCGAGAACGCGGCGTCGGTCGCGGCTGAGTGACTGCGCGCGGGCGTGTCCTCGCCGTGGCCGGCTCCGATTCCGGCGGCGGCGCCGGAATGCAAGCCGATATCAAGACGATAACCGCGCTCGGCGGCCATGTGATGACCGCGGTCACTGCATTAACCGCCCAGAACACATTGGGTGTCTTGGGTGTGCATCCGGTACCGGCCGATTTCGTTGCGCAACAGATGCGGGTCGTGCTTCAGGATATCGGCGCCGACGCGATCAAGATCGGCATGCTCTGCAACGCCGTGATCGTCGAGGCGGTGGCCGACGTACTGGCGTCGCCGGTCGCAGCCGGCATTCCGGTGGTGCTTGATCCGGTGATGGCGGCAACGCGCGGCGGGGTGTTGCTCGATGCTGCGGGCGTCGCGGCGATGCACATACAGTTGCTGCCTAGGGCGACTTTATTCACCCCGAATCTGCCCGAGGCCGAGGCGCTGACGGGTTTACGGGTCAGCGATTTGAGCGGGATGGAGCGCGCGGCCCTGGCGCTGCTCGATGAGGGCGCCGGCAATGTGCTGCTCAAGGGTGGCCATCTGGACGGTGACGACCTGATCGACCTGCTGGTCTCTTGCGATGGGCGGCAGGAGTTCCGCCATCCTCGGATCAAGTCGCGCCACACGCGCGGGACCGGCTGTATGCTGTCCTCGGCGATTGCGACCGGCTTGGCGCAAGGCCTGAGGTTGCCAGATGCCGTCGAAGCAGGGATCGGCCACGTGCAAACGGCCATACGGGCTGCGCCGCTTTCATAATTGCTCGCCCTGTGTCGGTTGGCAGCACGCGTCAGGGGACAGGGCGCGCGATTCCAGGAATCCAAGAATCCCGGCGACTCACGCGGCTTTCAAAGGACTTGATTGCGCCGATTCTCGTAACGCGAACTGACCGCAAGAACGGGAACTCCTTAAAGAACTGTCAATCGTCATGGCGGTAAAGCTTTTATTCTTCGGCTCATTATGCATAAGATGAATTTCTTCGTCCGATCATCTGGCCTTTCCCCTCGATCAGCAAACGACAAGCTACAGAACAACGTAGGAAGGAAACCATGGCAGAAAGACAATCTACGCCGCCGACGCGCTGGCTTCAGCGCAACATTCAGGATGTCGAACGGCGGAAAAGGTTTGTTGGTCTCGAAAATGACGATATCGCACGCCTTGCCGCCATCAAACCGATCGTCGTGCAAAACGCAGATCAATTTTCGGCTGCATTTTTTGACTATCTGCGCAGCATTGAAGAAGCAATGCTGCTCTTCAAGAACACGGCAATATTGGAGGAAGCAAGACGCCTTAAGCATGAGCATCTTATCGCCATGGTCGAAGGAGACTATGGAGTTCCATATGTCGAACAGCGCGTTCGCCTCGGCGCGCTCTACAGCAAGGTCGGGCTCGACGTTCGCGTATTTCTGGGAGCCTTTCATCATCTGATGAAAAGCATTGGCCTGGAAGTCATGAAACACAACACCGCCAACCCCCTGGCAGCGTTCGAGAGTTTCATGTCATTGCAAAAGATCGGGTCTTTCGATATTGCAATCATTGTGGATGTTCTGATCGATGAGCGCGAACGTACAATAAATCTCCAACAACAAGCCATTCGTGAGCTATCGACGCCGGCTCTTCAAGTACGAGACCGGCTGCTTATCCTGCCGATCATTGGCCTAATCGATTCCCAGCGCGCCAAGCAGCTGACCGACAATCTCTTGCACGCCATTCGCGCCAACAGAGCGAAGGTCGTTGTCATGGATGTCACGGGTGTCGCAGCGGTCGATTCAAAAGTGGCTAATCATCTTATACAAACCGTGGCGGCAGCGCGGCTTATGGGCGCGATGGCGATCATTACCGGCCTTTCGGCTGAGGTCGCTCAATCATTGGTGGCGCTCGGTGTCGATCTCAGCAAAATCAGCACGGTCGGCGACCTCCAGGGTGGGCTTGAGGCTGCTGAACGGCTGCTCGGCTATAAGATGGTCCAAGCCGAGCCATCCGAAGCCGTGATGTGAGTGATCTCACATGCACGTTCCCATCCTGAAGTTGGGCGATGTCCTGATTGCCTGTGTCCAGACAGCACTGACTGACAAGGATCTGGTGCAGCTGAAAGATGACCTTGCCGACCGTGTGGGGCGCTTCCGCTCCTCCGGGGTCGTCCTCGATGTCTCGGCGCTCGATGTCTTGGATTCATTTGCCACGCGGACATTGCGCGGCATCGCTCAGACGACACGGCTGCGCGGTGCTGAAACCGTTATTGTCGGAATACAACCGGAAGTTGCATTCGCGATGGTGCAGCTCGGAGTGACTCTCGAAGGCATCTCGACCGCGCTCGACCTCGAAGAAGGGCTCGAACTCGTGACCGCTCGCAAACGAGAGGTTCAGTCGTGATCACGGAGGAAAAGGTGCTCATCGCGTGCGACGGTGATGTCGTCACGGCGCGTCAGAAAGGCCGTGATCTGGCAATGCAAGTTGGATTTTCGGGCAGTGACTTGACCCTGATTGCCACGGCGATATCGGAAATCGCCCGCAATATCGTTGTCTATGCCGACCACGGTGAAGTCACCTTGAGCGCCGTGTCGGAAGGCGATCGCCACGGCATTGTGATTGTCGCGACCGACAAAGGCCCCGGCATTCCCGATATCGAGCAAGCCATGCAGGATGGTTTCTCGACCGGAAGAAGCCTTGGCCTGGGGTTGCCCGGCGCCAAGCGTCTGATGGACGATTTTGAGATCGTTTCCGGCAGCGGCAAGGGAACGACCATCACGATGAAAAAATGGCTGCAGTGATGGAAGCACCTTCCATTGCAACGGCTGCGGCCACGCAAATTATCGAATGGAGCGTGAGGACGAGAGCCTTGGAAGGTGAAGATGAGAGCGGCGATCATTACGTTGTCGCGCCTTTTTCACAAGGCGTGCTTGCTGCCGCCATCGACGGGTTGGGACACGGCACGGAGGCCGCGGCCGCGGCCAGACATGCCGCAATGACGCTTGCGCATAAGCCCGAAGAGCCCGTGATACATCTCATGCAGCAGTGTCACAAAGCACTGTATAAGACCCGCGGGGCCGTCGTCAGCATGGCTTCCCTTTGCAGCGCAACCGATACGGTGACCTGGATCGGCGTCGGTAATGTAGAGGGCATGCTGTTTCGGGCCGACAAGACCGCGCAGCCGGCAAGAGAGTCCTTAGCGCTTCGAGGCGGCGTAGTCGGTTACCAGTTGCCGCCGTTGCGCGCCACAAGTTTGCGGCTTTCGCCTGGCGACGTTCTGATCTTCGTAACGGACGGTATCGACGACGGCTTCAGCCATGAATTGGCGCTGGATCAGCATTCCGATGCTATCGCGGCCGATATCTTTTCCGATCACGCAAAAGATACGGACGATGCTTTGGTTCTTGTTGTCCGTTATCTTGGCGCGTCCAAATGAATGACCTTGTCGATTTTTCGAAGAAAGGCGCCCCGCAGGACAAAAGCAATCGGGCGGAGGACTATGTTCGCCAGCTTGAAGCTTATGTTGCAGCACCTGACGAATCGGCCTTGCATCATGCTTACGAGCTCGGTCGCCAAGCCGTCGGCGATGGCATCAGCGTGCTCGACATGGCCATCCTGCATCACAATGCGCTGCAGCGCATATTGGCAAACCGTCCTTCGGCGACTCAGCTCAATGACCTCGATAGGGCGGCTCTCTTTTTTACTGAAAGCCTGTCGCCTTTCGAGATGCTGCTGCGTCGCTATCGTGAAAGCAACGTCAGTCTGCTCGCTGAACGGAAGGTGATCGAGCAGCAGTTGCGACAAATTCAGAAAATGGAAGCCATCGGTCAGCTCACCGGCGGTATCGCTCACGATTTCAACAACCTGCTCGGCATCATCCTCGGCAATATCGAATTGCTGCTTGAGACGGCACATGGTGATCAGGCCGAGCTCATCAATGATGTCATGAACGCTTCGATGCGCGGCGCGGAACTCACCCGCCGTCTGCTCGCCTTTGCGCGTCAACAACCCTTAAGTCCGTGCCTTATCAACTTGAACGAGCGGTTGCCGGATACGGTCAAGATGCTGAAGCGGACTTTGAGCGAGAATATTCAGGTCAAGTTGGCCCTTGCCGAGATTTTATGGCCGACAAACGTTGATCCGTCCCAGGTCGAGGACGCCATTGTCAATCTGGCGATCAATGCGCGCGATGCGATGCCGAACGGTGGCGACCTCACTCTCGAAACCGCGAATGTGCGACTTGATAAGCATTACGCGGCACAGAATCTGGAAGTGACCGCCGGCGACTACGTCATGTTGGCGGTGTCCGACACCGGCGCGGGCATGCCGCCTGAGGTGATCGAGCGCGCGACGGAGCCGTTCTTCACGACCAAGAAGCCAGGCCAGGGAACGGGACTTGGCCTTAGCATGATCTATGGTTTCGTCCGGCAGTCCGGCGGACATCTCAAAATCGAGAGCCAAGTCGGCGTCGGAACGACCATGCGGCTTTATTTGCCGAAAGCCCAGGACGAGAATTTCGACAGCGACACAGAATCAAGCGCCCGGAAGGCGGCGCCGAGAGGCGGCGAATCAATCCTGCTGGTTGACGACAATCCCGGATTACGCCAACTGGCGGAGCGTCTGCTGAACAATCTCGGCTATAAAGTCCACGCGGCCGAAAACAGCGCGCGTGCGTTACAGCTTCTCGAAACCGAGGGGCCGTTCGATCTGCTCTTTACCGATATCGGTCTGCCGGACGGAATGAACGGTCACGAACTCGCTGCAGCGGCGCAGAAAAAACAGCCCCGTTTAAAGGTGCTGTTCACCACCGGCTATGCCAAAGCACAGGAAAATGAGCAGCCACGCATGATACGTAAACCTTATCGCAAGCAAGAACTTGCCGAAAAAATACGCGCGGCTCTGGATTCTCAAATCTGACGGCCCCCCATAAGATCAGGAAAAGTGGCGTCGGAAGGCAACCGGTGCTGACACTTAGACGCTGCTCGCGGTTGTGCTGCGCGAGCCGGACGCCGAGCGTTACGATCCGGCATCGGCGGACGCGCCGGTACGGCTGCTTGCGGCAGTGACCCGCGTCGAGCTCTCGTCGTCGACGAAAGGTTGGCGTGCGAGGGAACTCGTAGACCAAGGGGGTGTTCCGATTTTGTCTCGGCGACTCCTCAGGGGGCGATGCGGCTCCTTCTCGCCGACCGCCGAGTCGATTCCTTTCTGGTAAGGGGAAGCATCATGGACATCTTGAAGGGTGGGAATCTAGTAACCGGCGTTGCAATCGGTATTGGCGCCGGCGTTCTGGCCCCGGTCGTCACTCCTGTGCTTCGACCGCTCGCCAAATCCCTGATCAAGGCTGGGCTGATTGCATTCGACCAGGGCCGCGCAGCCCTCGCTGACCTGAATGAAAAGACAAGCGACATGGTCGCGGAAGCGCGGGAGGAAATGAGGAACGGCGGAGCAAGCGCACCGGCTGCAGAAGAAAACGCCTGATCGACAGGAGCGAGAGCATTTCAGATCGCGGTGCGTCGTGCGCCCGTGATAGGGCTGGTTGTGATGCTCAATGCGGCGCCTCCTTCCACCATCAGCGCGTCAGCGTTGGACTCGCTCTCGTTCGCAGGGCTCGACAGTCGAGAGCGTCCTCCTCGAGACCCAGGCAGGGTCGCGGCCGCGGCACCCTCGGCTGAGTTAATTCACGGTTGCGTTCCGGGCCGGGCGCGACTGCGCATACGAGGCCTAAAAGGTTCGCAACCGCTAGCCCGTCGCCTCGAACGCGGGATTATGGCCGCTCCGGTCGCGCGGAGTGCGAAGGCAAGTGTCCTCACCGGCACCATCTTGGTCGAGTTCGACCCGGCTGCTCCGATTGCGGTGATCGTCGCCCAAATCGAAGGGGTTCTGCACGGCGAAGTCGCCCCGACCGAGCCAGATGACCGGGAACCTGAGGCGGCTGGAGAGTCTTGGTGGCGGATCGAGAGCCGTCAGGTGGCAGACATGTTCCGGTCGTCGCCGATCGGAGGATTGAGCGACCAATGCGCGGGTGAACGCCTGGCCATGTTAGGGCGGAACGTTCTGCCGCGGCCGGTCGCGCGATCCCCGGCGAGCATCTTCCTGGCCCAGTTCCAAAGCCTGCCGGTCGGGCTGCTTGCCGTCGCTTCGGTGGTCTCGATGGCGACCGCCGGTCTGGTTGAGGCTGCAGTCATCCTAGGCGTAGTCGGGCTCAATGGGGTGATTGGGTATGTGACAGAGAGCCGGGCGGAACGGATCATCCAGAGCCTGGGCACGATCGATCGGTCGGACGCTCCCGTGATCCGCAACGGCGAGAGACTCGAGGTACCGGTCGAAACCATCGTCCCTGGGGACCTGATTTTCCTGATGCGCGGGATGATCGTGCCCGCCGATGGCCGACTGGTTTCCGCACGGGCCTTGACTGCGAGCGAAGCCGCGCTGACCGGCGAAAGCCTTCCGGTTCTCAAGCAGGTCGAAACCGTCGATGGAATTCGCGTGGCTTTGGCCGATCGCCTCAACATGGTCCACCGGGGTACCTTGATAACCGGTGGCAGCGGGACCGCGATTGTCGTGGCAACCGGGATGAACACTCAGGTTGGGCAGATTCAGCGTCTTGTCGGGACTTCCAGCCCGCCCCAAACCCCGATGCAGCAGCAGCTCGATGTCCTCGGGAGACAAATCGTGTGGCTTGCGCTGGGAATCAGCAGCGCTGTCTTCGCCGTTGGATGGCTGCGCGGGTTTGCGTTTTTACAGCTGCTCCGGTCGACGCTGTCGCTTGCCGTCGCGGCCGTGCCAGAGGGGCTGCCCACGGTCGCGACAACGACGCTCGCGCTCGGGATCGAGGAAATGCGCCATCGCGGCGTTCTAATCCGCAAGCTTGACGCGATCGAGACCCTGGCCAGGGCGAGAGTGATCTGCTTCGACAAGACTGGGACGCTCACCCGCAACGAGATGCGGGTGAGCACGATCGCCTGCGGGGAGAGGGCCCTTCGGCTGGCTGAAGGGGCCGTAATCTCCCAGACCGATCGCCTTGCCCGTCGTCTGCTGCAAGCGGGCGCCTTGTGTAGCGAAGTCGAAATCGAGGCCGAGAACGGCCGGCGGGAACTCATCGGTTCGTCGACGGAAAGGGCGCTGGTGCAAGCCGCACTTGACGGCGGCATCGATGTCCAAGCGTTGCGGCGGCGCCGGCCGCGGGTGGAGACTCAGCAAAGGACCGAATCGTACCGATTCATGGTCTCGGTCCACGCGAGCAACGGGGGCTCTTTCGTGGCCGTGAAGGGAAGCCCCGCCGAAGTGCTCGAACGCTGTCGCTGGGAAGCCCTGCCCGGAGGGGGGCGCCGTCCCCTCACGCTTGCCCGCCGTGCGGCCATCGAGCGCGTGAACGCCGACATGGCGAATCAAGCGCTGCGCGTCCTTGGTTTTGCCGATCGGACGATTGGCCCCGGTGAAGTGCGCGTCGAAGATGCCGCGCAAGATCTTGTCTGGATCGGCTTGGCCGGCATGGCCGATCCGGTGCGGGAGGGAATGCCGGAGATCATCGCCCGTCTGCATAAGGCCGGACTGCGTACGGTCATGATGACGGGCGACCAGAGCGCGACCGCGATTGCAGTAGCCGGCCAGTTGGGCCTGGCCGGGGAGCGGACGCCCGAAGTTTTCGATGCGGGTGCCCTGGATGCCTTGCCGCCGAATGAGGTGACCGAGGCCGTGCGCCGGACGCATGTCTTCTCGCGGGTGAGCCCGGCGCAAAAGCTCTGGATCATTCGCGAACTCCAATCTTCGGGGGAAGTTGTGGCGATGGTCGGTGATGGAATCAACGACAGCCCGGCGCTTCGCTCCGCTGATGTCGGCATCGCACTGGGGCAAGGGGGGAGTTTAGCCGCTCGGGAGGTTGCCGATGTCGTCCTCGAGAGTGACGACTTCGACACGTTGTTGGTGGCCATCGAACGGGGCTGGACCACCTACACCAATATCCGCAAATCCATTCGCTACCTGTTGAGCACCAACGGTAGCGAAATCATGGTCATGGTGACCGCGATGGCGGCGGGAGCGGGGGAGGCGCTTTCGCCCATGCAGCTTCTTTGGATCAACTTGATTTCGGATATTCTTCCCGGCCTTGGGCTAGCGCTCGATCCTCCGGAGCCCGGACTCATGACGAGCGCTCCGCCGGCGGACAATCCTGCGATCGTCGGGCATTCCGAGATGCGCTCGCTCGCGACCCAGGCGGCAATGCTGAGTGCCGGTGCCCTCGCCGCATGCGCCTACGGCTCGCTTCGATACGGGGCATCGTCCGGCCGCACGCGGACAATGACTTTCACCAGCCTCGTCATGGCACAGCTGCTGCACGCATTTACCTGCAGATCGACCCAACGGAGCGCCTTCGGTTCCCGGCTGCCCGCGAATCGCGCACTTGGCGGTGCGATCGGATTGTCTGCGATCCTGCAGATTGGCGCCTTCGCCATTCCGGGCGTGCGGCGCCTGCTGGGTCTGCATCCGCTGGGTTTCGCCGACGCGATGGTCGTCGCGGCGGGAGGCGTGTTGCCCTTCATCGGAATGGAAACACTGAAGGCAGGGCGTGCAACCCGGCCGCAGACCGTTCGTGCCGATCGTGGCGTCACGCCGGCGCGCCCGGCGGATGGTCCCGTTGCTGTCGCCTTTCGACCCGATCGCCACGCTCCGCGATCGCTCACGTGGCGATAAAGATACCGGATTTGAGCTGCGGCTACAGTGAAGTCGCGGTGAACATCACGAATCCCACAAGACAACCGACCACCGTGCCGTTCATGCGAACGTATTGAAGGTCGGCGCCGACCACGAGCTCGAGCCGCTCAGCCAGCGTTTCAGAATCCCAGGTGCGGATCACTTCGGCCATGAAACGCGTGATCTCGCCGCGGAATGCGAGTATTCGTTCGGTCGCCCGTTCGAGTAATGCGTCGATAGTGGCCTGCATGGGCTCGTCGTCGGCCAGCGTTCGCCCAAGGGAGGCAACGGCTTTCTCCAGGAGGGCGCGAATCCGCGATTCGGGCGCGGTGACATCGTCGACCAGCGCTTCTGAAATCTCTGTCCAGACTGCGTTGAGCCAAGCCTGAACTTCCGGACTATCGAGCAATCGATCGCGGGCCGTGATGAGGTCGCCGCTCCGAGCATGCGAGTGCACCAGCCGCTGAATCAGCTCGCTGAAGGCCTCGTCGAACTTACGGCGGGTGCTGCTCCGCCGATCTCGCATCGCCTGGAGCGTTTCGGTCGCGCTGGCGAGCAGGTTCCGGGCGATTTGTCGGTCCAGGGCGGAGGGAATCCACCACTTGCTGCGTTGTTGGATCAGCCGATCGATGTCTAGTCTGTGCCTGTCCAGCCAGGCCAAGGCGACCTCAATTCCCCTTTCGAAGAGCACGTCGGCATCGCCGGTATGGGTCAGCACTTCCAGGCTCCGCCCGAGAATCGGTCCGAAGTCAATCTCTCGCAACTGTTCACTCACGAGCCGGTTCAGGAAGTTCCTAAACTCGGGATTGTCGAATGCGCGCGTCATCTCGGGCAAGGCAGAAGCGATTGGTCCGGCGACCAGACGCGCATTTGCCGGGATCGAAAGCCACGCCGCGAGCCGTTTGGCCGGACGGGCGGCCCGCAGGCGGGGAATCAAAACGGCCTCGTTCAGGAAGCTATGCTCAACAAAGCTGCCGAGGGCTCGTCCTATCCGGTCCTTGCTGCGCGGTAGCACGGCCGTATGCGGTAGCGGTATGCCCAATGGATGTCGGAAGATCGCGACGACCGCGAACCAGTCGGCCAGGCCGCCGATGATACCTGCCTGCGAGCCGGCGCGCAGCAGGCCGGGCCAAAAGCCCGGATGGGGATAGAGCCAAGTAACGGCGAATATGCCCAGCATGGCCGCAAGCAGACCGGAGGCCAGCCTCCGTTTGCGGGCAATGATGCGGCGAGCCGCCGCTTCGTCGCCGATGGCGGGAATCGATTGGGTATCGTGGGATAGGAGCGTCAATGCAGTCTCGGGAAACGGTATGGCCTAAGCAGCCTGTTCCTGCCCGCTTATGACAGGAACGTGGTGCACCCTTCTTGAACAATCCGCATGTCGTGGTTGTTTAAGTCAAGCAGGTGTCCGGTCCCTGACGGAGAACACCCTACGCATCTCCTTTGTTCAGATCGGGTACCCGAATGCCGCCGACCGCCTTCATCGCCCATCAATTACCGGGAAGGCTGCGTATCGTCGTCCCCTCGAAGAAAGGCGAGGCAGGATTTTTCGCAAATCTCGTTCCACGCCTGACCGTGATGCCGAACGTGATGCGCGTGAAGGCGAACCCTATGACAGGAAGCATTCTCATCGCCGCATCATCCCCATCGGACGCTTTGGCGGACACGCTCGAGCGCAATGGGCTCCTACATATTGCTCCCGCCGAGGGCAAGCCGGCCGTCGTTGCAAGACGTCGACGGCCGCGCAAGGTCGATGCTCGAGAAACGCTTGCGTTCGGTCTTTCCGGTCTGGGCCTTCTCCAGATGGCGCGCGGAAAGCTCACGGGCAGCGCTTCGGAAAACCTCTGGAACGCATACCGAGCCTATGATCGTCTTCGCAACCGTCCGCTAACCCTGATTTTCATCGTATTCGGACTGTATCAACTTATGCGGGGCCGGGTTCTGAACTCCGCTACCGCGTTGATCTTTTATGCTTTCACCGCGAGAGAATTGAGTCGGGAGCAAGGGTCGGGTGAACAATGAGCTAGTGACTGCCGGCACTAGCTTCTGGAATCAGCCGACCGCTGCATTGCTTTCGGAGTTGGCGTGCTCGAGCGACGGCCTGACGTCCGACGAGGCGGCGCAGCGATTGTCGCGCTACGGCAGCAACCACATTGCTGCTCCCGGGCGGGGTTCGGCGTCGCTCCGGTTCATTCGGCGCTTCGGTAATCCGCTGCTGATGGTCTTGCTGGTGGCGAGCGCCATATCGGCGGCGACCGGAGATGTCGCGAGCTTCGTGATTATCGCCGTCATAATATTGCTGTCGGTGCTACTCGACTTCATTCAGGAAGGCCGCGCCCAGAGCGCGGTGGAAGCGTTGCGGGCTCAGGTCGCGTTGCGCTCCGATGTACGGCGAGACGGTATGGAAACGCGCTTGCCGGTCACCGCACTGGTGCCCGGCGATATCGTGCGGCTTTCCGCCGGCGACCTTGTGCCCGCCGACGGAGTCTTGCTGTCGAGTCGCGACTTTTTTGTCAATCAGGCACTGCTGACGGGAGAATCCTACCCCGTCGAGAAGCACGCGAGAGAGACTGGCGATTCGGCCGTCGAAATCACGGAGGCAAAAAACGTGGCGCTGAGAGGCACCTCCGTGACCTCAGGAAGCGCCCTGCTGCTTATCTGCCGTACTGGGTGCCGCACCATGTTCGGTCAACTCGCGGATACTCTGATCGCGAGACCGCCGCCGACCGCCTTCGAGAGGGGGCTCCGCCAATTCAGCGTGCTGCTCCTGCGGATCACCGGAATTCTCGTTCTGCTGGTGATGGCAGAGAGCTTGGCATTTCACCGGTCCTGGATCCAGTCGCTGGTGTTCGCCCTGGCGCTTGCCGTCGGGCTGACACCGGAGCTGCTGCCGATGATCATGACCATCAGCCTGGCGCGCGGCGCCGTACGACTGTCGCGCAGGCGGGTGATCGTCAAGCACCTGCCGGCCATTCACAATCTGGGCGCCATAGACGCGCTGTGCTTAGACAAGACCGGCACGCTGACAGAGGCCCGCATCGCGCTGGCCCGGCATGTCGACCCGGCTGGCCATGATTGCGAGCGCGTGTTCACGCTGGCCTGGCTCAACAGCCATTTCGAGAGCGGCCTGAAAAGCCCGCTCGACGACGCCATTCTGGCGCACGGGACTGTCGACCCCTCAGACTGGCGCAAGCTCGACGAGGCGCCGTTCGATTTCGAGCGCCGGCGCGTATCGGTGCTGGTTGAACGCGACAATGCTCGCGTGCTGATCGTCAAGGGCGCCCCAGAGGATGTCATTCGCATCTCAACCGATCTGGAAGCCCCGGATGGACCCGATCAGGAATTGACCGATGAAGCGCGCGCTGGATTGCAAGCCCAGTTCGAGCAGCTTAGCGCGGAGGGCTTCCGCCTGCTCGGCATCGCCAGCCGCGCGGAGCCGCCTGATCGGCTAAATTGTAAGCCGGACGACGAGACGAGGCTGACCTTCGCTGGCTTTGCCGTATTTCGCGATCCGCCAAAGGCTTCCGCCCGTGCCGCGCTGGCGGAGTTGGCGGCAGCCGGCGTCGCGTTAAAAATTCTGACCGGGGACAATGAACAGGTCGCGCGGCATCTCTGCGGCGAACTGGGATTCGATCCCGGCAAGGTCGTTACCGGAGCCGAACTGGCATCACTGAGCGACGAAGCCCTGATCGATTGTCTCGGCGATACCGGATTGTTCTGCCGCGTGACGCCTCAGGACAAGCTGCGCGTCATCATGGCGCTCAAGCGCAGTGGCCAGACCGTCGGCTTTCTCGGTGACGGCATCAATGATGCGCCTGCGCTGCATGCGGCGGATGTCGGCATTTCTGTCGACAGCGCCACGGACGTCGCCAAGGCGGCAGCGGACGTGATCCTGCTGGAGCAGGATCTGGGCGTCGTCTACGAAGGGGTGATGGAGGGACGGCGCACGGTGGTCAACACCGGCAAATACATATTGATGGCGAGCAGCGCGAATTTCGGAAACATCTTCAGCATGGTTCTGGCCGGGCTGATCCTTCCCTTTCTGCCGCTCCTGCCGATCCAGGTGCTGCTGACGAACCTGATCTACGATTTCGCCCAGACCGGGCTTCCATTGGATAATGTCGACCCCGAGGCGATCGAGCGGCCGATCCATTGGGAGATACGCCTGATCGAACGGTTCATGATCGTGATCGGCCCGATCAGCACGATATTCGACGTGATGACGTTCGGCATATTGTTGTTGGTGTTTCGAGCCGATGAGGCTCTATTCCGCACTGGGTGGTTCGTCGAATCGCTGGTGACGCAGATCCTGATGATTTTCGCGGTGCGGACCCGGCGCCACATGTTCGCCAGCCATCCAAACAGGCTCGTAACCGGCCTGGCGATGGGCACGGCGGTTCTCACGCTGGCTCTGCCATTCCTCCCGGTCATCGGAGAGTGGTTCGCGTTCGTGCGCCCGCCGGCTCCATATTTCGTATTCCTGATGGTTGTTGTGGCTGCCTTTCTGCTGGCGACCGAACTCGTGAAGCGCGTCTTCTACACGCGCGTCGCTCGGATGCCAGCCCGCTGATAGCGCTAACGGGTTAACGCGGTTCGGCTGAAGAAATCCTGGAGCGGACCTCCGTTGATCAAAGCCAGAGCTCATGCCCGTGATCGAGCAGGCGCGCCGCCAAGGCTTCGCTGCTGGCCAGGCCATAGTCGGCGGGCTTGACGCCGCCTTCGAGGATCAGTTTTGCGATACCATGCACCAAGGCCCATAGTTTGAGGCACGTGAGCGGGTCCGCCGTGCCGTTGGGCGAGGTCTCGGCGGCGGCTGTCCGAAGCACGTCGTAAGCACCTTTGCTCGCCTCCGTCAGAGCGGTATCGGAGGACAATGACTGCCCATCCCCGCCGAACATCAGCCGAAACAGCGCCGGGTTCTCGACGGCGAAGACGACATAGCCGACGCCGCTTGCATTGAGGCGCGCCGCCGGATCGGTCTCCTTCGCCATCCGCGCGAGCATCTCCGACGTCAGCGCCGCGAAGCCCTCGGCCGCGACCGCGTTCAGCAAAGCCTGTTTGTCGGCAAAGTGATGATAGGGAGCGGCTGGGGACACGCCTGCGGCACGGGCGACGCCGCGGAGCGACAGGTCCGCCAGTCCGCCTGTTTCCAATATCGTCCGCGCCGCCCGAACCAAGGCGTCGCGGAGATCGCCGTGATGATAGGACTGGGTGCGTGCTTTGTCCGACATTCCAACAGCATAATTCCGAATTTCCGAGTTTTCCAGCGCAATCTTGACAGTGCTTAGATTGAGCCTTATTTTAGCATCGTTAAGATCATATGGAGGGTTCACGGATGGGTACGACCATTACCACCGCGCGTGTTCAGGATCGGGAGCCGCAGGCAGCGCCGCGCGCTCTTGTGCTTCTCGGCGTCTCGGAACGCGGCGGACGCGACGAAGCGCCTGAAATCGAGGGACAAATCCCGCGCGAGCTCAGGGGATCGCTCTATCGCAACGGCCCCGGCCTGTTCGAGCGTGGGGGCGTGCGCAAGCCGCATCTGCTCGACGGCGACGGGCTCGTCCAGCGGCTCTCATTCGCTGACGGTGCTGCGCGTTACCAGAACGCGTTCGTGCGCACACCGAAATTCATCGCCGAGGAGGCGGCTGGCGCGTTCCGCTTCGCGACCTGGTCAATGCGGCGTCAGGGCGGTCTCATCGCCAATCTCGGTGGCGGTGCGACGCATTCCCAGGCCGGCGTCACTGTCTATCCGTTCAACGACCATCTCTACGCCTTCGATGAGGTCAGCCCGGCCTTTGCCTTGGACCCGGAAACGCTGGAGACTCTGGGTGAGCGGACTTTGGGCGATCCAGCCAAGGAATTCGCGATCAAAGCCCACACCAAGTTCGACCCGCTGACGGGCGAATGGCTGCTATTCGGGGTGACGCACGGACCGTCGATGAAGCTGCATGCCATCATTCACGGCGCCGACGGCGCGCTCAAGGCGCACCACGTCGTCGGGGCATCCCGCCAAGTCTATATCCATGACTTCTTTGCCACGCGCGAGCATCTGGTCTTCGTCCTGCACCCGATGCGGTTTTCGCCCTGGGGATTCCTCGCAGGGCGCGCAAGCTACATCGAGTCGCTGTCGTGGAGACCCGAGGATGGCAACCAGGTCATGGTCCTTCCGCGCAAGGGCGGCACGCCGAAACTGTTCGAGGCGCCTGCGGCCTATATGTGGCACGCGCTCAATGCCTACGACGAGGGCAACGCGATCATCGCCGATTTCGTCGGCTATGACGCGCCCGATCACTTCGCGCCCCGTGACGCCCTGATGTACAAGCTGATGGAAGGCCAGATGGGCGTTGCCAACGCGCCCGGTACGTTGCGCCGTTATCGCATCGATCTCTCCACCGGTTCATTGCGGGAAGAGATTCTTGATCCGGGAACGCACGAGTTTCCGATGATCGATCCCCGTGCTGCGCTGCAGAAGCACGCTGTTGGCTATCTGAGCGCCGGCGGGCATCACAACCTGAACAGCGGCGTCAAGCGCGTGGATTGTGTGACCGGCAAGGCCCAGCTGTTCGATTTCGGCCTCGATGTGGTCACGGGAGAGCCGGTGTTCGCAGCGCGGCCCGGAGGCGGCCTCGACGACGGCTGGCTGATCGTCCAGTGCCTGGACGGCCGCGCCGAGCGCGCCTTCTTCGCCCTGTTCGATGCCGCCCACGTCGATGCCGGACCGATTGCGCGCATCTGGCTGCCGAACCCCTTGCCGATCAGTTTCCACGGCTGGTGGAAGTCGGCCTGAGCGGCGGCTGTTCATGCGCGACGGTCCACGGCGCCGTCGCGCACCCACCCCGCATCCAGATACGGGCGGGATGACGAAGTGATCCATATCCGCAGTGGGACGGCCCTCCGTGCCCGCCCTTTGGTGGTGCAAGGCGGGCACGGAGGCCGGCTCCACTGCGGAATTTCGCTCGGCGCACCCGTCATTTGCTATGGCTGCATTGCCGCAGGCGCTCGCTGGCTCTTTAGCTTCGAAGTCGTGGAATGAGGCGGTGGCATTGCCGCTGCCGATGGACGCCAATTCGGCCGCGGACAGGCCAATCTCTTCCAAGTCCTTGAAGTGGCCCAGTCGAAATAGGGATAGTCGGTACCGTAGGTGATTTGAGACGCGGGCACGAGCTTCGTCAGAGCCGCCATCGTTGGCGCGCTGGTCGCGTTGGCTGTATCGTAATGGAGCCGCCGTAGTTCACCGATGATGCCCTCGGGCGCGAACTCCTTCAAATTCGGGCGCTTCCCATAGAAGGCGTCAATACGACCGGCCATCATCGGGATTGTTCGGCCCGTGTGTGAGAACAGCCACCGGACTTCGCGCCACGTGCAAAGCCGCCGGGGCCGGTTTCCGGGCGAGGGAATCGGGTTACAGGCGTGAGCCGCACATCAACCAAGGCCATCGGAATAATCCTCGGTCGTTAACCGTCGTTTCTTCCATGACCGCAACTCCGCGGCCAGGTTGCGGACTGACGAACTGAGGTCAGAATGAGTGCCATATCCGCCATCGAACGCGCCGTGCCGCTGGTCTTATCGGCACTGCTTTTAGCAGGCTCCTCGATGGCGCAGGCGATCCCGGCTAAGCTGATGCCGCCGGCCGAGGCCAGGCACGTCGGCGCTTATACAGCCAAAGGCGTACAAATCTATGTGTGCGCCCCCCGTGACACTGCGAATCAGTGGGTCTTTAAGGCGCCTGAGGCGCAGCTCCTGGATGCGAACGGCAAAATCTTTGCCAAGCATTATGCCGGGCCTAGTTGGGAGGCGACCGACGGCTCCAAGATCGTTGGCAAAGTGATGGCGAAAATGCCTGCCCCGACCGACGGCGCCATCCCATGGCTCCTACTCTCGACACAATCCTCCGGCAACGGTGTGCTCGCCGGCGCGCGCTGCTTTACACGCTCCGGATACAACCGTGATTGTCCTGGCTCCTGAACCGCATAGATATGTCGCGAAGGGCCACAAACGGACTCATGCATCGCAGCAAACATCAGACCGGGCCCTTCCCAAGTCAGTTTTGTGTACTTGGGTTGGGTAACAGTCACTGTGCGGGCACGAGCGCCGGGGCACCCTTGTCCTTGATCAAGAGCACCAGGAATTTCGCCGGCTGAGTGCCGCTTGCGTTCCGGTCGACGACATGAACGTCATCAGGGCCTTCATAGAAGGTCTGTCCTGGTGTCAGTGTCACCTGTTCTCCACCCTTCAGCTGCATCACGACGGAGCCCTCCAGCACGTAAACAAATGCATGTGCATTGTGTCGGTGGATAGCGCTGGATCCGCCGGGCGCATGCTCGACTGTGATCATCAGAGCCTCCCTGCCGGGACTCTCCGGAAGATCCTTAGACATGAGTGACGTAACCTTAGGCCCCTGAGCCACCGCCGTGCCGGTCATGAGGCACAGAAGAACCAACGCAACGAGTTTGATCGTCATAGTCGCCTCTTTCGTTCATTGCCCGGGACCCGCTCGTGACAGACTGGGCGTACCTCCGATGCGGGATCAGGCTGCTGCCTGTGAGCGGCGGAGCCATTCGTCGAAACCGATGCGGCCAAGGCGCGCCTCGCCCAACGGCACGAGCGAGTGCTCGTCAACCCGGCCGCCCCAGTATCGGGCTTC
>CAZVYC010000081.1:0-19583 GCA_964631425.1 uncultured Rhodospirillales bacterium
CCCTGTGTCTCGGTCTTCGGCACGCGCTGGACCCGGTGAACGCCGGACTCGAATTTCAGCCGGGCGAAGACCCCCGCCCCGTTGATCTCAGCCACCGCCTCACGGAAGCCGCCCAAGTCCGAATAGGAGGTTTCCATCGTCTCGAACTTCCAGCCGTGAAGCTGGGCGTAACGCTGGTACATCTGGAACAATTCGCCGGCGAACAAGGCGGCCTCGTCGCCGCCGGTGCCGGCGCGCACCTCCAGGATGGCGCTGCGCTCGTCCGCGGCGTCCTTGGGCAAAAGCAGGATCTGGATGTCGTGCTCCAGTCGCGGCAGGCGTTCCTTCAGAACCTGGAACTCTTCCTCCGCCATTTTCCGCATGTCCGGGTCTGTCGCGGGATCTGCGATCAGCCCGGCAAGGTCGCCCGCCTCAGCGCGGCGGCGGCGCAACTCCTCCACAGCCTCGGCGACAGGGGTGAGTTCGGCGAACTCACGCGACAGGCGCTGATAGGTCTCAGGATCGATAGAACCGGAGGAGAGCGCGTCGCGGACTTCGAGATACCGCGTCGCGACCCGGTCCAGATTATGCTGCAGATCCACGGTCAGAAATTATCCTTGCGGCGGCGAATCTCGGCGAACACTGCGACCGGGTCGGCCCCGGGAAGCCCGATGTTGCGCGCGATCACCGGATCGTCGGCGCGCAGGAACGGGTTGGTCTCGTTCTCCAGCCCCATCGTCGACGGGATGGTCGGCTTGTCTTCGGCGCGCAGTCGGTCGACCTCGGCCGCGCGCGCCACGACCGCCGGATTGTCCGGGTCGACCGTCAGGGTAAAGTGCGCGTTGTTCTGGGTGTATTCGTGACCGCAATAGACCCGTGTCACTGACGGCAGCCATTTCAGCTTGTTCAGCGAGTCCCAGAATTGGGGCGGCGTGCCTTCGAACATACGGCCGCAGCCCATAGCAAACAGCGTGTCGCCGCAGAACACCGCTTGGCCCTTGTCCGACCAGAAGGCGACATGGCCCGTGGTATGGCCAGGCACCGTGATCACCTTAAAGGTAAGCGTTCCGAATGTCACCAGATCACCGTCAGTTACGACCTGCTCGAGGCCGGCGATGCGGGCGGTTTCCGCCTTCGGACCGATCAGCTCCGCCCCGGGAAAGCGCGCCTTGAGCGCGCCATTGCCGCCGACATGATCGGGATGATGGTGGGTATTGAAGATATGCGTGAGGGTAAGGCCCCGGCTTTCCAGCGCAGCGATGGCCGGCGCGGCGTCTCCGGCATCGACAATTCCGACCGCGTCGCTGCCCGGTTCGCGCAGCAGGTAGATGTAGTTGTCCTTGAAAGCGGGAATGAGGTCGACGTTAAGGGCTTGCATTAGCATCACTCGCTGTGAGGTCGGGCAACGTCGCCGGCCGAACGCTCATTGGTGCCCAGCGCCTCGGCGAGCCTGAGCCTCGCCTGGCCCGGGTGCAACGGCCGCTGCTGCGTCGCGGCAGGCGCCCAGCCGGAGAGATATAGTATCTCAAAGCTGGCCCGAACACGCCCGCCCGCCATTTCGTGACGCGCCTGGTAAAGCTGCGCGGCCTCGGCAAGCACCGCGCGGCGCAGCGGTCCCTTGACGCGCAGCCGCACGGCATTGGCCTCACCCATCGCAGAGAGGTCGCGCATCAGCTTCACTACGTCCGGGTAGGCGATGGTGATGAGATCCCGGTCGGCGACCGGCAGGGCGAAGCCGGCTCGCTGCAGGAGGCCGGCCGCGTCACGCAGGTCGGCCATCGGCGATACGCGCGGCGCGGCGCCGCCAGTAACAGCCAACTCGGCCTCCATGAGCACCTGCCTAAGCTCGGTCAAGGTTTCGCCGCCAAAGAGCGCGGCCATGAGCAGACCGTCCGGCCGTAGCGCCTGGCGCAGCTGCAGCAGCGCGCCCGGGAGATCATTGACCCAGTGCAAGGCCAGCGCGCTCGCTACCAGGTCGAGCGATTCCGGCGCGAAGGGCAGCGCCTCCTCGTCAGCCGCCGCAGCGGACACGGGCAGGCGCGCGGCAAGGGCAGGAGACATGTCGACGGCGAAGATCCGCCCGACCCGGCCGCTCGCCTGGAGCGCGCGCGCGAGATGCCCGGCCCGGCTGCCGAGATCGACCGCAACCGGGAAATCGCGCCGGACGTCGGCCAGGCGATCTCCAAGGCGCGCCGCCACTTCGGCAAACAGGAAGTCGGCGCTGTCGCCGCGCGCGACCGCGCGCTCGCGCCGCCGGCGCACAAGCGCGCGGTCGAAGACGAGCATGGGATCCGAGCTGTTCATGATTGCGTGCTTATAAGCGAGCGGTGGCGCCTTAGCTACCGGCAGCGGGTGACCGGCCGTCAGGCCGCGCCCACCGCCGCACGGGTCGGGAATTCCATCCAGAAGGCGCTGCCCTTGCCGACCTCGCTCTCGAAACCGACGGCGCCGCCCATCGCCTCGACCACCTTCTTGGAATAAGCGAGCCCGATGCCGGTGCCGCCCACGCCTGACTGCTCAGCGCCCAGCCGGTGGAACGGGAGGAACAACTCCTGCACGCGGTCGGGCGGAATGCCGGGGCCGGTGTCGGACACCAGGAACCGGATTCCCTGCGGTGCCGCCTCGGCCGACAGAAGGACGGCGCCTCCTTCCCGGTTATACTTGATCGCGTTCGACACAAAGTTGATCAGCACCTGCCGCAGCCGCAGCTCGTCGCCCTGGAATTCGGGAAGCTCGTCCGGCAACGCGAGTGCGAAATCGAGCCTTGCCGCCTCGGCCAGCGGCTGCATCATCCTGTATACTCGCTCGATCATGTGGCAGGTGTCGATCGGCCCCACCTGGAGGCTGAGACGGCCCGCCTCGATGCCGGCAAGGTCGAGCAGCTGGGTCACCAGCGCCAGCAGGTGGTTTCCGCCTTCGAGGATGTGCTCGACATATTCCCGCTGCTGCTCGGTCAGCGTGTCGCCCCTTATCTGCAGCAGCTCGGCGAAGCCGACCACGGCGTTGAGCGGCGTACGCAGTTCGTGGCTCATGCCTGAGAGGAACTCCGACTTGGCGCGGCTCGCCTCCAGAAGCCGGATCTCGATCTGCTTGCGGTCTGTGATGTCGCGGATGGCGCAGCAAACGAGCGCGCCGTCACCGGTCTCGAGCGGGCTCATCCGCAGCTCGGCTGGAAACTCTGAGCCGTCCTTCCGTACGCCTATCGGATCGTCCGCGGCCCCGGCCGGCAGGAGCAAATCGAGGGCTTTCCCGAGGACTTCCGATCGCGCGAAGCCGAACAGCCGTTCCGTCTCCGCATTGACGAGCGTGATCCGCCCCTGCGCATCCGTGATGATCATGGCGTCCGGCGCGGATTCGAGCAGCCTGCGAAACTTGGCCTCGCTTCGCGCCAGTGTGGTGTTGAGCCGCCGCGTCGCCCCCGCGGCTGTCCGGATGGCCGCCGCGACTGCAATCAAGGCGAGGCTGCCAATTGCGAAAGCCATCGTCTGATAGAACGGCGTCAACGACTGCCAATCGCCAGTAATGAACAGCACGCCAATCAGTATAGAGAGCGCCAGCGCCAGTAGGGCGGCGACGGATCCGCAAAACAACGTGACGACGATGACGGCAGGGAAAAGGGTAATGTAGGGCATCCCCGACAGGTCCCCCAATAGCGACAGTCGCACGACAGTCGCAAGCGCGACGAGCGCGACGGTCACCGAATAGGCGGCCCACGATCCCGGGCGAAAATGCGGAACATCTATGTTGAATTTGCCGAGGTCGATCATTTTTCCTCTCGCGGCTCAGCGGCCGCTTGAGTGATACTTATACTACAGCCATCACGATCCCAAGCTCTTCTTCCTTGAGCCGCCGATACTGACCGGCAGCGAGCGAAGCCGGGAGATCGAGTCGGCCGACGCGGTCGCGGTGGAGCGCGATCACCCGATTGCCGGTCTGGGCGAACATGCGCCGCACCTGATGATAACGGCCCTCCGTGATGGTGAGACGGCAGGTTGCGGGACCAAGTATCTCGAGGCGCGCCGGCAGAAGCGGCTTGTCGTCGCCGTCGATCAGCATCCGGCCGCTGGCGAACAGCGCGCCTTCATCGCCGGAGAGCGGGCGTTCCACGGTGACGTGGTAGCGCTTGGCTATCGCGGCCTTGGGCGAGATGATCCGGTGCAACAAGGCGCCGTCGTCGGTCAGCAGCAGAAGGCCCGACGTATCCTTGTCCAGTCGGCCGACGGTGGAGAGCGGCGGGTCCCGGCGCGCCCATCGCGCCGGCAGCAGCTCATAGATACTGCGTCCCGGCTCACGGTGGGAGCAGACCACACCTGACGGCTTATGCATGATCAGCGTAAGCGGCGGCGGCGGATCCAGGGGCGCACCATCGACCACCACGCGCTCGGCCAGATCGCGGACGAGCGCCACATGCTGGTCGGGGCGGCCCATCACCGTGCCGTCGATGGCAACCAGCCCCGCGCCGACCAGGGCCTGGACTTCGCGGCGGGAACCATAGCCCAGATTGGCCAGCAGGCGGTCAAGCCGGACGGTCGGCGTTTTCCGCGCCTGTCCGCTCACCGCCGCGCCTCATGCAGCTTGTACCCGTCCGCCTGTTCCACCAGCCGCACCGTCGAAAAGGACGCATTGAGCACCGTTTCATAAGGCAGGTGGCGGTTGGCGACCAGCCAGCAGGCTCCGCCGCGCTTCAACGACCCGGCGGCGCGGCGGATGAAAGCCTCGCCCAGAAGCCGATCCTCGGCACCGCCATGGTGGAAAGGCGGGTTCATGATCACGAAATCGAGATTGGCCAAATCGCAGTCCCGCACGTCCGTCCAACGGAAACCCGCGCGCGGATCGTGAACGTTGCGGTACGCTGCGTCGATCGCGCGACGGTCGATGTCGATCAGCGTCATACGCTCGACGCCGGGCCATTCCAGCGCTGCCCGCGCCAGTACGCCGACGCCGCAGCCGAAATCCGCCCCCATGCCGGCCAAGCGCGGCAGGCGGCGCAGCAGCAGATCGGTGCCGGGATCGAGCCGATCCCAACTGAAGATGCCGGGCTGGCTCCAGAGGCCGAGTGCGGGCGGGATTCGCGGCCCGCCATCGGCGATCGCCTCGTCTAGGCCGTGAAGTGTCACCGGACGTGAGGTCCGGCAGATCCTGTAATGGCGCCGGGCGATCTCGTCGACCAGGCAGCCGAACCCCTCGAGTTCCTTCCCAAGGCGCGCGCCGCCCCGCTGCTTCGGCGCCAGCGCGACCAGCGTTCCTCCGGGCCGCAGGGTTCGCAGCACCTGCGCCAGCACGAATCGCCGATCGAGAACGCCCGGCGGAGCGAGCACCACGGCCCGATCGAAAACGCCGCCGGGCTGGTCCTCAAGCCGCGTCGAGCCTGGGATCAGCGGCGAAAGCTGTATCGGGTTCTCGGCGGCCTCGACCAACCCTATCGGCGGAAGTCCGTAAAGCGCGGAGGATGGGAGGTCGGTCACGGCAGAAGGATCGAGTTGGAAACAAGAAGCGGCGGCTAGTACCGACTTTCACAGAAAGCCGGTACGTCATGTTTAGTATCCGATTTACGCGCCGTCGCGTGTGACTCACGCGCCTCTGCGACCGGATACTGCATGCGAAAGTGGCAAGCGACCGTGGAATAGCATCATATAGCGAGGCTACCAGGAGGCCCGCCATGTTCCGAGTCCTCGCCCGTTCCGCTTGCCTTCTTGCCGTTCTATTGCTGGCCGGTTTCGCGAAGGGCGCCGATACCCAGACCTGGAAGACCGATGAAGGCGATTATGTCGCCAAGGACTTCAAATTCGGCACGGGCGAAAGGCTGCCGGAGCTGCGCATTCATTACACGACGCTGGGCCATCCCACGCGCGACGCCGGGGGTCATGTAACCAACGCGGTGCTGATCCTGCACGGCACCGGCGGTGCCGGCACCTCGTTGCTGATCCCGCCTTTCGCAGGCGTGCTGTTCACGCCGGGCGGCCTACTCGACCCGGCACGGTATTACATCATCCTGCCCGACGGCATCGGGCACGGGAAATCCTCCAAGCCGAGCGACGGTCTCAGGGCGCATTTCCCGCAGTACGATTATGACGACATGGTCGAGGCGCAATTCCGGATGCTGACCGACGGCCTGAAGGTCGACCATCTGAGGCTCATCATCGGCACCTCGATGGGCTGCATGCAGGACTTCGTGTGGGGCGAGACGCATCCGGATTTCATGGATGCGCTGATGCCGCTGGCCTGCCTGCCGGTCCAGATCGCCGGGCGCAACCGGCTGTGGCGCGACATGGTGATGGATGCGATCAAGAGTGACCCCGCCTGGATGGGTGGCGACTACAAGGAAGAGCCGCTCGACGCGTTGCGCACCGCCTCGGATCTTGTGACCATCGCCGGCAGCGCGCCGTTGCTGATGCAGAAGCGCATGCCCACCCGCGACGATGCCGACAAGTACCTGGACGAGGTGCACAAGCGCGACCTTGCCCGACTGGACGCGAACGATCTGCTTTATCAGGTCAACGCCTCGCGCAATTACGACCCGTCGGCCAGGCTCGGCGCGATCAAGGCGCGCGTGATGTGGCTGAACTCGGCGGACGATTTCATCAACCCGCCCGAACTCGGGATCGCCGAACAGCAGGTCAAGAACTTGCCCAATGCGGAGTTTCACCTGATCCCGATCAGCGACCAGACCCATGGGCACGGTACGCATAGCTGGGCCGCGGTCTGGCAGGACTATCTCGCGGCGCTGCTGACGAAATCACAGAAATAGGGCGGCGATGCACCGACTGTATAGCCGGATCGCGCGGCAGGATGCGTTGGCGAGTACCGCCGAAGCGATCGCCGTCCGGGCGCGCCAGCTCGCCCGCCTGGCGATCGATCTTGCCCTGCCGCCGCGTTGCATCGGCTGCGGCGCCAGGACCGATTCGGCCGGCCTGGCCTGCGCCCGATGCTGGTCGAACCTTACCTTCATCGCCCCGCCCTTCTGCCAGTGCTGTGGCGCGCCGTTCGACTTCGCCGTCGAAGGCGACATTCGCTGTGCCGCCTGCCACGCCGATCCCCCGCCCTATGACCGCGCCCGTGCGGCCGTGACCTATGACGAGGGCAGCCGCGGCTTGGTTCTCGGCTTCAAGCACGGCGACCGATTGCACGCCGCGCCCGCCTTCGGCGCCTGGACCGCGCGGGCGGGCGCCGAGTTGCTCAACGACGCCGACATTGTGACGCCGGTGCCGCTGCATCGGCTGCGGCTCATCAGGCGACGTTACAACCAGGCCGCGCTGATCGCCGCCCACGCCGCAAGGCTGGCCGGGGTCACGCACCTGCCCGACCTCCTGGAGCGCCACCGCGCGACGCCGAGCCAGGGCGAGCTTGGCGCTGCAGCGCGGCAGCGCAACGTCGCCGGCGCCTTCCGGCTCAATCCGCGGCACGCCGAACGGGTCAAGGGATCGCGGATCGTCCTGGTCGACGATGTGCTGACGACAGGCGCCACCGTAGGCGCCTGTGCGCGTGTGCTGAGGCGTGGCGGCGCGGCCCGGATCGACGTGCTGACCCTGGCGCGGGTGGTGCTGGACTAGGGCGCGTGACCGAACCATATTGCACGGATGCCTAAGATCGAAATCTATACCCAGCCCTATTGCGGCTATTGCTACCGGGCGAAGAAGCTGCTCGACGACAAGGGCGTCGATTATGAAGAAATCGACGTGATGATGGAGCCGAAGCGCCGGCGCGAGATGGTCGAGCGTTCCGGCGGCCGAACCACCACGCCGCAGATCATCGTCGACGGCGAAGGCGTTGGCGGCTCGGACGAGCTGGCGGCCCTCGACCGCGCCGGCAAGCTCGATGAGCTGCTCGGGATTGCCGCCGCGTGACGAACCTCCGCATCGCCTGCGTCCAGCTGAATGCCAAGCCTGAGCTGGGGGCCAATCTCGAGGAAGCCGAGCGCTGGATCAAGGCCGCCGCGCAGGACGGCGCCCGGCTGATCGCGACACCCGAGAACACCAGCGGGATGCTGGACGATCGGGCGTCTCTGATCGCCTCGGCCCTGCCTGAGGAAGGGCATCCGGGCGTTGCTCGCTTTGCCGGGCTGGCGCGCGAGACCGGCGCGTGGCTGCTGGCAGGCTCGCTGTCGATCAGGATCGCGCCGGACAGGCTGGCCAACCGCAGCTTCCTGTTCGCGCCGTCGGGCGAGGTCGCCGCGCGCTATGACAAGATCCATATGTTCGACGCCGATCCCCTAGACGGAAAAAGCTATCGCGAAAGCGCGACGTTCGAGGCGGGCGACCGGGCGATCGTTGCCGAGACACCTCTCGCCCGGCTCGGCCTTACGATCTGCTATGATGTGCGGTTCCCGATGCTTTATGCCGCGCTGGCGCGCGCTGGAGCCTCGATCATCACCGTGCCGGCTGCCTTTACCGTGCCGACCGGCAGCGCGCATTGGCACGTGCTGTTGCGCGCCCGGGCGATCGAAACGGGGGCTTTCGTGATCGCGCCGGCCCAGACCGGCGAGCATGCCGGCGGCCGGCTTACATTCGGCCATTCGCTGATCATCTCGCCATGGGGCGAAATTCTGGCCGATGGCGGAGAAGCAGTCGGCTTCATCGCCACCGATTGCGACCTCGACCGGGTGGCCAAAGCGCGCAAGATGATCCGGTCGCTGGACCATTCGCGCCCTTTTGCCCCGGCCCTGGCGGAAAACCGAGCTTTCGCCTAAATTTGCAATGATGCTTAAACTAACCCCTGATCTCCGCCGATGATCGTTTATGAACTGCGCTGCGGTGGCGGCCATGGCTTCGAGGCTTGGTTCCGGAATTCCGACGCCTATGACCAGCAGCACGCCGCGCACCAAGTCACGTGTCCGATCTGCGGGGGCGCCGATGTGTCGAAGGCGCCGATGGCGCCGCGCATAGGCCGATCCGACCGCAGCGCGCGCGAAATGATCCGGTCGGAGCAGGCTCAGCCGGCATCGTCAGCCCCGGCGGGCCCGCCCCCTGTCAATCCCGAACAGCTTCGGCCCGAACAGCTTCGGCCCGAACAACTTCGTGTGGTGATGAGCAAGATCGCCGAGCTCAATCGCCATATCGCGGACACCTGCGACTATGTCGGCAGCGCGTTTCCCGAGGAGGCTCGGAAGATCCATTACGGAGAAGCGCCGGTCCGGGAAATCTACGGCGAGGCAACCCAGGCCGAAGCCGCCGAACTGCGCGAAGAAGGCATCGCGGTGGCGAGCGTGCCCTGGCTCAGGCGCACCGACAGCTGATCAGCCAGTGACCGGCGTGGCGGTCATCAGATAGTTGACGCCGACGTCGCCGACCTGAAGGCGAAACGCGCCTTTCAACGGATCGAAGACCAATCCCGTGACGTCGATGGGATCAAGGCCGGTTGCGCGCAAGCCCCGCGCCAGCTCCGATGGCCGGACGAATTTGCGCCAGTGATGCGTGCCGGGGGCGACCCAGCGCAGTACATGCTCCGCTACGCCGATGCCGAGAACCAACGACTTCAGTGTCCGGTTGAGCGTGGAGAGGATCAACAGCCCGCCAGGCGCGACCAGCGAACCGAGGGTCGCCAGGAACAGCCCACGGTCAGATACATGCTCAACAATTTCAAGCGCGGTGACGAGATCGAACCGCTGGCCGGAGGCGGCCAAGGCCTCAACGCTGCCGACACGGTAGTCAATCTCGAGGCCACGATCAGCGGCGTGCGCCTTGGCCGCTTGGATCGCCGCTCCGTCGGCATCGACGGCGGCAACGGACGCGCCGAGCCGGGCCAGCGGCTCGGCCACCAGTCCGCCGCCGCAGCCGACATCGAGCGCGCTCAATCTCTCGAGCGGCGCGACGGAGCGGGCGTCGCGATCGAAATGCCGAACGGCTTGGCCACGAACATAGTCGAGCCGTACCGGGTTCAACCGGTGGAGCGGCCGGAACGGTCCTTCCGGGTTCCACCATTCAGCCGCCAAGCGGCTGAATCTTTCGATCTCGGCCTGATCGACCGTGGTGCTGGTCTGCATGTCTCTCGTCCAATCCGCCGCGAATCCTGCCTTGCACGCCCTCAACCCCGCGGAGTATGGATACGCGCTTTCGTCCAGGCAACGTGTCGGACGCTCAAGAACCGCTCATAATCAGGTATCGTGGCTCGCATCGTACAGAAATTCGGCGGCACCTCGGTCGCCGACATAGATCGCATTATTCGCGTTTCGCACAAGGTCAAGGCAGAGCTTGACGCCGGCCACGAGGTCGCGGTCGTCGTTTCGGCCATGGCTGGGGCGACCAATAAGCTGGTCGAATATTGTTCGGCGATCAGCCCGCTGTTCGACGCGCGCGAATACGACGCCGTGGTCGCCACCGGTGAACAGGTGACGGCGGGCCTGACTGCGCTGGCGCTGCAGAAGCTGGGCGTCAATGCGCGGTCGTGGCTTGGCTGGCAGATCCCCATCCACACCGACGACGTGCACGCCAAGGCGCGCATCCTGTCGATCGAGACGGACGAACTGGACCGGCGGCTGAAGATCGGTGAGGTACCGGTGATTTCGGGCTTCCAGGGTATTTCGGATCGCAATCGGATCACAACGCTCGGCCGCGGCGCCGGCGATCTGTCCGCGGTCGCGATGGCGGCCGCGCTCAAAGCCGACCGTTGCGACATCTATACGGACGTGGACGGCGTCTATACGACCGATCCCAGGATCGTTGCCAAGGCGCGCAAGCTTAGCAAGATCACCTATGAGGAGATGCTGGAACTGGCGTCGCAGGGCGCCAAGGTGTTACAGACGCGCTCGGTCGAACTGGCGATGAATCACCGAGTCCGGGTTCAGGTGCTGTCGAGTTTCGCCGACCGGCCGGGCAGCGACCTGCCGGGAACGCTGGTCGTTGACGAGGGTGAGATAGTGGAACAGGAAATCGTAACCGGCATCGCCTACAGCCGCGATGAGGCGAAGGTCACCTTGCTGCAGGTGTCCGACAGCCCCGGCGTGGCGGCAGCAATCTTCGGACCGTTGACCGATGCCGCGATCAATGTCGATATGATTGTGCAAAACGTGGCGGCGGACGGCAAAACCACCGATATGACCTTCACCGTGTCGAAGGCCGATCTGGCTCGCGCGGTCGCGACCTTGGAGGACGCCCGGGCCGCGATCAATTACGGCCGGATCATCGCCGATTCGAACGTGGTCAAGCTGTCGGTGATCGGCGTCGGCATGCGCAGCCATCCAGGCGTGGCCCAGCGCATGTTCCGAGCGCTGGCCGACAAGGGGATTAACATCCAGGTGATCTCGACGTCTGAAATCAAGGTGAGCGTGCTGGTGGCGGAGGACTATACTGAGCTGGCGCTCCGCGCGCTGCACACCGTCTACGGCCTTGACGCCGCGTGACGCCGTACGCGCTTCACACGGAAGAGGGCCGGATCAGCCGCGCGCGCGCGGAGCTCGATTTCCTGTGGGCGCGCGGGCGTGCGTTCTTCGGCACCGAGCTCGCCATCATGGGTGGCGCCATGACCTGGGTCAGCGAGCGCGGCCTCGTGGCGGCGATCTCGAATGGCGGCGGCTTCGGCGTGATAGCCTGCGGAGCCATGGAGCCCGCTCGGCTGGCCGAGGAGATTGAAGCCACCTCAAGGCTCACCGACTGCCCGTTCGGTGTCAACCTGATCACCATGCATCCAAAGCTCGACGTGCTGATCGACGTCTGTATCGCGACGAGGGTTAGCCATGTCGTGCTGGCCGGTGGCCTTCCGCCCTCCACAGCGGTGCGCAAGCTGAAGGACGCCGGCGTCAAGGTGATGTGCTTCGCGCCGGCGCTGGTGCTGGCCAGGAAGCTGATCCGCGTCGGCGCGGACGCACTGGTGATCGAGGGAATGGAGGCCGGTGGCCATACCGGACCGGTCTCGACCTCGGTCCTGGCGCAGGAGATCCTGCCGGTCATCCACGAAGTTCCGGTTTTCGTCGCCGGGGGTATTGGCCGCGGCGAGGCGATCGTTTCCTTTCTCGAGATGGGCGCGGCCGGAGCGCAGCTGGGCACCCGCTTCGTCTGTGCTACGGAATCGATCGCGCATCCGCGGTTCAAGGAAGCGTTCATCCGGGCCGAGGCGCGCGACGCGGTGCTGTCAGTGCAGGTCGACCCCCGCTTCCCGGTCATTCCTGTGCGCGCCATCGCCAATGCAGGCACGCGCCGTTTTGCCGAGATCCAGCGCGAGCTGATTGGCAGGGTCGACCAGGGACTGATGGACCAGAAAGCGGCCCAGTTGGAGATCGAGCATTACTGGGCCGGGGCGCTGCGCCGCGCGGTGATCGAGGGCGATGTCGAGAATGGCTCTCTGATGGCGGGACAGAGCGTCGGCATGGTACGGTCCGAGCAGCCGGTTGCCAAGATTCTGGCCGAGCTGGTCGCCGAGGCCGAAACCGCGCTCAGTCGGCGGCGCGAGGCGCGCAGGTGAACGGTGCCGGTGCGCATATCCGGCGGGTGCGGCGGATATGAGCGGGCACCCTGAGGAGATTGGAGTGGCTGGGCTGCCGATCCCGCGCCGCCGTCCTTTGGATACACCCAACGGCGCCATCAGCGCGCGCCGGCTGCTGTCGCGGCTGCGCGACCTGATGGCGGGGTCTGGCACGGCGCAGGAGCGGCTGGACAAGATCGTCCGGCTGATCGCGACCGAGATGGTCGCCGAAGTGTGCTCCTGCTATCTGATGCGCGCCGGCGAGGTGCTGGAGCTGTTCGCTACGGTGGGCCTCAACCCCGAAGCCGTTCACAAGACGCGTCTCCGGATCGGCGAAGGCATTGTCGGCGAGATCGCCGCCCATGCCCGCTCGCTGGCGCTCGCCAATGCGCCGAGCCATCCCAATTTCGCCTATCGCCCGGAGACGGGGGAGGACCCGTACCAGTCCCTCTGCGGCGTGCCGCTGATCCGCAGCGGCCGGGTGCGCGGCGTGCTGGTCATCCAGAACACCCGCCGCCGGAACTATGTCGAAGACGAGATCGAGACGCTGGAAACCGTCGCCATGGTGGTGGCTGAACTGGTCAGCGCAGGCGACCTCGTCAACCCGCAGGAGATCACTTCGGCCGACGACGCCGCCCTTTTGCCGCAGCGCATCAAGGGTACGATGCTCTCCGGCGGATTGGCGATGGGTCACGCAGTGCTGCATCAGCCGCGGCTGACCTTGCGCGAGATGGTCGCCGAAGACCCGCAGGCCGAGCTCGACCGGCTGCGCGCCGCGGTCGCCAGCATGCATAGCGCGATCGACGACCTGCTGCTCGTAACGCAGCAGGCGGGCGGCGGCGAGTATGCCGATATTCTGGAAAGCTACCGTATGTTCGCGCAGGATCGCGGCTGGCTGGGGCGCATCCGCGAGGCGATCCTCTCAGGGCTGTCGGCGGAGGCGGCGGTCGAGCGCGTGCAGAACGAGACGCGTGCACGATTGGGGCAGATAAGCGATCCCTATATCCGTGAGCGGCAACATGACCTGGATGACCTGACCAACCGGCTCTTGAAGCACCTGGCTGGCAGATCCTCCGAACCCGAGCTCCAGCTGCCGGAAGATGCCATCCTGGTCGCGCGTACGCTGGGACCAGCCGAGCTGCTGGATTATGGCGGTGGGCGGCTGCGCGGGCTTATCCTCGAAGAAGGATCGGCCAGCAGTCATGTGGCAATCGTGGCGCGCGGGCTCGAGATCCCGCTGGTTGCCCGCTGCACGCGCGCGCTGTCGCTGATCGAACCGCTTGACCCACTGATCATCGACGGGGCCAATGGCCTGGTTTTCATCCGACCGGCGGAAGACATCGTCGAGAGCTATAACCGATCGAGCCTGCTCAGCGCCGAGCGGCGGCGGCTTTACAGCGAGGTGCGCGACCTGCCCTCGGTCACGCAGGACGGCGAACCGCTGTCGATCCTGATCAACGCCAGCCTGTCGATCGAGATGCCGCATCTCGATTCAACCGGCGCCGAGGGCGTCGGCCTTTACCGGACGGAAATCCCGTTCATGGTCAGGGCGGAATATCCGGATGTGGCGCAGCAGACCGAGCTCTATGGCTCGATCCTGGAGCAGGCCGGCGGGCGGCCGGTCACATTCCGGACGCTCGACGTCGGCGGGGACAAAACGCTGCCCTATTTCCCCGAATACGCCGAGGAGAACCCGGCGATGGGCTGGCGCGCAATCCGCATCGGGCTGGACCGGCCGGCGATGCTGCGCATTCAGCTTCGGGCGATGATCCGCGCCGCGGCGGGACGCGAGCTCAGGGTCATGTTTCCGCTGGTCGCCGAAGTGGCCGAACTGGACGCCGCGCGCGAGCTTCTGGAGATGGAGCTCGAGCGCTCTCGCAAAGAGAGTCGTGCGCTGCCCGCCGAGGTCAAGACCGGAGTGATGCTGGAGGTGCCCTCGCTGCTCTGGCAGCTCGAGCCTCTGCTCAAAAGCGTCGACTTCGTGGCGTTGGGCACCAACGATCTGCTGCAGTACTTCTATGCCGCGGACCGCAACAACCCACGGATGGGCCAGCGTTACGACGTTCTATCGCCGGGCTTCCTCAACGCATTGCTGCAGCTGTTCGAGCGCTGCAAGGCAGCGCGCGTGCCGATCTGCGTCTGCGGAGAAATGGCGTCCCGCCCGCTGGAGGCCATGGCGCTGATCGCACTGGGCGCTCGGACGCTCTCGGTGATGCCGCAATCGGTCGGCGAAATCAAAGCGTTGGTGCGGAGTTTGAATGTCGCGCAGGTGCGGAGTTTCTTGAGCCCGCTGGTCAAGTCCCGCGACCATAGTCTGCGTGGCAAGCTTAAGGATTTCGCCCGCGATCACCATATAGCAATCGATGACGTTGCGGTCGGCGTCTAAGTTTTGCTACAAAATCCGTGCGATCGCCATGTTTGTAATGAATTTTAGCCGGTTTCGGGATCGGCAGCACGGCATCGTGTTACATTGTCATTGAGTGCTACATTGTCATTGAGTGGCGCGCGGAAAGCAGGCTGACCATGGCTGTACGCAAGCGCAGGGCCCCCGACGAACCGTCCGAGGCCCGCGATAACGTAATCGAAGCGCCGATCCCGCCGCGGCGCATATCGGTGAGCGACAGCTTGCGCAGTCGCCGGCTGGAGTGCGGCCTGGAAATCGTCCATGTCGCCCAGGTGCTGCGCATAAAGCCGGCAGTGCTGGTCGCGATCGAGGACGGGAACTTCGACCAGTTGCCGGGGCCCACCTACGCCGTCGGTTTCGTGCGATCGTATGCGACCTATCTGGGACTCGACGCCGAGGCGCTCGTGCAGCGCTTCAAGGCGGAGGCGACCGAAGTGCAACATCGGCCGCACCTGGAGTTCCCGTTGCCGATCCGGGACAGCCGGATGCCGACCGGTCCGCTTCTGGTGATCTGCCTGGCGCTGGCCGCGGTGACCTATGGCGCCTGGTATTATTTCAGCGCCCCGCCGGGGCGGTTGGCAGATATCGTGCCGGAGGTGCCGGACAGGCTGCACCGACTGCTTGATGCCTCCTCATCGCCCAAGCCGATGGTCGCGGCGCAGCCGCCGGCGTCGACAGCGCAACCGGCGCCGGTTGCGCCTATCGGCCCGGTTCAGGCTCCAGCCACATCACCCGCCACGGGGACGGCACCCGCCGCCGGCGTACCCGGCACGACCGCCCAGGCACCCGGAGCCCCTGCCGAAATAGCCGGCGTTCCGTCGCAAGCGCCGCCGACACCGACGACTCCAGCGCCGACGACTCCAGCGTCGACGACATCCGGGACGGCCGGCAACCCGCCCGTCCCGGCGACCGACGGCGTGCCTCCGGTGGACCATCCTGCCAACCAGGCCGAACCGACAATCGCCGCGCAGCAGCCGGAGCTGGCCCAGCCGCCCGTCGCTGGCGAGGTCACTTCGACGCCGGCGGCAACAATCTACGGCGCGTCCGGGGGACAATCCCGGGTTGTATTGCATGCGACGGCCGACAGCTGGATCCAGGTGCGCGACAAGGGCGGCAACCTGCTGTTCACGCGCGTGCTGAAGCCGGGCGAAACGTATAATGTCCCGAATGAGGACGGCCTGACGATGGTCACCGGGAACGCTGGGGGCATCGACATCACGGTCGACGGTGCCGGCGTGCCCAAGCTCGGCGAGCTCGGCAAGGTGGTCCGCAATGTAAGCCTGAACCCGGATCACTTGCTCGCGGCGCAAACGCATGCCAATTGAAGCATTCGGCCGGACTTGAGCCGGCTCTGACCGAATCGACGAGGGACATATGAGCGTCCGCCCCTATCGCGAAATCCATCGGCGGAAGTGCCGCAAGATCATGGTCGGCAACGTCCCGGTCGGCGGCGACGCGCCGATCACCGTGCAGACCATGACGAACACGCTGACGAGCGACGTCGAAGCCACGGTGGCGCAGATTCGCACCTGCGAAGAGGCCGGGGTCGACATCGTCCGCGTGTCCTGCCCGGACGAGGAATCGACCGCGGCGCTGAAGCATATCGTGCGTCAGGTGAAGGTGCCGGTCGTCGCGGACATTCACTTCCACTACAAGCGCGCGATCGAGGCGGCACAGGCCGGCGCAGCTTGCCTGCGAATCAACCCCGGCAATATCGGTTCGGCCGAGCGGGTGCGTGAAGTGGTGAAGGCGGCGCGCGACCATGGCTGCTCGATGCGTATCGGCGTCAACGCCGGGTCGCTGGAGCGCGACCTGCTGGAGAAATACGGCGAGCCCTGCCCCGAGGCGATGGTTGAAAGCGCGCTGGACCACGCCCGCATCCTTGAGGACAACGATTTCTTCGAGTTCAAGATCAGCGTGAAGGCCTCAGACGTTTTCCTGGCCGTCGCCGCCTATCAGGCACTGGCCGACGCATGCGACTATCCGCTGCATGTCGGCGTAACCGAAGCCGGCGGCCTGCGCTCGGGTACCGTCAAGTCATCCATCGGCATGGGGTCGCTGCTGTGGGCCGGTATCGGCGACACGATCCGCGTCTCGCTGTCGGCAGAGCCTGCGGAAGAGGTGCGGGTCGGGTTCGACATATTGAAGTCGCTGGGGCTGCGCCATCGCGGGGTCAACGTGATCTCCTGCCCGTCCTGCGCGCGGCAGAACTTCAATGTCATCGAGACAGTGAAGATCCTGGAAGACAGGCTGGCCCACATCTCGACGCCGATGTCGCTTTCGATCATCGGCTGTGTCGTCAACGGCCCAGGCGAAGCGCGCGAGACCGACATCGGCTTCACCGGCGGCGGCAACAACACCCATCAGGTCTACCTGAACGGCAGCCAGGCGCACCGGCTGAAGGACGAGAATATCGTCGAGCATCTGGTCAAGCTTGTCGAAGCCAAGGCGGCCCAGATCGAAGCGGAAAAGGCCAGCGCCGCGCAGGCCGTCGCGGCCGAATAACTGCAACGCGTCAGGCGGCCGCCTTCTGCAATTGCCGGGCCCGGTTGGCGAACAGCCACCAAGCGACACGCTGAGACACGCGGAAGAGCGGGGTTTGCGGACGCAGGCCGCAGGCCTTGAAGATCATGCCGACGGCGCGCTCGAGATGATGATGCCGGTAGAAGCTGTAGGCCCGGCTCATATATTCGCGGCTGTAGCGGGCGCGGACATACGGTTCGCCCGGCGCGGTATTGGCCGCATAGTAGGCGCAGGCCAGCTCGTCGTCCTCGGTTTCGACGATCCGGCCGAATGCAACCTTGAGGCGCCGCAGCGTGCTGAGATCTTCGCGCTCCAGGTATTTCTTGAGGTGCGTGTAGAACAGCTTGTAGTGCCTGAGCTCGTCCGCTGCGATGTGCTGGCAGATCGATTTCAGCACCGGCTCGTCCGCCGCCTCGCCCAGCGCGGCGTAGTAGGAGCTGGTGCCGGTTTCCACCATGCAACGCGCGATCAGCTCACCGGCGCGCGAGCCGCGAATCGAGGCCTCGGATGCGATGTCGATGCGGTATTGCGCGCGGAAGCGGTGCACCGCAGCGTCGAAATCGAAATCGGGGTCGGCCAGCTTTGCCCAGCGGCCCAGCGCCTGACCGTGCTGGACCTCTTCCTTGGCCCATTCGTTAGCAGCTTCCTGGAAGTCCGTATCGTCGCGGAATACGTTGTGCAGATAGGCTGCGTAATCGTCGGCATTGAACTCCACCAGCGCCGCGGCCTTGGCGATCTTTAACAGATCAGCATTGACCCGAGCCCGGTCGAAACGCTCCCACGGTATATCATCAAAAGTCCAGCGCTTGGTCGTTTTCATGACTCCGGCTTCCCACCTGTTACAATACTATCGCGTATAATCGCGAGTGAGAAGACGTTGCTGTAACGGATGTCTGTCATAATTAGTTCGCGGCGCAAGCGAAGTACCATCATGGGTTAAACGCAGCAGTCGGATCGGCGTCGACCAAGTCGTAGCGCATGGTCTCACGGATCGGCTCAGGCGCGCCGCGCCCGAGCGGCCCGGCACCGTCCAGGCCGAGACCGGGAATGTACGGTGGTCTAGGAGCAGGTTTGAGGTCGGGCCGGAACGCGGCGCGGAGCTGGGTTGGATTACCCGCCAGTTGCGTGCAAGCGCCAAGGAAAGGGATGCCGGCAAGGCCGGAAAGCGAGAAAGGCCGCCCAGGAAATGGACGGTCAGCGGCATCAATGCGTGAGCCGGCCCGCCGCCGCCAGCTTGGCCTCGGCGATGTTGAAGCGATTGATGGCGACGCGTCTTTCCTCTTCGGTCTCGGCAGCGTCGAGCTCGGCCTTCAGCCGGTCAAGGTCAGCCTGGACGGCGCCCGCATCAATCTCGCTGACGCGAATCGCCTCGTCGGCAAGCACGGTGCAGCGAGTCTCGGTGACCTCGGCGAATCCACCGCCGACGAACAGGCGTTCGGTCACGGTTTCGCCCTGCCAGACCTCGATGACGCCAGGGCGCAAGGTCGAAATCATGAGCGTATGGCCAGCCAGCACGCCGAAATCGCCTTCCGAGCCGGGAATCACCGCCATGTCGACCGGTTCCGACACGAGCAGCCGCTCAGGCGAAACGATCTCGAACTCGAACTTCCTGTCGACGGCGACCATGGAATAAGCTCCTCGGAACGAAGAACTCGGGCGGGAGTCCGTTCTATGCCGGCCCGATTCGCACGAGTCGAGTAAACTTTACGTAAAAAGCGATGCGTATCGGCGGCCGCTCAGGCGGCCTGGGCCAGCCGCTTGCCGTTTTCGACTGCGCCCTCGATCGAGCCCACCATCAGGAAAGCCTGCTCGGGCAGGTAGTCGTACTCGCCGGCGACGATCCCCTTGAAGCTGCGGATCGTGTCTTCGAGCTGCACGAACTCGCCCTTGATGTTGGTGAACACCTCGGCGACGTGGAAGGGCTGGCTCATGAAGCGCTGGATCTTGCGCGCGCGCGCGACGATCAGCTTGTCCTCTTCGGAAAGCTCGTCCATCCCCAGAATGGCGATGATGTCCTGCAGCGATTTATAGGTCTGCAGCACGCGTTGCACGTCGCGTGCCACCTGGTAGTGCTCCTCGCCGACGACGCGCGGGTCGAGAATGCGGCTGGTCGAGTCGAGCGGGTCGACTGCCGGGTAGATGCCCAGCTCCGAGATCGCGCGATTCAGCACAGTGGTCGCGTCCAGATGGGCGAACGACGTGGCCGGCGCCGGGTCGGTCAGGTCGTCGGCGGGCACGTAAATCGCCTGGACCGAGGTGATCGAGCCGTTCTTGGTCGAGGTGA
>CAZVYC010000082.1:0-19277 GCA_964631425.1 uncultured Rhodospirillales bacterium
TGTCGAGCACCCCGCGCATCCGGGTGGCCTCGATCTGGAGCGCCACGTCGACATCTTCGGCCGGCACGGTGAACAGATACTGCGTGACGGATTCCCGCGTGTCGGCGTTGAAATTGCCGCCCATGACGCTGCCGATGTCGGCCAGCTGATCAGCGGTCAGACCCGGACTGCCACGAAACATCATATGCTCCTGGGCATGCGCCATCCCTGGGAAGCCGGTGGGCGCCTCGTCCGACCCGACCAGGTAGTTCACCGAGGTCGATACGACCGGAGCCAGTGTGTTGCGGACGATGACGACGCGCAGCCCATTGGGCAGGGTCTCCCGCACGACGTCCGCTTCGGCGGCATAGGCTTGGTTCGGCTGGCATTCCAGGGCGAGGAAACCCAGGCAACAGCCGGCGAGCAACGCGAGAGCCTGTAACCGCGTGCAAATGCGCGTGAAGCGAAGATGATTCATCAATGACTCCTGTTCGTGCTGCGCGCGATGCGGAATTCGGACACGGGTAATACGTTCTCGAGCGTGATCGCTTTCACAGCACATCCTTCGGCGTGCCGAGCACGGCTGTCTCATGGCGTCGCGAACCACCCAGGTGACCCGGGTGATGGACCGGTTCCGAATTCGAAGACAGCGACGGCGCGCGCCGAAATCGGTCCTGGCACAGGGTTGCAAAATAGACGCCGCCGCTGAGTGCGGTTATCCAGAAGCTGCTGGGCCAATCCGTGTAGTAGGCGAGGGTGATGCCCAGCAGCGCCTCGCCGACGGCAAAGATCACACTGAGCATCAGCCCGCTGCCCAGTCTCGTCGCCAGACGCTGCGCCGCGGCTGCCGGGCCGACCATCAAGGTGAAGACCAGCAACACACCAACGATCTGCGCCGCTTCAGCGACTGCAACTGCGACAATCGTCATGAACAGCACGGAAACCAGACGCGGCGACACCCCCTTGGCCTCCGCCAGTTCCGGCTGCAACGTAGCGAACAGCAGGGGACGGACGATGATGGCAAGCGCCAGAAGGCACAGCACGCCGAGAATCGCCAGGGTATAGAGCGTTCCCGTGTCGACCCCGAAGACATTACCGAACAGCAGCGCGGTCGCCTGGGTCGCGAACGACGTATAAAAATGCAGAAAGAGCAGTCCGAGACCGAGCGAGAGCGACAGAACCATCCCGATCGCGACGTCGCGTCCACTTACCCGCTCGCCCAGCAACCCCATGGCCAGCCCAGCCGCCAAGGTCAGTGCGGCCAAGCCCCAAAACGGCGAGGCGCCGATCAGGACCGCGCCGGTGGCCCCGGCGAATCCGACATGCGACAGGGCGTGACCGGCGAAGGTCTGGCCGCGCATCACCAGGAAGAAGCCGACGATTCCCGCCACGATCGCGACGATTGCGCCGGCGACCACCGCATTGACGATGAAATCATACTCAAACATCGTGGCGGTGCTCTGAGCGTTCGACTTCACACTGGTCCGACATCACGAAGATGCGGCCTTCGAAGCGGAAGACGTCGATATGCGATCCGTAAAGGCGCGACAGGACCGGGCCGGTGATGACTTCATCCACGGAACCAAGCGCTGCCTGTCCGTTGCCAAGATAAAGCACGCGGTCGATCGTTCCGAGCAGGGGGTTGAGTTCATGCGCGCTGAACAAGACGGCGATCCTGAGCTCCCTTTGCAGCTGTCGAACCAGATCGACGACTGCACGCTGGTGATGGGGATCGAGGCTGATCAGCGGTTCGTCGAGCAACAGGAGCCGCGGCTGGCCCAGCAGAGCCTGCGCCAGGAGCAGGCGCTGCCGCTCGCCGCCCGACATTTCGGCGATCGGACGATCAGCCAGATCGGCGGCGCCGACCAGTTCGAGCGCCCTTTGGGCATCGCGGTGTTCGGCTTGCCCCGGCCATGGAATACCCCAGCGATGGCCGTTCGCGGCACTGATCACGAAATCCCACCCGCTTAGCCTGAGGCCGCTCACTGCGCTTCTGACCTGCGGCATGTAGCCGACCCTGGGGTTGCCGCGCTGCACCGGCGCGTCGAGCACCCGCACGGTACCGGCCGCGACGGGCACCAGCCCCAGGATCGTCCGCATCAAGGTTGTCTTGCCGGCGCCATTCGCCCCCAGCATGCCGACAAATTCGCCGTCTGCGATCGCCAGGGTGACATCTGACAGAATGTGCCGGCCGCCGATCGCAATAGTGGCGTTTTCGAAAGAAAACGCCGTCATTGGCCGGCACTCGCCAAGGCCGCATCCAGCGCGTCGAGCTCGCTCGCCATCCAAGCCTGGTACCGCTGGCCCGGAGGTTCAGTCTCGGTGATGCCGACGACGGGGATCCTTTCCCGCTCGGCGATCCGGCGCATCCGCTCGGTCAGATTTTCGGTCGCCTGCGTATTGTAGAGCAGGGCTTTGACCCGGTGATGCTCCAGATCGTCCTGAAAGGCGGCTACGTCCCTGGCGCTGGGTTCGGTATCGTTCATGACCGCGCGCTGGAAGTCGGGGTTGCGTACGACAAGTCCGATCGCCTGGGCCATATAATCGAACACCGGCTCGGTCGCGGTGATCGGCAGGCCGGCATATTTCGCGCCCATCGCCGCGATCTTGACGTCAAGCGATTTGATCGATGTTTCGAAATCCTGCGAACGCCGCGAGTAGTCCTGCTCGGCAGCGGGGTTGGCGGCGATGAAGCCAGCGGTGATCGCCTTGGCCACAGTCAGGATGCTGGCCTTGTCATACCAGAGGTGCGGGTTGTCGCCGACCGCCTTGTGGTTCACCTCGGCGGCGATGATGATATCGCGCGGCTTGCCTGGCGAGACCGACAGCAGCTTCGGCATCCACGGATCGTAATTGGCGCCATTATAGATCACGAGCGCGGCGCCGGCGAGCGCGCGCGCAGTCGAGGCGCTGGCCTCGAACAGATGCGGGTCCTGACTGGGGTTGGTCAGGATGCTGACCACGGCCACGCTCGGGCCGCCCAGCTGCTCCGCCAGGTCGCCATAGACATTTTCGGCGGCGATGACATTGAGCGGCGCGGCGTTGGCCGGCCAACCGGCAAGCCCGAGAAGGAGCGTCAGAGCGGCCGCGCGATAAGCGGCGATGCAGGCGGCCATTCAGGTCTCCTGAAACTTCAGCAGGCGCCCGGCATTACCCATGACGACCAGCGTTCCGAAATTGTGAAGCAGCGCGGCGATCAGCGCACCGCTGGCGCCCAGGACGCCACTGGCCGCGGAGGCGATGATCACGAGGGTCCAGCCGAGGCCGATCGCGACATTCGCATAGATTGTCCGGCGGCAACGCCGGCTCAGGCGCACGCAGGTTCCCAGCCGGCGCAAGTCGTTGGTCATGAGCACGAGATCGGCCGATGCCAGAGCGACGTCGGCGCCCTGGGCGCCCATCGCGATGCCGACCGCGCCAGCCTTGAGCGCCAGGGAATCATTGATGCCGTCCCCGATCACCATTGGGCGATAACCGGCTTTGATTTCGGCGAGGACGCAATCCATTTTCTGTTCGGGAAGCGCCTCGGCCCGAACCTCCGCGATGTTCACGGCCTGGGCGATATCGCGGGCGACGACGGCACGGTCCCCCGTCAGGAGCAGCTGCCGGGCAATCCCGAGTGCTTTCAAATCCGCCACGGCTTGACGGGCTTCCGGGCGCGGCTCATCGGCCAGCAAGATCCAGCCGAGGAAATGCGGCCCACGCGACACACCGGCAATCGGCCCATGATGCACGGGCGGCGGCGATGCGGCGACCTTCAGAGATCGGAACAGTTCCGGGCGGCCGAGGCCGATGATCTCACCTCCGCTCGCAGCGGTGACGCCCAGCCCTCTTGTTTCCTTCACGTCCTCGACCGCAAGCCGTTCCTCGGCTGGCGCCAATGGCGCCAGCGCGCGACTGACCGGGTGGTTGCTCTGGGCGCCGAGCGTGGCGGCGATTCGCCTAAGCTCTTGCTGCTTCACGCCTGGCGCGGCGATCGCCTCGACGAGGCGCAGTTCACCCAAGGTGACGGTGCCCGTCTTGTCCAGGATGACCGAATCGACGGTGGCGAGATGCTCGAGGAAGGCCGCGCTCTTGATCAGGATGCCGTGCCGGCCGGCGACGGCAATCGCCGCGATCGAGGTTGCCGGCGCGGCCAGGACGAGGGCGCAAGGGCAGGAGGCGACGAGCACGGCGAGCATCGCGGCCGTATTGTTGGTTGCAAACCAGGTGCCGGCTGCGACCAGCAGCACGAGCACCATGTAGCGGCCGGCATAGCGCTCCAGCAGCCGCGTCACCGGGGGCTTGGCTCGTTCGGCTGCTTGCATCAGCGCGATCACCCTGCCCAGCGTGGTCTGTTCGCCGACCTCGGTAATTTCGACGACCAATTGTCCGTCCAGGTTGATCGAGCCCCCGAAAACGCCGCTGCCAGGCGCGACCTCGATCGGCACGGACTCGCCAGTGATCGGCGCGGTATCGACGCTGGCAGTGCCGGAATGGACCAGCCCATCGGCGGGAAGCCGGTCGCCGGCTCGCAACGCCACGAAATCGCCGATGCGCAGGCTATGTGCCGGGACTTCTTCCGTTTCGCCATCAGGCAGCAGCCGGCGAGCTTTCGTTTGCGTCAGGCGGCTGAGCGCCCTGATGGCTTCGTGCGAACCGAGAAGGGAGCGCTCCTCGAGCACATGACCGACGGTCATGACGAGCGGCAGCAGGGCTGCGGTAGTGAGGTCGCCATCGGCCCAGGCAGCGATCAAGGCGAGTGCGATCAACTGGTCGGTAATGCCGTGAAGATCGGGATGCCGCAGGCTTTGCCAGGCGGCGGACAGCGCGGGAATCGACACGAGCAGCGCCGCTCCCCCGGCGACCAGCTCGGCGACGTCCTGCTGGCTTGGCGCCACGAAGCGGATGGCGATGGACAGGATCAACAGGCCGGCGGTGACCAGTGCCAACGTCAGGCGAAGCGCGAGGAAGCGCTGCTCGAGCTTACTCAGCAAGCCCGCCGGCGCATCGGGGACCAGGGTCCCCGTCAAGGCGGCGTCGGTCATTGCTGGGAAGCTCCCGGAAGGACGAGGTGGGTTCCGCTCTTGGGGTCGAACGTGTCGACTTGCTGGGCCTTCGTGAGCACCTTTCCGATGCGGTCGTAATAAAGCCGGTTGGCGATGGCCTTGCCGGACGGCCCGTGCAACTGCGGTATCAGGGCCGTGATCTCCGCGGTCCGGGTCTTGGCCTGCGTTACGGTTTCCTCGGCAGCCGCCTGGGCGTCGGTCAGAATTCGGTCCCGCTCCTGATTGGCGGTTTGCGCGATTCTTTCGGCGTCCGTGCGCGCGATGGCAATATCCTGGTCGGCCTTCTGCGCATTGCGCAGCACCAGATCGAATGCGTATTTCGCGCTGCTTGGCAGGGAGGCCGCGACATCCACCCTGCTGACCACGATGCCAAGGCCGGTGCCCTGTTCGGCCAGCTGTTCCAGGCGGCGATTGACGGCGTTCAGCAGATCTGCGCGAAGCTGTTCGCGGCTCGCGAGCGAATTGCCGCCGGCTTCCTTCTCCGGGCGCGCGACGAGGATGGTGTCGATGTCGCGCCCGGCGCATACGGAGACGGCGCCGGCGATGAAGAGCCTTTCCAGCGCCGGCCCGATATGCTGCTCGGAGATCAGATACGAAGTCGGGTCCGTAATCTGATAAAACAAAGTCGCTTGAAGATGGATGACCCCCGAATCGCCGGTCAGGAAGAAGCCGGAATTCTCTCTCGGGTCGCCGCTGATCGAGAAATCCCGCGTGTCGGGCGTTTCCATGATCCCGGTATCGAAGCGCTTGATGGCGAATTGGATCTGGCGATCGGCCGTTGGCAGAACGACGATCTGCTCGATCGGACGCGGCCATGCCATCACGAGGCCGGCGCCATGCTGCCGATCGATGCTGCCGAAGCGCAGGACGACGGCGCGACTGTCGGGTGGCACCTGCCGAAAATTGGAGAAGAGCCAGCCGACGGCGAGAACGCATACGACGATATAGATGAAGCGAAACGACAATTGTGCCGATTGCGCCCACGGCCCGTTCGGTTCGCCGGTTTCAAGCGGGCGGGTTATGGGCATTATCGTGCCTTTGTCTGCGACGAGCCGCTCGAAATATCGGCCGGCCCTTCGACAAAGGCTTTGAATGGAGCTGCGTCGGTCCTGAGGATTAGCCTGGTATTGTTGCTGATCACGGAATCGAGCGTATCCAGGGATCGTACGAGGGTGTACAGGTCTGGATCGCTCTTATACGCGGAGCCGTAGATTTCAGCGGCGTCGGCGCGGGACTTCGCTTCGATCGCCGCTGCTTCGGCCTGCGCCTGGGCAACGGTGACGCGCGAATCGCGGTCCGCATTCGACCGGATCTCGGCTGCGGCCCTGTTTCCCTCCGCCTCGCGCTGCGTCGCCACCGTCAAGCGCTCGGCGCTCATCCGTTCGACGGTCGCTTCCAGCGTTTCCGGCGGCAATGTCAGGCGTTCGATGCCGACCTGCTTGATCGCGACGCCGTAAACCGAAAGCACCTGCTGTTCGAGGCGCTCGCGCAGCCGGGTTTCGAATGCGTCCAGCTGGACCCTTTTTGGGTCGGTGTTCACGAGGCTCGCGAGATCGAAGCCGCTGGCGGCGATTTCCAGCGCCGAACCGACGAAGCTTTGCAGCTGTGCCGCGGCCTCGTCCGGCTGGTTGCGCACTGCGCGGAGGAACTGCCTTATGTGGTCGGGGTCGTTCGGGACCTGCCAGGCGACATAGGCCTGCACCAGGATACGAAGTCCGTCACGCGTTCCCACGTCGTGCAGCCCGCTCGATGTGGTCCGAAGCCTGAGATCGACGTTGATCGTGTTTTCCACCGGGGTCGGCGCCCGCCAGGCAATGCCCGGCGTGCCGTCAACGCGCTCGGGGTTGCCGAACCGCGTCACGACGATGGCTTCCCCCGGCCGCACGATGATCAGGCAGGCGGAGAGTACCGCCCCGACGACGATCACCGCCGCGACGAGATATCGGCTGTTTCGCGACAGCCAGCCGCGGCGGCTCCCGTCTTCCGGTAAATCTTCCGGATCGTGATATTCGTGGGCGCCGTGATGGTGGTGGCCATGATGCATCGACATGGATCTGTGCGTCCGTGCTTAGTCCCGTTCCACGGGGCCGACGACGCCGGCCGCGGAAGGAATGGTGAAGGTGCGCAGGTCGATCGTCGGAGCATCCGGTCCGATCAGCCTGTGGTCGATAATGATCGTCTTTGTCTCGCCCAGTTTGCGGCTCAGCCGTTCGAAGCGCCGCTCGAGCAGGAATGCCTGCCCGCTGCGCGCATAGGCGGTACGCTCAGCATCGAACAGCTGGCTGGCCGCGTCCGCGTGCTTGATCGCTTCGGCCGCCGCGGCGGTTGCTTCGTTGCGGAATGCGGTAGCCTTCGTCTCGGCTTCGCTGCGGACCTGAACGGCGCTTGCCTGCTCGGTCGCGATCGCCGTGTGGGCGTTGATCTCGGCGGCTTGCACTTGATGATAGGCGCTGGCCGCCCCAGCCGGAGGGTGGATTGCTTCGACGATCACGGCAACCACCTCCACGCCGGTCGACAGCCGATCCAACTCCGACTGAAGCGCGGCCTGCAGCTCGGCACCGAAGGTCTCGCGGTTTTCACCGAGCACGCCCAGAAGCGTGTGGCTCGCGAAGTACCGGGCGAGCAACTGGCCTGCCAAGGCTCGGATATCACGTTCCGGATCGGCGACGTTATAGACCGCGGCGCGGGCGGCGTCGGGGGACAAGCCGATCCGGTAGATGAGCCTCAGGTCGATATCGATGATCTGGAAATTCTGCTGTCCATTGGCTTCACTCGCGACGAGATAGGTGGCCTCCGACGGATGAGAGCCGTTCCAGAGCCGGTCGGCGCTGGGCGGAGGCACATCCTCCGCCCCGACATGCGCCGCCGCTTCCGCCGTGACGGATGCTTTGGCTCCGCCCGCAGGCGCCTCGGCGGTGGAAAAGAAGATGGGGATCTCATGGATCGTGCCGAATTCGACGCGCCGCATGATTCCGAAAGGCCAGGGCAGCCGGGCGTGCAGACCAGGGCCAAGCACCTCGACGGGAACGCCGCCACGTTCATAGATCGCCCGTTCATTGAGGCGCAGGGAGGTGACACCGGTCAGCAGCCATGCAAAAAGGCCGAGCCCCAGCAGCACCGGGAACGCGGCGCCGCGGATGAACTGGAGCGCCCAGCTGCGCGACAGGTCGATGCCGAATTGCTTTTCGATCGTTCCGGCCACCGAGGAGAAGCTCGGACGGCCGAGGCGAATGAGCCGGGCGATCGTGCTGTTGGCGGTGGATCGAACATTCTCGATCGCCGGAAACGGCAGGAACAGCGTCGCGGCGCCGCGCAGGACGAGCTCGACCGCGACGGCGAAGATCAGGATTGCCAGGCCCTGCTCGATCCAGACGGGCCAGCGAAAGCCGAGCGAGGTCAGGACCGTCGCCACCCCGATGCCGACAAAGCTCGCGAGCGGCACCCTCAGCAGCCCTTTCAGCTGAGGCGCTTCCGGCAGCATGGCCGGATCGACGCCAGCATAAAATCGCTCCAAGACCAGAATTGGAAAAGACGCAAGCACAAGCCCGGCGCCGATGACGAGTGGACGTCCGGCAGATTCGGTAGAACTCGCGGACAGACGCCAAGCGGAGATGACTCCGCCCGCCGCCAGGATACTGAGGACGATGGTCACCGCGACCTGCGGCCAGTGCACGGTACGGGCCGCGTCGGGCGCCCAAATTGCCGAGAGCCAACCCTGGCCGCGCGCGGCCAGGCGCTTCCGCGCCGAACCCCTGGGAGTTCGGCGCGACTGCTCCATGACCGTTGCGTCCTCTGTCGCCAGCCGGCGACGCGCCCGTGCAACGAGACCAGCGGAAAGCAGGCCGGCGGCCGCGATCATTAACGAACAGCCGGCATATGCAAGGCTCGCCCGGTCCGCTTCATTGCGCAGCAGGCGCGAGACGACGCCGCTCCAGAGCGGCGAGATCATCAGAATGCCAATGCTGGTGCACACGATTCCGCTGCCAAGCAGAATCTGAACAAACCGTTTTGCGCCGACAAAGTGGCTCGTATTGCTTACGTTCATGTCAGCATCCGTGGCGGACGGGATGCGGGCGGAACCTGCCGGACGCCGCGGATCGACTCGGCGATGGATCAGGTCTCCGCAAAAGCCGCTTAACGCCCAGCCCCAATTTTTGGAGGCGGCAATAACATGGCATGAGACGCAGTGCTCCTTTTTGATCAGGAAGGCACGACAATCCGCCGTTTGCTTCGGCGGCACTGAAATCTAGCGGAGTATGTCTGCGCGGCGCGCTCAGTGGGACACGTCAGACCTGAATAGGATCAGACAGGGGGCGCGTGCGCCCTGAAGCCGAGGCGGTTGCCTGGCTGCGCGACGATTGCGGCGCTTGCGGTCCAGAACCGGACGAAGAACGCCGCCCGTGTAGGGGCGGTGAAGACCACCGGCAGCGCAGGTGGATCAGTGACCGGGGTGAAGGCGGCGCAAGCATCCTCTCCGCATTCCATCTGCTCGGGGGCCAGATAATGCTCGATCCGATGCGCGACGATTCCCAGCTGCAGAACCAGCAGCAGGAGCGCGACGACTCTTGGACTATGGCGCAGAAACGCGAGCATCCTAGCTCATAAGCCTTCGCGATCTGACCTCGATAACAGATTTCGCAGTGTGCGAGGGATAAACCCCACAGCTTTATTATCTTAGACTAGCGGTACATCCACAAGCAATGCAGCTGCATCAGCGGCGTCGAATTGTGGCACCATCAAGCCGGATGCGGTGAAGAATGACCGCCAGCTTTCGGCGCGACCTTGGCGAGCTTCACCGGCAGCCCATATGTCATGAGTAATTCGTGCCAAGGCGGTGGCAGTGCATTACCTCATCCCTTTTATGGAGCGATACGGGCTTATCGCGGTCTTCGTGAACGTCATGCTGGCGGAAGGCGGGCTGCCGTTGCCGGCTTATCCGGCGATCATTACCGCCGCGGCAGTCTCAGTCGGACCCGGACGCGAAATACCCGAACTCTTAGCTGTCGGTGTCGGCGCTACGCTTATTGCAGATCTCGCCTGGTTCTGGGTGGGCCGGCGCTACGGCAACCGAGTCTTGGCGCTGCTCTGCAAGTTGTCGATGTCGCCGGATTCCTGTGTCCGGCAAACCCGTGGCGTGTTCAGCAAGGTCGGGGCATGGTCGCTGATCTTCGCGAAGTTCGTTCCCGGACTTTCCAATATGGCGGTCGCCATGGCCAGCATCGAGCGAACTCCGCTTCCCGTCTTCATCGCACTCGACACCATCGGCGCGCTGCTTTTTATCGGCATTCCGGTGATGCTCGGCCGCATCTTCCAGAGTGCGGTTGCCGACGTACTGGAAACCCTCGGCGACCTCGGGCAAGCGGGCGGTCTTCTGATCGTGTCGGCTCTGATCCTCTATGTCGGTGGAAAATGGGTTCAGCGGTATCGCTTCATCCGGCGCCTGCGCATGGACCGTATCACCGTTTCCGAACTCCAGGAATTGATCGAACAGGGCGCGAGCCCCGCTATCCTCGACGTGCGCAGTGTCGAGACGCGGCGGCGCGACGGCGTCATTCCGGGTGCGGTTCCCGCCCATCCATCCGAACTCGATTCCGTCATCCAAACCTACGACCGCAATCTCGAAATCGTCGTCTATTGTGCCTGTCCGAACGAGGCCTCCGCTGCGCTCGCCGCCAAGCACCTCAAACGCGCCGGTTTCAAGAAAATCCGCCCATTGCTGGGCGGGGCAGACGCCTGGGTCTTGGCGGGTAATCCCTTGGAATTCGTGACGGAGCCGATTGCCGGAATTAACGACGACGCCGATTGCCGTTTAGAGCATTTGCCGGTTTGATAGAGTCTGCCTCAATCTGAGCGACGGCTGGAATGGCTGCGGCCCAGCTGATGAAGCTCAGCCGCGGCTCCACGCGGAATAGTCGCGTGCGTGAGCTGCAATCAACTCGCGCCGGGCAGCTGCGTCGCAACGCGGCGTGCCGCGCGGCAGTGCAGCCGCGAGTTGGGACATGCTGACCAGCTGCGCCTCCAGAGTGGGCATCGGCCCGCCATTCTGCTTGAATGCGGTCCAGCGCACGCACAGCGTTCCTTCGTCCAGCCCGTCCGTTTCGACCCAATTGGTGACGCCCGGATCATTGCGAGAGACGACGAAGGTATAGCTGCCATCGGGATTAGGTGCGGCGCGGCCCGAACTGATGCATGTCCGGTGATTCAGGAAGTCGCCGATCCCGCCCCAGTAATTGGTCGCCGGCACGATTGCATACCGGGCTGAGCCCATTGTCAGCGTGATGACAAACGCCTCGTCTTCGCTCAGCTTGAAATGGCCCATCGAATAGGCCTGGGTGACCAGCGTCTCCCCCTGGTTCATGAACGCGGGCTGCTTCAGCACGTTCGCGTCCCCCTTGATGGTGTTGGTCACTGCCATCGTCCCGCGAATGGCCTTCGTCATCTGGTTTGGCACCCTCGCAACGATTTCCGCGATGGTCAGCGGGGGCCGCGTGGGCGGATCCAGCCGCTCGATCGTGAGCGCCATCGGCCGCTGTCTTTCGATATGGTCGAAGATGTCGCGAATGATCAGTTGCTGGGCTCCTGGCGCACTTCGCAGGTGATTCGGCCGTCCACCGGCCTCGTCCGGATCCACCGTTATCTCGAATGTACCGTCCGCGGAGATGGCGAGGTCGTGTAGCGACAGGTTGCCCTGCGTCGCCTCGTTCGCGCCGATCAGCGACACTTCGAAGGCGAGGGGTCCTTCCGGCGGTTTGCGCCCGTGGAGTACGAACCGCGCCGAATCGTCTACCGGGGCCAGCCGATAGATGAAGTCGGGGCTGGGATGCAGCGCTTTGGTGCCACAGACATCAATCCCGCCGGTGCGGTGCGGATAAAGGCTGACCGAATGGACGCGTGGATAGTTGGGGTCGCTGTTGATCGCTGCCAGCAGCCCAACGAACCTCATCTGTTCGAATTCATAGTCGAATATCGCCGCGGTCAAGGGACCATGCGGAACTTGGGCCTTTAAGGCGCGGGCGGTTTCGGCGATCATCGCCTGCACCCTTGGTTCCTTCAGCAATTCGATCGCGACGAGTTCGACCGCCTGCTGATCCTCTGTGGCCAACGGGGAATTTGCCCCTGCTTCCATATACTGGTTGTCGCTCATTATTGCGTCCCCGTGCTGGGAATCTTGAAACCGGACGCGCAGCAAGCTCTGTACTAGGCGGGTCTGGGCTCGTTTGGAATGTCGAAGAACTCCTGATAGCGCTTGTACAGGAGCCGTTCGGCGGCGGCGGCGGGATCGTCCTCGGCAATCCTCTGATATTTCTGGCTGTTGCCGTGCGTGCCCTGGTTCCTGTGTTCGAGAAACGTCTTCATGCGCGCGAACGCCTCGGGTTCGACGTCCAGCCCAAGTTCCCGATAGGCCCGCTCCATCGTGGCCATGGGATCCTTCATGAACCGGGCATAGATGAAGTTCGTGTACGAGCCCTTGGGGAGGGTGCCGTCCTCGATCCAGTCAATCACCGGATCCCATAGTTTGGCCCGCGCCTCGGGGATCACCCACTCGTCCATCATGTCGCCGCCGAGCGGGTCGTCGGTTCGCCAGTAGAAGACGTTCCCTTGCACGTGGATCACCGAGTCCGTCGAGGTGATCGGGTCGCGGTGCGTGAAGAAGAACTTGGCGTCGGGATAGGCCTTCAGCAGATACGGGATGCGCTCCAGATGCGTCGGGTTCTTCAGCAGCCAGTGCTTCCCCTTATGCTTCCATTGCAGCACCTTCAGCAGCCGCTTGTGCCAGTTGAAATGATAGGTGGGGTCCTGGGTGGCGAAATAGCGTTCATAGCTGGGGATACGGAACGCCAGGCCAAAGACTTCCGACAGGAACCCGGAATAGGTGAACTCGATATCCTCGACCGGGATGGTGGCGCCCCAGGCATGCATCTTCTGCCATTCGGGCGAGGCGGCGTGAACGATCTCCACGAGCCCACGCGCCTTTTCGATGCGTGGATCGGTGGCATAGGTCGCGGTCTCCGGCGGGGGCACCGGAAAGAGCGCCTCCCAGCGCTGGACCGAGCGGAATTGCGGATCCTGCGACAGCACTTCCTGCAGGATTGTCGTGCCGGAGCGGCCGAAGCCGATGATGAAGACCGGCTCTTTGACCACCTCGTCGTTGATTTCGGGATGCCGCTTGTAGATGTCGGCGATGCGCAGCCGCGCCTCGAGATAGATCAGGAAATCGGACCGGGTCAGCAGGCGGCCGAACAAGGTGAGCTTCGCCTCCTTCTCGATTGCGTCCAGCAGGACGCGAAAATGCTGGCGCCAGCCGTCCTCGCCGAAATCGCTGAGCCCGGTGTTGCGCATCGCCTCCTGAAGCAAGGACTCCTCGTCCAGCGGCACAACGCTCTTCGCATTCATCAGTCTGCCGAGTTCGTTCAATTTCGCGAGCCAAGCCGGTCGCGGCGGCGGCGTCCATCCCACGCGGCGGTCCAAAGTCTCGGCCATCAAACACTCCCTACGATTGATCGATTGGTCACAGGTCTAAAAGGCGACGGCAAGGTCGGCGCCGAAGGTCCGCGGGGGGATGTACTGACCGGGGATATAGAGCCCGAACGGCGCCACGTAATCGAGTTGGTGCTCGTCGGTCAGGTTCTTACCCCAGATCGATACTCTGCCGGTCAGCTTGCCGCCCACCGGTATGTCCAGAACCGATACCCGTGCGTTCAGCAACCAATAGGCCGGCGTGAACAGCAGTGCGTCGACCGCCGGATTCAGCGCCGGGTTGGCATATTGGGTGTAGCGCGACTGGTAATTGCCATCGAGGCGGAACGACATCGAGACGCCGTTCCAGAACGGCTGAGTCTGATATTCCGCCGACAGGTAGGCAGTCGTGTCCGGCTGGGGCGTGCGGAAACCGTTCGAGGTCCCGAAATGGTCGTAACCGAAGTCGGCGCTGAGCGTAAGACCGGTGATCGGTACATAGAACGCCTCAAGTTCGACACCATATGTGTGGTTGTTGCCGCTATTGATGAAGAACTCGCCGATATTCGGCGTGAATTGCAGGACCTGCAGGTTGGTCTGGTCTTGTTCGAACACCGTCAGGTTGAGCCGGAGCGTCTTCTCGAGCCATTCTGATTTCAGGCCCCCTTCATAGGTCGTGTTGGTGGTCGGCTGGTATAGGATGCCGTGCAGCACGCCGCCCGACACATAGCCGGTGGCTATGCGGGCGTAGAGATTGGCGTCTTGCGTCAGCTTGTAGGTGGCCGTGACTTCATAGTCGGTGTGCGAGAAATCCGCAGCGACGCTGCCGCCGGGCCCGGGAGGCAGGAACTCCTCTCCCGGTATCGCATCGACCGTTTTCGTCCAGTAATCGGCATAGCGCCGATCCTCCGTGTGACGGACGCCGGCCGCGAAGTCCAGCTTGTCCGTCGCATGGAACGTACCGTGCAGATAGACGGCAACCGAGCGGTTCTGGACCCGGTCGAGCGAGCCCGACGAATAGTCGGCCGGCGTCAGCGGGCCGGGCTCCAAGGTCTTCGGGCCGGCCTGCTTGAAGGATTTCAGGATATAGGCGACGTCGTTCTGGAAGGCCCGTTCATCAAAGAAATAGAGGCCGCCGATATAGTCGAACCTTTCCTCGGTGCCGATGAGCTGCAACTCTTCCGACCATTGATGCTGGGATCGTTTGGCGATGGAGCACAGCAAGCAGGTGATCTCACCCTGTACCAGCCCCGTGCCGGGTGCGCTGAACGGCGCGATGAGGATGTCACCCTCATTGGTATTGAAGCCGCCGCCTTGCTGCTGGAAACGGAAGGCGGTGATGCTCTTGATCGACAGGTTGTCGTCGACTGTGTAGTCCAAGGTCAGATTGTGGCCATAGATCAGATAATGGTCGTCGCTGGTGAAGGCCGGCAGCGAACTGCGGTAGCCAGGGCCATAAACATTCTGGCCACCCACCAGCGGCTGCAGGTCGAAGATGGTCTTGCCGAAGGCGCCGGTATCGAAGGCCACCACATGCTGGGCCTCGGCCTCGGTATATTGCGAGGTGTAGTCGAACTTATAGTCGACGGTCAGGTCTTCGCCGGTATATCGGGCTGACAGCATGACGCCGGTTTCATTGTCGTCGCCCAGCGTCGCGGTTGAGGTTTGCGGCCCAAACGGCTGCGGCACGTCGATCGTGACGCCCGGCGTCGTGTTGCGGATATAGCCGTCGCGCTCCGTGTGCAGCACGGCGATGCGAAACGCCAGATTGTCGAAGGCCGGCAAGTCAAGTACCGCCTTGACGCGCTTCAGGTTATAATCGCCGAACGTGGCCTCCAGCCGCCCGTCATATTCGCCGCTCGGGGCTTTCGACACAAAGCTGATGGCGCCGGCCTCGGCATTCCGCCCGAACAGCGTACCTTGCGGCCCGCGTAACACCTCGACCCGCTCCAGGTCGGCTAAATCGAATGTCGCGCCGGTCGACCGCGCGATATAGACGCCGTCGACATACAACGCGATCGGGCTGTCGACCTCAGCGTCGATATTGTTGCCGGTCACGCCGCGGATCGAGATCTGCGGAATGCCTGGAGTCCCGTTCTGCGGGACGACATGCACGCTGGGGATCGTCGTTGCAATATCCTCGACCTCGAATATCTGCCGGTCGACCAACTCCTTGTTACTCAGCGCGATGATGGAGGTCGGCACATCCTGCAATTTTTCTTCGCGACGGCGCGCGGTGACCACCACTTCCTCAAGCTGTCCCGAGGACACGCCCGTATCGGATGGCGCGGCGGCGGTTTGCGCGCGAGCGTTCGGCCCGCCAGCCACGGCAAGCAAGGCGGCGCCGGCGAGCAGAATGCGTCTTGTTACGCTGCCGTAAGCCATGTCTCCCCCCAAAGTCTTTCTTTCGACTTCGCGTCGGACAGCCGGCAATCCGATCTTCGCGTTGTCTGTCTGCAACCGCCGAGCCCGGGCCCCGTCGCGGAACCGATCTGGTCAGTTTTCCTTTGACGGTCCTGCGATTGGGTAATCTTATTGGCACTGCGTCGGCGGGCGGGACCACGAAACTGAGCAAACCGGAGATAAATCTGCTCACCCGCTGCGATGCCGGAGCCCGCGGACGGATTTCTGCAAAAGCAAAAATCGATGTGATGGAGGCATCATGGGGAAAGTGATGATGGAAGACACCACGATCGGCTATTCGCCCATCGTACATGTCCACACGCTGCTTAGAAAAACATCAAAGTTGGGCGTGGACCCGAATGCGATCCTGCGCAAATGCAACCTGTCCTTTACGATCGACGACGTCGAAACCGGCAAAATACTGTCCCTCAATCGACCTCATTTTTCGAAGATTGTCCGCGCCTGTCTGCTGACCGCCACCGGCGCCTTCAGCAACGGTGGCCGTCAGATCATGGGACGGCTCGATTTTGACCTGATGTGCTACGGATGTCTGCAATGCACCACCCTGGAAGAGGCGATCGTCCGGCAGATGGATATCTTGCATCTTCTTCATGACAGCCAGGGGCGCCTCAAGCTTCATCGCCAAGGTGCCAGCGCAATCCTCGAAATTCAGACATTTCCCGCCGAACCGGACTGGGAGTTCATCTTCGTGCTGAACGCCTTCGCGGTCTTCCATCGGCTGTTCGGCTGGCTGATCGGCGAGGACCTCCGCGACGTCGCGTTCGCCACAGACTTCGACCCTTCGATGCGGTCGGACGCGCGGCTGCTGTCGCCCTACAGCGCGATGAAGTTCGGAAGCCCGCGCAATGAGATGCGATTCTCGGCGGAGCAGCTCGCCCGGCCGATCGTCAAGAACCACCTCGATCTCGCGGAGTTCCTCAAATTCTTTCCATTCGATAGCTGCCTGCCGCATCAGCAGGCGCAATCGTGGTCCGACATGGTGCGGGCCCACTACAAGATGAGGCTGTACCGCAGCCAGGCGTTGCCCACGACCGCGGACTTGGCGGGGGCGCTGGGCGTCAGCAGCGCGACGTTGCGGCGGCGGCTGGCTGGCGAGCGACACTCGATCCGCGTCATCAAGGAACAAGCGCGCATGGAGCTTGCCGTCCAATATCTCGACCGCTCCACCCTGAGCATCGACGAGCTCGCAGCCCATCTCGATTTCAGCTCGTCCAAGGCCTTTACGCGCGCGTTCAAAGCTTGGAAGGGCAAGACTCCGGCACAGTATCGCGCGGCCGCCGCAAGCGTCGCGGCGGGAAGCCCAGGCGTTGCCTGGGGCGCGAGCACGCTGGACCTGCAGTAACGCAAACCGGACGACGAGCAGAAATGTCACCACATTGCGCTTAAATGACCTTCGCGTTCTTGACGCGACGGCGTTGACTGAACGCTCGGTGAAAAAGCAGCTCAAGGAAATGTTCGGGGGAGGAGCGAATGGACACGTTCGACAGGCGGGTGGCTTGGACTCCTCCGCCGCGGCCGGAGTGGCTGGCGAAGTTCAACGAGCTCGGCCTGCTCATGGATATCAAGAGCGTCGTTCCGCTGACCGCGGAGTCGCTGATGATGGAGGCGATGACGAATACCGGGCTCAGCGATTTCGGCCCGGACCCTCGCTGGCGCGGGCACTTCGAGAAGCTGCTGGAGTCGATCGAGAACGAGGCGAAGCTGACACCGTTCGGCCGCATCCTGACTCGGTCCGACTTCCTGATCTATCTGGAGGCCCGCCTCAAGATCATCGAGGAATACAAGAAGCATCCGGAGATTGATGACGAGGTGGTCAAGGAGCCGGTTTTCATTATCGGCTTCGGCCGCTCGGGCACCACCATCCTGCAGGAGGTGCTATCGCACGATCCGCAGTTCCGCTCGGTGCAGAAATGGGAAGCGCTGTTCCCCGTGCCCCCGCCGGAAGAGGCGACCTACACAACCGACCCACGCATCCAGAAAGCGCAGGCGCTGTCGGATGTCGTCCATGCCGCGTCGCCGGAATGGGCCACGATGCACGCCTGGGGCGGCAACCTGCCGGTCGAGGATATCGAATTTACTTATCCTGCCTTCCTGTCCGAGGTCTGGGCCACCGCCTTCCAGGTTCCGTCCTATGAGAAGTACTTTGCCGAGCAGGACGTTTCGGAGCATTTCGAGTGGCACAAGCGCACCCTGAAGTTGCTGCAGTGGAAGTTTAAGCGAAAGCATTGGCTGCTGAAGAACCCCACCCACCTGCCGCGTATTCCTCAGCTGCTTGAGGCTTATCCCGACGCCAAGATCATCTTTACCCACCGTGACCCGATCGCCTCGGGCGATTCGGTCGTGAATGTCCTGGGCGTGATCCTTTACTGGCGTACCGACGATCCGTTCAGCGGGGGCGTACTCGATGAATGGATTCTGGCGGACGATCGCGCCCAGCTCTGGGACAACGTGATCGCGTGGATCGAGAGGGGCATCATAAAGAAGGGCGCCTACAGCAACTTCATATACAAGACGTTCATGCAGGACCCCATGGCGATGATGGAAAAGACCTATCGCGAGCTCGGGCTTGATATCGATCCTGCGGTGTTCAAGGCGATGAACGACCATCTCCAGGCACGGCACAAGAGTTCGCATGGGAATAGTCAGAAATACAAGAAGATCGACCGTGAAGATCCCGTAGCCATCGCCGAGCGGGCCAAGTACAAGCGATACCAGGAGTATTTCGGCGTCCCTGACGAGACCTGATCGCGTCCAAGAACGGGGGCGCCGATATCACAGGCGCCGGTAGCGGCATTGGTGAGGCACTGGCCCGGACGGCATCGAACGGGTTCGGTGCCGTCCGGCTTCATGCGGCCGATAGGTCGCGCGGATGATAGTGAAGGGCGTCGCCAACGGGATTCCATGGTCTCGTTTTCATTTTTCGCTATGTCCACGCGAGTGCTTGCTCCTAGGGTAAATCCGCCGCATGCTCGCCCGAACCATTGGCCACCAACAACTATTAAGGCCGAATCCGGGAGGGGAGCATATGCTGAACATCCGCGGACGAAACCGGCGAGAGCGAGTGTTTCGTTTCTCATGCAGCCTGTTGCTCGGCATAGGTGCAAGTTCCATTGGCCCGGGGAGCCTGGCGCAACCGGCTCAGCAGCCCGTCGATCAGGGCACAGGTCAGGCGCTCGAAGAGATCACGGTTGTCGCGCAGCGGCGCGAAGAGAAGCTGCACGACGTGCCGATTGCCGTCAGTGCGTTCAGCGCGCAGGCGCTCGAACAACGCAGCATCACGACCATAGCCGGCATCAGCGGCCTGGCTCCGAACGTAGAGATCGTCGAAGCCGCGCGAACCACCTCGACCCAGATCGCGATTCGCGGCGG
>CAZVYC010000083.1:0-19267 GCA_964631425.1 uncultured Rhodospirillales bacterium
TTTGGGGCGGCGGGGGTTAACAACCCGGGGGGGGGGGGGGGCGCCCCCCCCCCCCCCCCCCCCCCCCGGGGGGGGTGTGGGGGGGGGGGGGGGGGACACACGCCGATTCGAGACTTTCTCGAGCAGGTCAACCTGATCTAACAGCCGACGAACCGGCAGCTTGCGCCGCGGTCTTCCGAGGGCTCGAGCAACGCCAGCGTCAGATCGCGGATCAGCACGCGGAACTGCGGATCGTCGGGTCGCGGCGGCGCATCGAGATAGCCGGTGGCGCTGCTGACCACCGAGCCGCCATAGCAGAAGGCGGCCGTCACGGCGATGCTGGCCGGCAGCGGCGCCGGCGGGCCCGGCGGCTCGGGCGGACCGGCGCAGGCGAGCGGATAGGCGCCGCCATAGCCGAAATCGAACAGGATGCTGTAGCGGAAGTCGCCGGGCGCGCCCGCGGCCGGCATGTAGCGCAGCGTCGGCCCGATCGCGGTCGGCATCGCCGGGATCACTTGCGTGGCATAGGCGTCGGACCGCTGGCCGCCGGGCACATGCCGCACGACCACCGGGATCGGCGCCTCGGCGGCCAGCTGCAGGGCGCCACCGAAGCTGGGCGGCGACGGCTGGCTCAGCACGCGTGGCCCGCCGCAGCCGGCCACGGCACCGACGGCCAGCAGGACCAGGGCACGGCGCAGGGCTGTCACGGGCATGGCGGATCTCCTCCGGTCCGGCCTCTGTTTGACGCCAATCGGAAACGTGATAGAGAACCGGACCGAACCGTCTCGGGACATCCGGATTTTCGTGGGAGGTCTTCCCTTATGTCGAGCCACTTGTCGACGCGGCCACTGCTGATCGCGGCGGCGTCGATCGCGCTGATGCTGGGCGGCTGCTCGTGGCTGGGCGGGACCTCCAACGTCCCGCTGGGACATGAAGAGACGCCGTACGACTATGGCCGGATCACCGGCGACGAGGGCATCGTGCTGTTCGGCCCGTCGTCGAAGAAGGCCAGCACCGGCGAGGCCGGCATCGGCGTCAACAGCTATCTGTGGCGGGCGTCGCTGGACAGCATCGCGTTCATGCCGCTGGTCTCGGCCGACCCGTTCGGCGGCGTGCTGATCACCGACTGGTACGCCTCGCCCGATAGCCCGACCGAGCGGTTCAAGCTGACCATCTATATCCTGAACCGCGAGCTGCGCGCCGACGGCGTCCGCGTCTCGGTGTTCCGCCAGACCCGCGACGCCACGGGCAGCTGGGCCGACGCGCCGGTCAATCCCAAGACCGCGACCGACCTCGAGAACGCGATCCTGACGCGGGCGCGGCAGATGCGGCTGCAGACCGCGTCGCAATAGCCTTCCGGCGCCCGAGGCCGACCAAGATATGCGGGCGCGCCACACTCTGGCGCGCCCCTTCTGGATGAGTGATGCAGCGCTACAACGTCAGAGAGACTGAAGCCCGCTGGCAGCGGATCTGGGACGAGCGCGGGAGCTTTACGACCCGCGACGACCCCGCGCGGCCGAAATATTATGTGCTGGAGATGTTCCCCTATCCGTCGGGGCGCATCCATATCGGCCATGTCCGCAACTACACGCTGGGCGACGTGGTCGCCCGCTTCAAGCGCGCCCGCGGCTTCACCGTCCTGCATCCCATGGGCTGGGACGCCTTCGGCCTGCCGGCCGAGAATGCCGCGATCCAGAACAAGCGCCACCCGGCCGAATGGACCCACGCCAACATCGCGGCCATGCGCGAGCAGCTGAAGTCCATGGGGCTCAGCTATGACTGGTCGCGCGAGGTCGCCACCTGCGACCCCGACTACTATGTCCATGAACAGCGCATGTTCCTGGACTTCCTGCGCCAGGGGCTGGCCTACCGGCGCGAAAGCTGGGTCAACTGGGACCCGGTCGAGAACACGGTGCTGGCCAACGAGCAGGTGATCGACGGCATGGGGTGGCGCTCCGGAGCGCCGGTCGAGCGACGGAAGTTGTCGCAATGGTTCCTCAAGATCACCCATTTCGCCGACGAGTTGCTGGACGGTCTGAAGACGCTCGACCGCTGGCCGGACAAAGTCCGGACGATGCAGGAGAACTGGATCGGCAAATCTTCGGGCGCACGCCTCACCTTCCCGCTGAAAGGCCGCGACGCGCCGGTGGAGATCTACACCACCAGGCCGGATACGCTGTTCGGCGCGTCATTCGTCGCCCTCTCGCCCGACCATCCGCTGGCGGCGGAACTGGCGGAGACCAACCCGGCATTGGCCGAGTTCATCGCCGAGTGCCGGCAGACCGGCACCAGCGAAGCAGTGATCGAGACTGCCGAAAAACGTGGCTTCAATACTGGCATGAAGGCGATCCACCCATTCGACCCTGAATGGGAACTCCCGGTCCTGGTCGCCAATTTCGTGCTGATGGAATACGGCACGGGCGCCATATTCGGCTGCCCGGCGCACGACCAGCGCGACCTCGACTTCGCGCGCAAATACGGTTTGCCGGTCAGGCCGGTGGTGATTCCCCCGGGGGCAGACCCCGTCACCTTCGAGGTGGGCGATGAGGCGTATACCGGCCCGGGAATCCTGGCCCATTCACGTTTCCTCGACGGGCTGGAGGTCGAAGCCGCCAAGAAGCGCGCAATCGAAGAGCTGGAGATGCTGGGCCGCGGCTTCGGCACCACGGTTTACCGGCTGCGCGATTGGGGTGTGAGCCGCCAGCGTTATTGGGGCTGCCCGATCCCGATCGTCCATTGCCCAGCCTGCGGCATCGTGCCGGTGCCGAAGGAGCTTTTGCCGGTGACGCTGCCGATGGATGTCGAATTCGACACGCCCGGCAACCCCTTGGATCACCACCCAACCTGGAAGCATGTCGCCTGCCCGACCTGCGGCGGACCGGCCCAGCGCGAGACCGACACGTTCGACACGTTCTTCGAAAGCTCGTGGTATTTCGCGCGCTTCTGTTCGCCGCATCTGCAGGAGCGGCCGTTCACCCGCGAGGCAGTCGCGTACTGGCTTCCGGTCGATCAATATATCGGCGGCGTCGAGCACGCGGTCCTGCACCTGCTGTATGCACGATTCTTCATGCGGGCGCTGTCCTATTGCGGCTATCTCGACCTTGCCGAGCCGTTCGACGGCATGTTCACCCAGGGCATGGTCACACACGAGACCTATCGCGCGCCCGACGGCGAGTGGGTGTCGCCGGCGGAAATCGAACGCGGCGAGGGCGGCAGGCTGACCCGTGCTTCGGACGGCGCGCCGGTCGCCGCCGGCCGGGTCGAGAAGATGTCGAAGTCGAAGCGCAACACGGTCGATCCAGCCGAGATTATCGGTACCTATGGCGCCGACGCCGTTCGCCTGTTCATGCTGTCCGACACGCCGCCGGATCGCGACATGGAATGGACCGAGGCGGGGGTCGAAGGCGCCTGGCGTTATGTCAATCGTCTGTGGCGCCTGGTAGAGGATTACAGGACCGTCGTTCTCTGCGCAGACTCACCCGGCGGCGACGCCGCGCTGGAGCTGCGCCGCGTCGCCCATAGAGCGGTCGACCGCATGGCGAGCGCGATCAACGCCTTTGCACTGAATGTCGCGGTCGCCGAGGTCCGCATCCTCTCCAACGCCATCGCCGACCGGCTGGCCGCGCTCCCCGTCGACGATGAAACGCGACCTGCGGCTCCAGCGCTCTATGAGGCGCTGATCGAGGCGGTGGACATCCTGGTGCGCCTGGCAGGCCCGATCACGCCGCATCTGGCCGAAGAGCTGTGGCAGGCACTCGGCCACGAACGGCTGTTGGTGGAGGAGCCCTGGCCGGTGGCGGATCCCGCGCTACTGGTCAGCGACACCGTCACAGTCGCGGTGCAGGTCAACGGAAAGTTGAAGACGACGATCGAGCTCAAGCGCGATGCCGACCAGGCAACGGCGGAAGCCGTCGCCTTGGCGGATTCAAGAATCATCGCCATCATGGCGGGAAAACCGGCGAGAAAGGTCATTGTCGTGCCGAACCGGATCGTCAATGTCGTGGTCTAAGCCCGAAATCCTCGTCTCAACGGGGAAAGGAATTGTCTGCTGCGCCTGCCTGATCGTGCTCAGCCTTGTTCCCGCCTGCGGGTTCAAGCCGCTCTATGGCGCGAACAGCGCGACGCACCAGGCGCGGACGACACAGCAGTTCGCCGAAATCGAAATCCCCGTCCTTAGGGATCGCGTCGGGCAGCAGATGCGCAATTACCTGATCGACGACCTGCATCCCGGCGGCGCTGCCGCCGACTACAAGTACCGTCTGAATGTCATCGTCCGAGAGGCCGATATCAATCTCGGCATCCAGCAGAATACAACCTCGACGCGCGGCCAGATCCGCCTCACCGTCGACTATTTCCTGGTCAACCAGGCGGATGGCAAGACGCTGCTCAAGGAGACGCTGCGCACCTCGGTCGGCTACAATATCCTGCTCAACCAGTTCACCTCCGTGCTGTCCGCGGAAGACGCCCGTGAGCAGGCGCTGCAACAGCTCTCCGACGACGTGACCGAGCACTTGGCGCTTTATTTCACGACCCAGAAATAAGGGCCGACCCGCACAGACATGAAACTGCAGGGCGCCGCGATCGAGCGTTTCCTGGCCAAGCCGGATCCAGCGATCCGGGCCGTTGTCGTCTATGGTGGAGACGAAGGCCTGGTGCGGGAGCGCGCGCAACGCCTGGCACGCCATGTCGTCAAGGACCTCAATGACCCATTCCGCGTGGCCTTGCTCGGCGCCGAGGCGCTGGCCCAGGACCCGCCGCTGTTGGCCGATGAAGCATCGTCGCTATCGCTAATGGGCGGCAGGCGGCTGATCCGCGTGCGCGACGGGTCGGACAAGATAACAAAGGCGTTGTCGGCTCTCCTGGAAGCGCCGGCAGGGGATAGCTTGACGGTGATCGAGGCCGGTGATCTCTCCGCCCGCTCGAGCTTGCGCAAGCTGGCTGAAGGCGCGGCGGCAGCGGCGGCGATGCCCTGCTATGTCGAGGACGAGATTGGCCTCGCGCGCGCTCTCGCGGCCCAGATCACCGAGGCCGGCAAGGCGATCGATCCCGATGCGATGCGGCTCCTTGCGTCGAGCTTGGTGGGCGACCGGATGCTGGCGCGCGGCGAGGTCGACAAGCTGCTGCTCTATACGGGAGAGTCGCGCGCGATCACGCGGGCCGATGTGGAGGCAACGGTCGTCGACACGGCGACCCTGGACATGGACGATGCGCTGAGGGCCGCGCTGGACGGCAATTTCGCTGCGCTGGATCGCTGCCTCGACAAGCTTTCCGGCGAAGGCGTGAGCGGCGTGGCCATCTTGCGAATCGCCCAGACCGCGTTCCGCCGCCTGCACCTGACCCGCGCCCGGCTCGATGCGGGCGCCTCGCTGGATCGTGCGCTGTCGCAGCTTCACCCTCCCCTGTTTTTCAAGGCACGCGACGCCTTCGCCGCCGACGTCGAACGCTGGCCGCTCGTCCGGTTGCAGGCCGTGCTCGAGCGGCTGGTGGAGGCGGAGGTACAGTCTAAGCGAACAGGCGCGGACGACGCCCTGCTGGCGGCCGACACGCTGTTCGCCGTCGCGCGGATTGCCGCCGGGCTCAAGGGACGGCGGAGCTGACTTGCGGCGCGGATTAGCGTTCGACAGGGTCCTCGGAACAGCCTAATAACGCAATCGGCACCGGACCTTCACGCGGGATACCCAATGGCATTGACCCTCCATTCCTGTGGCGTCCAAGGCAATCTGATCGAAGCGGATTTCTCAGCGGCCGCGCTGCCCGACGGCATCGTGTGGATCGACCTGCTGGACCCGACGCCCGAAGAAGTGGCATTCGTCGCCAAGGTCACCGGCTTGCAGGTACCGACCGTTGCCGAGCTGAGCGAGATCGAAACATCGAGCCGGATGCGCACGGAAGACGGCGCCATCTATCTCAGCATGCCGGCGGTCAACCGCCGCGAGGGGCAGTCGGGTACGACGCCGCTCGGGTTCGTGCTGACCCGGGAGCGCCTCGTCACGGTGCGATTCGCTCCTCTGCGGGCGTTCGATGCCTTCACGTCCGAGATCTGCACACCCCACACCATCCATCCGAGCAGTGCCGGCGCCTTTGTCGGCCTGCTGGAGGCGATCGTCGGCCGAATGGCCGATGTGCTGGAGCAGGTCGGCGCGGATCTGGACGCAATTTCCCACCGGGTATTTCGGGCGGAAGACCCGAAGACGGACGGCAAGGCGCCGGCCCGCATGGAGCGCGATCTGCGCGAGCGGCTGCGCGCGGTCGGCCGCGCCGGCGACCTGATCTCGACCATCCGCGACAGCCTGGCCGGCGCCGGACGGATCGCGCCCTATGTCGCCGGCCACGGCGCCAGCTGGATGCCGGAGGACGTGAAACCGGCGCTGGAGACGCTGAGGCTCGATGTCGTCTCGCTCAGTGACTACGACAGCTACCTAACCGGAAAGGTGCATTTCCTTCTGGATGCAACCCTGGGCTTGATCAATATCGAGCAGAACAACATCATCAAAGTGCTGACGGTGGCGACCGTGATCTTCCTGCCGCCGACCTTGATCGCTAGCTGGTATGGGATGAATTTCAAGAACATCCCTGAGTATGACTGGTCGTTCGGCTATCCCTACGCCATCCTCCTGGCTCTCTTGACCAGTGTCCTGCCACTGCTCTGGTTCCGCGTGCGAGGCTGGTTCTGAGGCAAGCCGTTTAGAATGCGCCGATCTCCAGCATTGCCGTCAGATCGGCCGCGACGGGCCGGCGCCCGCGCCGCTCCGCTCGATCGCGTCGCTGATCTCCAGTAGGTCCAGATCGGTCAGCGACAGAGCGGCGGCATCGAGCCATCCGTCGACCTGCCCGGCGTTGCGCGCGCCGACGATGGCACCGGTCACGCCCCGCCAGGCTAACGTCCAGGCAACGGCGACGGCGGCCGTCGTTGTTCCGTGGCGCTGGGCGACCGACGTCATCGCCGCGGCAACCTCGAGATTACGCCTCAGGCCTTCGCCGGTGAAATCGGCACTGCGTGAGCGCCAGTCATTCCTGGGCAGCGAAGCCGCACGTTCCGCGTTGAATGCGCCGCTCAGCAGGCCGGCCTGCATCGGGCTGTAGACGATCACGGCAGTGCCGTTGGCCGCACACCAGGCGATTTCCGCCGCCGCCCGGCGCTTGATCGCCGAGAAAGGGGGCTGCAGCGAATCGACGTGACCCAGCGCCTCGGCGACGCGCAGCTGGTCGATATTGTGGTTGGACAGGCCGACCGCGGCGACCTTGCCCGCCTGCTTCAGGTCCAGCAGCGTCTGCCAATACTCCTCCAAGGGCGTGCCGTCCTCGGCCGGCCAGTGCATCTGATAGAGATCGATGCAGTCAACCTTGAGGCGGCGGAGCGACTGCTCGACCTCGCGCAGGATGCTGGCACGGGCGCCGACCTCCTTCGGCAGGGCGCGCGTATTGGCCGGGTCGCCGATCAGGCCACATTTGGTGAAGACATAAGGCCGCTCACGGAGCGGGATGTCCGACAGCGCGGCGGCGACTACCTCTTCCGAATGTCCAAGGCCATAGATCGCCGCCGTGTCGATCCAGTTGACGCCGCGGGAGACCGCGCGGCGGATGGCGGCGATCGAATCGCGGTCATCTTGGCTGCCCCAGCCGACCGCCCAGTCGCCGCCGACAGCCCAGGACCCGAAACCCACGCGCGTGATCCGCATATCGGTGCGGCCAAAGGGTCGCGTGGGAAGCGTTTCGGTCAGGTTCAGTCTCGTATCCATGATGCACCTCGTTGCTATTGAACCCTGACATGGTGTTCCCTATCTGATCGTTCCAACGGATTATTCTGATAGGATTAAGCTCCATTAGAGATTGCTCAGAACCCTATGGATCTCAGACAGCTCGAACATTTCGTCGCCGTGGCAGACGAGCAGCACTTCACCCGCGCTGCGTCGCGGCTCAATATCGTGCAATCCGGCCTGTCGGCGTCTATCCGGGCGCTGGAGGAAGAGTTCGGGGCGCCGCTGTTCCTGCGCACGACCCGTCGGGTAACCTTGACACCGGTCGGGCAGGCTTTCCTCAGCGAGGCCAAGCGGGTCCTGGCTGCAGCGGCCGACGCGCGGCAGGTCGTGGCCGAACTCCAGGGACTGAAGCGCGGGCGGCTCACCATCGGCAGCACCCAGGGGCTGGCACCACTGGTGGATATCGCGGAGTTGCTCGGAGAATTCCACGCGGCCTGCCCGGAGGTGGAGATTCGCTTGATTTCGGGAGGCTCGGCGCCGCTCATCGAGGGCGTCCGCACAGGCATGCTCGACTTGGCCTTCGCGCAGTTCCTGGGCTCGACCCCGCCGGAGGTGACGGCCTGGATGCTGGCCTGCGAACCGCTCATCGTCGCCTGTCCGGCCGGCCACCGGCTGGCCGGACAGCAGAATGTCGCCGTGGCGGACCTGGCCGGCGAAACCTTCGTCGACCTGAACCCCGACTGGGGCACACGCCAACTGGTCGACCAGAGCTTCCTCGACTGCCGGGTGGCGCGGCATATCGGCTATGAGGTGAACGACCTGCCGACCCAGTTCGACCTGATCGGGCACGGGCTGGGCATTGCACTGACGCCCGAAGTGGCCGTGGCGCACCACAATCGCGGGCACCCGCAGGCACCGCTGGCGACTGCCAAGCTGGTCGAGCCCGAGCCATGTTGGGAACTGGCGGTTGTGTTCGCCCATGGCGCCGACGGCCGGCCTGCCAGCCCCGCCACGCGGATGTTTCTCGACCTTCTGCGCGCCTCGATGCCGGTCGAGTATCCGGCATGAAGGAAGGCGGACTCGTGCTTTCTCACTGGTTTTTCGGCTGATCTGCACACCTCGCGATAGCAGGCTGGGAACTATTCACCCATTACTGGCGGTTTATTGAGAAATCGGCGGAATCTCCACTCGAGTGGGGAACCAACGAGGCTGCGGGTCGTTCACAATATAGCCGGCGGTATCGGCCGCCGGACTTCCCATCCAAATCGTTAAGGAGCGACCATGGCTAATCAGCAAGAGTCGAGCAGTACGGAAAATGTAGGCAAGCCGTCCGTCGCTATTGCGCGTGGAGCGCGCGACGAGATGCAGAACGGCAAGCGCGCCGGCAAGGAGGCTGTGGAGACGGCCGCCGCCGCCACGCGCGAGGCCACCGGCCGGATTTCCCAGCGGGTCCAGGATGCGACGAAGGATATGAGCGAGGCGACCGGTACGTTGCGCGACACGTCCGGATACGCGGCCGACCGCATGAATGCGCTGCTGTCCTCATACGCCGTGCTGGCCAACGGTGCGCAGGAATTCCAGCAGAAGATGTTCGAGATTTGGCAGAATTCGTGGGATATGGCCGCGAACACCCCCGGCGAGCTCCTTCAGTGCCGCAGCCTGACCGATTTCGCCGAGTTGCAGCGCGACATGCTGCGCAAAGGGATCGACAGCTGGCTCGACGTCAACTCCAAATTCCTGCGGCTGTCGGGCAACCTGGCGGAGCGAGCCGTCGAACCGATCGAGGAGCGCCTCGGCCATTGACCAACTGACCGGGTGAATCCCGCGGCGGTCGGCGTCACTACCGACCGCGGCGGCTCACTCAGGCTGGGGCAAGCTTGGGAAACAGCGTTTCGGTCAGACCAAACCCGGCGAGACGCGGACGCATGCGTTCGACCGCATCCGTGCGCGCCGTGAAGATCGCGCAATGGACGGGGAGAACGGACGGATCCGACGCCAGAGGCCCGAGCAACGTTGCAACACGACGTGCGATCGCGGCGCCGGAGTCCATCCAGGTGACCGGGCGCGGTGCGGTTGCGGCAAGTTCCTCGCCTAAAAGCGGAAAATGGGTGCAGCCGAGCACGACCGTGTCGAGCCGGTCGCCACTATCGCCCCCGAAAAGGCGCGCGAGCACGCCGCGGATCACGTCGTCTTCGGCCGGCAGCCCTTGTATCTTGCGTTCCGCCGCTTCGACCAGCTCCGTCGCACCGCAGGTCAGCACGGTGCAGCCGCCGGCGAATTCGCCGATCAGGGCGCGGGTATAGGCCGTCGCGACTGTCGTCGCGGTACCGAGCAGGCCAATGGTTCGTGTCTTGCTAGCGGCAGCGGCAGGCTTGACCGCGGGCACTACGCCGATCACCGGGACCTGCAGAAAGCCGCGCACCGCCTGCAGCGCGGTCGTGCTCGCGGTGTTGCAGGCGATCACCACGATCTCGGGCCGTACCTCCGCGACCAGCGCCCCGATCACGTGCGAAACCCGCGCCACAAGCTCTGCTTCCGTCTTGGTGCCGTACGGAAAGGCCGCGTTGTCGGCAGCGTAGGTTAGCCGGACATGCGGCAGCAATGACCTGATCTCGCGCAGCACGGACAGGCCACCGACGCCGGAATCGAACACCAGCACATGTGGCTGGCGGGGGATGGGAAGCGAATCATTCACGCGCGCGACTGTGCCCGGCCGGGCGGGCGGAATCAATCGAGGGGTGGCGAGGGGTAGAATGGGTCGAGCAGTCGGCTAAAGAGAAGCACGGCTTTTAATCGCCATTGCGAGGCGCGAAGCACCGAAGCAATCCATGCTCCACTCCTTAACGAAATGCATGGGTTGCTTCGCTTCGCTCACAATGACGCCCTCTGAAGACGGAACCCATTCTGTTCACCCGCTCTCCCCTGGCGTCGGCTTGTCCCCCTGCTTCTGCCCCCGCTCGCGATCCTCGTCCTCGGTTTCGTGGCGGGGCGGAGGCTGAACAGTTCCGGCGCCGAAGATCAGGGATAGCGCGACCATAACGCCGGCAAGGTCCCGTTCTTCTTGGCTGCGCGAATCACGCGCACCATCAGCGGGACCAGCGCCAAAAGCACGAGCACGGTGACGACCCAGTATCTCAGCTCGGCCATTCGCTTTCCCGTTCAGCAACCGGCGGCGATCAGATCGCCGCAAGCTCGGACGCAATCGCCACGCCGCCGGTCAGGATCCGGTGCACCGGACACTTCTCCGCGATCGCGAACAGCCGGTCCCGCTGGTCTGCGTCGAGGGCACCCTCGATCTCGATCCGGCGGGTGATCCGCGTGCGGTCAGGCGTTCCGTCTTCGATCGTACCATAGCTCAGACGTACGGCAATCCGCTCGATCGACCAGCCCTTACGTACAGCGTACATGCGCACGGTGATCGCGGTGCACCCGCCCAGCGCCAGCAGGACGAGCGTGGTCGGGCTCGGGCCGGAATCGCGGCCATCAAGCTCGGGCGGCTCGTCAGCGAACAGGACATGGTCGCGGGTCAGCAGTACCTGACCCCAGGGGATCTGGCCGCTGTCGGTCACCAGCACCTCTTCCTGCGCCAGCCCGGCCTGCAGCCCCGCCCAATATTGCTCGACGTCCAATCCTGCCTCGTCCATGACCGCCTCTTCTCCCAAGTTCTCGCGGATTTTAATCGAGCGCCGATGGACGCGATAGCGCTGTAGTCACGGGACGCGCGACCTGACTATAAAGAGAGCGCATGACCCGTCCGGCCATTCTCTCCTGGTGCCTCTATGATTGGGCGATCACCCCATTTCCGGTGATCGTTACGACCTTCGTCATCAGCAACTATTTCGCCAAGGCGATCGCCTCCGACCCGACCAACGGCAGCGCCCAATGGAGCTTCATGATTGCACTGACCGGCATCGCGATCGCGGCGCTGAGCCCGCCGCTCGGCGCGATCGCCGACCGCATGGGACACGCCAAGCGCGGCATCACGGTCAGCTTGGCGGTCGTGGTCCTGTCGGCGGGGCTGATCTGGTTCGGCAAGCCGCATCCGGACTTCGCGATCCAGGTGCTGGTGACCGCCGGGGCCGGCATCCTGGCGCTGGAGTTGGGCCTGCTGTTCTATAATGCGCTGTTGCCCACCGTGGCGCCGGCGGGTCGGCTGGGGCGCATCTCGGGCTGGGGCTGGGCAGCGGGTTACACTGGGGGCCTCGCCTGCCTAGGACTGGCTCTGGTGTTGCTGGTGCAGCCGGAGCATCCGGTTCTGGGCATCGGCAAGGGCGAAGCTGCGAACATCCGCGCGGTCGGCCCGCTGGTCGCGCTGTGGGCGATACTGTTCGGCTGGCCGATCCTCGCCTTCGCACCGGATCGGCGTTCCGGACTTGGGGCGACCGCGGCGGTCCGGCACGGGATGGCCGACCTCGCGACGACCGTCCGCAACCTCCGCCGCGTACCGGAGCTTACCTGGTTCCTGGCGGCTAGCGCGGTCTATCGCGACGGCATCATCACCATCCTGGGCGTGGGCGGGCTCTACGCCGGAGGAACGTTCGGACTGGGTTTCGCCGAGCTGATCGCATTCGGTATGGGGCTCAACCTTACGGCAGGGCTGGGGGCAGCGGCCTTTGCCTGGCTGGACGACTGGCTGGGATCGAAACGGACCGTGCTGCTGTCGCTCGGGGGCCTGATCGGCTTCGGGGGCGCCATCATCGCGACTCACGACAAGAGCTGGTTCATCGGCCTGGCGCTCACGCTGGGCGTGTTCATCGGACCGGCGCAAGCGGCCAGCCGGTCGCTCGCGGTCAGGCTGGCGCCACCGGACGAGGTGGGCAAGGTGTTCGGGCTCTATGCCCTGACCGGACGGGCAGTCAGCTTCGTAGGCCCTGCCCTGTTCGGGTGGGTAACCGAGGCAACGCAGAGCCAGCGCGCGGGGCTGGGCGCGATCCTGATGCTGCTGGTGACAGGCCTGATCCTGCTGCTGCGGGTACGGGAGCCCGCGCGCAGCTCAAGAATAGACGCTGGGGCTTGGCCCGAACCGGCCGCCCTTGCGGAACCGGTCGAGATAGGTCGGCAGGATGAGCTCGGCCGCGGTCGGGGTGACGCCGAGGTCGGCCAGGCCGGGCAAGGCGCCTGAAACGACATTATCCTGCTTCAGGAGCTCGACCTGATCGCGGGTCAGCGGCTTGCCCGGCAATAGTTCGGCCAAGCGGGCCTGGAGCCGCGCCAATCCCCATGGCACCGGAACCAGCAGGCGCGACATGCCGATCTCGGCCAGGAGCAACTTCATGCAATCCTTGAAGCTGTAGACGGCGGGGCCGCCCAGTTCATACGTTTTGCCGGGCGCATCTTCGCTTGTCAGCGCCGCGGCGATCGCGTCGGCGACGTCGCCGACATAGACCAGCTGGAACCTGGTGGCGCCGCCGCCGATCAGCGGCAGGACCGGGCTCAGCCGCGCCATGGCGGCGAAGCGGTTGAAGAACTGGTCCTCCGGCCCGAACACGATCGAGGGGCGCATGATGGTCGCGCTGGGGAACATTGCCCGCACCGCCTCTTCGCCGAACGCCTTGCTGCGCGCGTAGGCGGACGCACTGCCTGTCGATGCGCCAAGCGCCGAGATGTGGACCAGCCGCTGGACGCCCTGGTCGGCCGCGATGCGGGCGATGCGCCCGGGAAGTTCGGCATGAACGCCGTGGAAGCTGTTGCCGCCACCCTCGGCCAGGATACCAATCAAGTTGACCACCAAGTCCGCGCCCAGTAGCAGATCGATGAGCTCAGCCTCGTCGAGGGTTTTGGCGATTTCGGGCACGATCTGGCCGACGACGCCGGCGGTGCGCAGGAAGCCCAGGCGGCTGACATGCCGGGACGGCACCCGCACAACCGCGACCGTCTTGGCGAGCCGCCGCACCAGATGGCGGCCGATGAAGCCGCCGCCGCCGAACACCACCGCGGTGAGGTTGCCTGTCGCCATCTGGTACACCTGTCGCCGGAATTACGCGTGCCGAATGCGGAAGGGATAATCGGCGGTTCATAACGGGTTTGCGGCCGGAGGGCCAGAGCATCTCACGGCCAGAGTATTTCACGAAAGATCGCGCCGCGGCGCCAGCCAGGTGACCAGGTCCCACGCGTTCCTGATCGCGACGAGCAGGAGGACGATCAGGCTGAGCGCCACGAAATAGGCGGCATGCGGCAGGACGGCACAGGCCGAAGCCGTGGCGGCGGCGAGCGCCAGATAGGTGATGGAAGGTGCGACGCCGTACCACCAGAAATCGGACCAATGGGTCGGGTCCGGGATGGATCGGATCCGCACTGCCAGCACGACGGCGTAGGCCAAGCCCAGGACAGCCCATCCGGCCATGATGCCGGCGCGCGGCTCGCCCTCGCCGTCCGGAGCCAGGGCAAGTGCGCTGATCACCAGAACGGAGGTCAGATGGAACACGGTCGGCGTGGTGAACAGCGCCACGCCGCGCGACATGGCTGGGGTTGGCCGGCCCGCGGTCAATGAGCTGACGATGAACAGCAAGCCGATCAGAGTGGCGGCGACTTCGCCGGTCATCTGATAGAAGCTCTGCCAACTACCGAACATCTAGGCTCATGGCTTTCCTGAATGAAGGAACCGCCGCGAGGGTGCGAGGTCGGCGGGCGCAGCGCCTGGCCGTTGATCCACGTGCCGCCCGGCCGGGCCGGGCGGCCCGCACAATCATTCCGCCGGGGCGAGCGAGGCGGTCCGCGGTTTCGGGCGGTAAGCCCATTCGAAGAAGACCATCATGATCATGGTCAGGATCGCGCCTTCCGGTACCTGGATGATCAACATGTTCCATGTGTATTTATCGAGCCCGACGAAGAACTGCATGTTTGGAATGACGACCCACACGCCCAGCCATGCGCCGAACCAGACAGCGTTCCCCATCCCGCGCTTGGGGTAAACCCGCAGGAACATGTAGCAGAAGATGCTGAGCTGAAAGAGATAGGTCAGGAACAGCCAGGGCACCAGCTTCTGTGCCTCCTCCGGCGCCCGGTGCGGGAAGTCATGCGCCGGGTATTCGCTGAATATCCTGGGCGCCAGGTACTGGTGGAACGGGATATCGAGCGCGAAAACCAGGATGGCGCTCAAGATCCCGAAGATCAGGAAGCGCCGCCAGTCGGTCTGGACAGAGACCCAGACCTCGTCCTTCGGGCGATAAACCAGCTGAAAGAAGGCCATCAGGAGCATGGCGGTGACGATGCCTGTGCCCATCTGCCATGCCAGCAGCCCCCAGCCCATATTGGGCGTACCGACGAAGAACTGCCCGTCTGGCAGGACCATGAAGAACCCCGCCCAGGCGCCGAACCAGACGGCGCTGGCCAGGCTACGCTGCGGGTAGACCCGCATGTAGAGGTAGCAGAAGACCACAAGCTGGATAAGGGATACCACCGCCAGGAACGGCATCAGCGGCTTGGCTTCCTCCGGCGGCCGTGACGGGTAGCCGGCCATGAGCTCAGCCGGGACCTGGGTCTGCCATAGCATGTACAGCGCCAGGACCAGAACCGACCCGACTACCGAGACGGCCAGAAAGCGCGGCCATTGAATTGTGATGTTCATGATGTCCTCCCCTTGTCTTTATCGGATTACAGTATCGCGAGCCGGCCCTGGTTACCACTGGTCCGGCAAAGGCGATCGCGGCTCCTGAGACCAGAGATCAGGAGCGGTATGCCACGAGGAACAGCCGTCGGAACGGAAATAGCACCTTGCCATCGGCCTGGGGCGGATAGTAAGGGCGAATCCCCTTAAGGTAGGCGGCAAGAAAGCGTTCGCGGTGATTATCCGACGGCAAGGCATCGAGGAATGGCCTCAGCCCAGTGCCCTTGTACCACTCGACGATCGCGGCGGGGCTTTCCATCACGTGCATGTAGTCGGTGTACCAGAGATCGATCCGGGCCGCGGCCCCGACTAGGCGATCGTAGTAGAAGCCAACGTCCTGAACGCGCCATTCGCGCACGCCAGCGGGCGGAAAATGCGGCCGCCACGCGTCGGATTCCGCAAGCGCGCGCATCTGGGCATGGGCAGGCGCCTCGCGGTTGGCCGGAACCTGGATCGCGAGCGCGCCGCCCGGCGCCACGCGGTCGAAGAGCGCGGGATAGAGCGTGTCATGGTCGGGCACCCATTGCAGCGCAGCGTTGGCGAACACAAGATCGAATGCCTCGCCCGAAGCGGCGGCCCAGGCGGTGATATCACCGACGCTCCAGTCCTGGCCGGGATAGTCGCGATGCGCCGCCTCGATCATCGCCGGCGAGCTGTCGAGACCGGAGACCGCGGCGGCGGGCCAGCGCGCCACGAGGATCCGGGTGCTGTTGCCCGGACCGCAGCCGAGATCGACGATGCGCCGCGGCGCATCCAGCCTGATGCGTGCGACAAGGTCGCGCGAGGGCTGGGTGCGTTCGTTGGCGAATTTCAGGTACTGATCGGCGTTCCAGGTGGGCATGGTATCCTTCCCGTATCGAGCCTCGTGTCGGGCGGGGCAATACCCAAGTTGACAAAGCTGAGCCCCCGGGGATATGAGACGCGTCCGCGCTGCCCAGGTGGCGGAATTGGTAGACGCGCTGGTTTCAGGTACCAGTGGCCGAAAGGCCTTGGAAGTTCGAGTCTTCTCCTGGGCACCAGTCGCGAAGCGGGCGCCGGGTCCCGTCGGGACCAACGTTAACTCCCGGTAAACGGCGCGCGATGGCGAACGAATTTCCTCCTCCGATCCTCCACCTGAACGACTTGCCGGCTGACGTCGATCTCGGCCCCGTGATCGCGGTCGACACCGAGACCATGGGGCTCAACCACCGCCGCGACCGTCTGTGCCTGGTCCAGCTTTCGGCGGGTGACGGCCAGGCCCATCTGGTGCAGCTGGTCGACGGGTACGACGCACCCAACCTGAAGGCGCTGCTGTCCGATCCCCTGCGTCTCAAGCTATTCCATTTCGCGCGGTTCGACATCGCCGCGATCCAGGCGTATCTGGGCGTGGTCGCGGCGCCGGTCTATTGCACCAAGATCGCGTCCCGGCTGGCGCGCACCTTCACCGACCGGCACGGTCTCAAGGATCTGGTGCGCGACGTGCTGGGGGTGGAGATCAGTAAGCAGATGCAATCATCCGACTGGGGTGCCCCCAATCTTTCGCCCGAACAGCTGCGCTATGCGGCGAGCGACGTGCTACACTTGCACGCGTTGCGCGCCAAGCTGGACGAGATCCTGGCGCGTGAGAAGCGGGCCGGGCTGGCTCAGGCCTGCTTCGATTTCCTGCCGACTCGCGCGGCGCTGGACCTCGCGGGCTGGGAAGAATTGGACATCTTCGCCCATTAGCGCGAGGTTTGGACCGAATGGCCCAGAATCAGTTCAGCGACCCGTCCCCCGACGGACAGAAGGCGAGCGCCCAGGACCGGCTGCGGCACCTCTCGGCCGTTCCGCGCCAGGGGCGCTATACCCCGCGTCATACAAGGCGGGTCCGTGCGCTCAGGGTTGTCCTGCCGGCTGTGGCGCTGCTGGCCGTCGCCATTGTCATCCTGTGGCCGCGTATCCGGGCGGAGTTCAATCGTCCCACCGAGACCAGCGCGGAGGAACGACAGCCGCACATGGTCAGCGGACGCTATGTCGGTTCCGATGCGCATGGCCGGCCCTACACCGTGACCTACGATTCAGCGACCCAGCCGCCGGCCGGAGGGCCGATCGACATGGTGAACCCGCTGGCCGAGCTGACCCTGCAGAACGGCCACTGGGTGGCAGTCAAGGCCGAGCGCGGGCGCTATGACCAGAGCACCAGCGTGGTCGACCTTTACGGCCATGTCGAATTCTTTCATGACGACGGCTATCGGTTCACGACCGAGGTCGCCCATGTCGAGTTCTCCAAGAACCTGATCTGGGGCGACCGCGCAGTGGTCGGCCGGGGGCCAAAGGCCGAGGTCGAGGCGCGCGGCTTTCGCATCATCAACAATGGCGACGCATTCACCTTCACAGGTCCGACGCGCCTGCTGCTGCGCCCGGACGCGGCGCGGATCGACGTTGCCGGGGACAAGAAGCCGTGAAGACGCCGATCCTTATGGCTGCCTTGCTGGCGCTGGCCTTGGCCCAGCCGACGGGCCACGCGGCCGATACCCAGAAGCCTGCTGCCAAGGCTGCGGCGGCGAAAACCGGGGCGAAGCCTGCAGCGAAGCCAGCGGCAAAGGTGCCGGCGCCGGCAGCGCCACCCGCCCCTCTGCCCCAGCCGAATGCGACGCATGAACAGCGTGACGAGGGCACGATCGAGGTTACTGCCGACCATGATCTCGAATTGCTGCAGCAGGATCACGCCTATGTCGCTCGTGGTAACGCTGTGGCGAAGCGCGGAGCGGTGACGCTGATGGCGGACACGTTGGTGGCTTACTATCGGCCGGTAAAGCCGCCGGGCGGCACCCCAGCCAAGGCAACGCCGGTTTCGGCGACCAAGCCCGGCCAGACGCAGCAAACCGGCATGGACACCAGCAACACGGAAATCTGGCGCATCGTCGCCGAGGGCAACGTCCACGTCCTGTCCGGCGAGCGGGACGCCTGGGGCGACCACGCCGAGTACGACAAGGACAAATCGGTCTTCGTGCTGACCGGAAAGAACCTCAAGGGCTCGGACCTGATGGAGGTCATCACGGCGCGCGACACCCTGGAATATTGGCAAGACAAGGACATGGCGGTCGCCCGCGGCAACGCGCTGATCGTCAAGGTGAACGGCAGCACACTTGCCGGAGATGTGATCGCCGGCAATTTCGCCAAGGACGCGAAGGGACAGGACGAGCTGAAGACGATCGCAGCCAAAGGCCATGTTGTGGTCACAACTTTGACCGACATTGTTCATGGCGACGAGGGCACCTATGACCTCGAGGCCGATCGGACCGTGCTGTTCGGCAACGTCAAAGCCACGCGCGGCGAGAGCGAGATCGAGGGCGAAAGTGCGGACGTGGACATGAAGACAGGGATCAGCCAAGTCTTCCCGGGGGCGGGGCAGCGCGTTCTGGGACTTTTCGTGCGGGCCAATGCCCAAACCAGCAACCAGAACAATGGCGTGTCCGACCAGAGCAAATCGTCGGGCAAGCATTGATGGACGCGGCCGCTCAACTCGAAACCGCAGCGGCGGCCGGCCCGCGCCTGGTTGCTGCCAATGCGGGCCTCGTCGCGTCACACCTGGGCAAACGCTTCAAGCGCCGGCCGGTGCTGCGCGACGTCACGGTCTCGGTCCAGCGCGGCGAGGCGGTCGGGCTGCTCGGCCCCAACGGCGCCGGCAAGACGACCTGCTTCTACATCATCACCGGGCTGATCGGCGCCGACACCGGCGCGATTACGCTGGACGGGACCGATATTACCCACTTGCCGATGTATCGCCGCTCGCGCCTGGGCATCGGCTACCTGCCGCAGGAAGCCTCGATCTTCCGCGGGCTGACGGTGGAGGCGAATGTCCGCGCGGTGCTGGAGGTGGTCGAACCCGAACGCGACATGCGTGAGGCGATGCTGGATGACCTTCTGGCCGAGTTCTCGATCTCTCACCTGCGCCGCACGCCATCGCTGGCGCTGTCGGGCGGCGAGCGGCGCCGTGTCGAGATCGCCCGGGCGCTGGCCT
>CAZVYC010000084.1:0-9117 GCA_964631425.1 uncultured Rhodospirillales bacterium
CAGTGGAACCTCTGTTATCCGTTACTGCCCTGCCCGCGTGGATCTGCGGGCAGGGCAGCCGGTTTGGTGACCGAACCGGCTCCTACGCAACCTGACTGAGGCCGGTATGAATGCTTGCCGCAGGGGCCAAGCGCTCGGCGTCCAGTTCCTTGTACTCACCGAGGTCGAAGTGCACCCCGAGCGCGATGTTGCGCTTGTACCGAATGACCTTGGCGAAGTGGTACACGAAGACTGCCACGTTCACGGCGAGCGCCAGAGCGCTGACGATGAACAGGGCCACGGGGTTGAGCGATGCCTTCACCGCAAACACCGAATTGTCGAAGAAGAACGACGTGCTCATGCACAGCATCATCCAGTAGGCGAGGGTGTGCGCGCGGTGCTGCAGATAAGCGCCCTTGCGCCACGTCAGCGCGGGGATGGTGCAGGCCGCGAGCATGCACAGCCCCGAGTAGAAGGACTGATCGCCAACGCAGTTGTAGCCATAGGCGTAATTCCAGACGTCGTAGGCAAGCACCCAGAACCAGAGCATGTCTGGCCAGATCATGTCCTTCGTCTTGTCCTTGGTGATGAAAATCCCGGCCCAGCCCGAAAGGGTGACGATATTCAGGATGCCGGCAATGCCGTTCATGATGTTCCATGGACCGCTCGTCAGGCGCCAGCCGTCAACCACCTGAGCGGTGGCGTGGAGGCCATAGACCTGGAAGTCACGGACGACCGCTTCTGCGATATTCGCGGCCAGGATTAAGGCCGGGAAGAAGAGGACGTATTTGTTCTTGGCCAGAGCCGGGATGAATCTGATCGCCATGAAGCCCAAGCACCCGGCCAGGACGGAATAGGTCTTAACCCAGTAAAACCAGACGCCCATGGTTGTACCGGGGCCGGCGGTGTGCGGCCATACTGCGACGGTCAGTACCGCCGGCAGAGCAAGAAACATTACCAGCGAGAACCATTTGCTGTTCCGGCACAGTTCGTTAAGCCCGATCGAAACGCCCAATAAAGCAAACCACCCGATAACTGCATATAATGAGACTGATTGGTAGAACAACATGGGACCTCTCCTTTGATGAGACTCTTCACTGAAAGATTGCTTCCTGGATCAGCCTTGGAATGATCGGCGTGATCTGAAGCTGGACATTCCATTTGGGGCCGAATTGAGGCCTGACCGGGTAGTAGTCACCACCCAAGCGGAGCTGAACCGGCAGGATTCCGAGGTGGACCACCTTGCCGAGCGCCAGGCCCATCGGCACCGTCCACCGATCGCCGCTACGCGCCGTCCAGTCGGCTTGAATCTGGCCCGCGTAGCCGACACTCCAGCCGTCGCCCCAAAAGGCATAGATCTTGGGCAGGATCGCCAGTTGATTGGTCGCGGGGCGGCCGCTATCGCCCGCAAAAGACCACCACTGCTGCACCAGTCCGGCCACTATATATTTGTCCGTGACCACACCGCCCCCGACCGCGGGGCCGGCCTGCCACTTGCCCTGTCCGGTCGCACGCGAGCCGGCCGACGGAAAAATCCAGGTAGGCCCCGCGGCAATGATCCAGGGCTTGGGAAGCTGAGGTGAAAGCACCTGCGCCAGAACGATGTCACCGAAATCCGTCCTTCGATGGGACGTCGTCGGCCCCGTGGGGACCGGCACGCTCTGGTAGACGGGAATTACGGGACGCGTGATGAGGCTCAGATCTTCGGTCAGCTTAACCGGCAGCACGGGCTGCATATAGAAGGCGTTGGCCCATTTGCCGCTGAACGGGCTGCGCGGGTCGTTCTCAAGCTTGATGTTGTCGAACTCGGTCTCGATCAACCACAGATCCGTTACCGGATTATTTATCTGGACGGCGAGTTGGGGGGATTGAGCTCCGGTTCCGGCGTTGCCGGCCCCGGCGGCATCTCGCGACAGTGAATCGGGTTGCTGTTGACTGCTGGCGTTCTGCGCCAATGCAGGCGTGCCGCTGCCGACGATAGCGCCGAAGGAGAAGACGACAGCCAGTGCCGCGGACGGGTGAAGCCTTCGAGGCTCACTCCGCGTCCTCTTGCCTCGTCTTGTCAGGTAGGCAGCGGCCGCCTTGTTGGCGATTCCCCCGCTGACCCGATGTGCCTTGCTCTTTTCATTCCTCATGGCACTCTCCTCTGCCGATAATGCCCATATCAGTAACAGCATTTAAATGGAGAATATTCAGTAACCCGGTTTACTTCCACTGCACAGGTAGTGGGACGCTATTTCACTTCAGCAGGGGAAGAGAACAACTAATGGCGCGGTCCACTATACTTCGGTATAGTATTCCCGCCGGCCCGATAGGCGGGCCGCCTTCGATCTGCTGGTAGGCGGAGGCAGCCGGATCGGCGTTTCCGCTTGCACATGCTATTCGGGCGGGGCGGCGAATTACGGGACTCTGCACACAGTCGGCCGAGCGGGGAAAGCCAAATGCTTGCAATGAGACGCTCCCTGGTTTCAATATTCGCAGGAGCGGCGTCTCGTATGTCCTCTTCAAATCAGGCGACCGCGGCTGCGTTGACCATAACCCGTAGCTCAAGCGATCTCGCCGGACTTTGATCCAGATCAAAATGCTGCAAAAGAGACATACGCGGTATTATCACTACGGCTTTAGGACCAAAAATGTCCCAGGCAACGGAGCGCCTGAATTTAGAAATATCGCCATTCTCGAAGGATTGAAGGCTTATCGAAAAGCTCATAACGTTTGTCCATCGATTCATTAAGCCAGACTATTCCGAATAATCAAAATCTTGTCCAAATTATAATTGAACGTCTCACTATACGGCGTTTACGTCACGGTGATATTGCTATACCCAAGGCGCTTGAATTCCTTTCCCCAGTACCAAGAAAGTCGTGCATCAGCGAAGTGCCACTCGACGCGCCTCCCGCCTGACACTATGTTGCCAGAATGCTTGATCTACCATTTTTTCATATTCCTTTAAGTTTGGAGTTCTTTTTGAGGTAAATAGATGTACCAAGGTGTGCCATATTTTTCCTCGAGCATCGTCTGATCGCTTTCTCGGCAACCGTCATAGCCGATGCCGTTCAGCATCACATGATATCCCAAGGGGAGTTGGTTGATCTGAACCTGATAACGAAGCTGTGCAGGTGTTCGGCCTACCGAACTTGGTTCATAACTCGGGTCGGGACATGCTCGGGGCGTATTTTCGTTTGCGGCTGCCTGGCTGTTGGCATCCACGTTATCATTTGGCGTGGGCCCCACACCGGGATACGGAACGGAAGGCGGAAACAAATAATCGTCGTCGTCCTTCGGTTTTGGCCTTCCCAGAGTCGCGCCGGCAATTGGCGCAACGGGCGACAGCGGCACGGCAAACTGAACCGGTGTGATGTTCGGACTGCCCTGGTGAGAGTCTGGCCAATGGTTGGCTCTGGGGTCTGAAAGGGGATCTGGCTTGATGCCATCTGAAGAAGTTGAAGCAGTCGACTCGTCCGCCCCGGCATCTGAAGTTTGGTTGCCTGCCGTCCACCTTCCGCGCCAGTCGCGTGGCTGCTCGACATCATACTTTATTGTCGGATGATTTCGGACAGGCGGGACATGCCAAAAGGCTGAATTTCTGGCAGACGAAGCGTTAAGCTCGTGATCGTCGCGCGGAGCATGTCGCCTTCGTCGAGTGCACGGGCTACAGACCAGAGCCCAGCAAGGCGGGATTCAGCATCAATGCTGGAACCCGGTCCGTAAGCGGCATTAAAAATCCGTTGCAGGTCGTTTACCGAACGCGGTTCAAAGCCAGAACCGGTTTCTATTATGATGGGCACCCCGCCGAGCGTCACCTCACCGGTGCCGCAAAAAAGGCCGGGCTCAGTCGGCTCCCAAACCAATCTAAATATTTGGTTCGGCCAAAACATGCGACACGACAAGTTCGGTATATGTTCCTTATAGAACAAAAAATGTGCTCTTGTAAGAGATTTGCGCCGCGGCGGCTCCTCGGGGCTGGCTGACAGACCGTTCGATCGGAAGCGGCGAACCTTTCACCCCGATCCTTTCTGCATGGACCGCCCGCCGCCGATATGCTTTCTCCTGCCTCAACCAATGCACATCCAGGGGAACACCGCATGACGTTCAACGCACGCACGACCAGCGAGGAAATCGTCGAAGGGCTCGATCTCTCCGGCAAGACCATCGTCGTGACCGGCAGCTCGGGCGGGCTCGGGTTCGAGATGGCGCGGGTCCTGGCGGGGGCAGGGGCCGGAATCGTCATGGTCGCGCGCAACGCAGAGAAGAATGAACAGGCCGCGGCGCGGATCAGGAAGGCGCAGCCGGACGCCAGGCTCGGCCTCGTCACGCTCGATCTGGGGGAGATGGCGAGCGTCAGGCGCGGCGCAGCGGAGATCCTGGCCGCATATCCTCGGATCGACGTGCTGATCAACAATGCCGGGGTGATGGGCGGGCCACTGCGCCTCACCCCGGATGGGCTGGAGCATCATTGGGCGGTGAACCATATCGGTCCGTTCCTGCTCACCAACCTGCTCTATCCGGCGCTGAAGGCCGCGGCGCCGGCGCGGATCGTCGTGATGAGCTCGGCCGGGCACCGATTGCCCGGGCTGGACCTGGACGACCCCAACTTCGCCAACCGTCCTTACGAATACTATCTGGCCTATTGCCAGTCGAAGCGCGCCAACGTGCTGTTCGCGGTCGCGCTGACGCGGCGGCTCAAGGGCACCGGCATCACCGCCAACGCCGTGCATCCCGGGGCGATCCGCACCGACGTGTTCCGGGATCTGGGGGAGGAGGCCGCCGCCCAGGCGATGGCGTGGTCCGCCGCTAGCGGCTCGCCGGAAAAGACCCACTCGCAAGGCGCGGCGACGGCGATGTGGGCCGCGGTTCACCCGGCGTTGGACGGGATCAGCGGCCAGTATCTCGAGGATTGCGGCTTGGCCCCGCACATCCCGTCCGGCGATTTCGGCGCCGCCGGCGTGATCGAAGAGGCGCTGGACCTCGAGGTCGCGGAACGGGTGTGGGCTGTGTCCGAGCAGACCGTCGGCCAGAGATTCGCATTGCCCTGAATAAACCTCGAGTCTTCCTCCGGGCTAAAATTCCGCGGCCGTGCGGGTGCGATGACTCTCTGCGACATCATCCCTCCAGAGAAAACTCGCACTCCGATCCTTTAGGAGAACCCGGGACAACAGCCCATCTGAATGTATAGGTCGCATTGGCGCGCAACATGATGTCTCCCGATTGCTGGTCGGAATCGGACTCACAAAACGAGCCATCCATACATTGAACGGTACCTTTGATGACCCAGCTGGCCGACCCAAGGCGGATATTGGACACGCGGTAGAGAGGAATGTTTGGAATGATCCTTTTCCCGGCCATTTCAATGACGAAGTTGACATCGCACGGTGAATCCGAGGGCGGCAGACTGATGAAAATTGGACCAGATTCCCTTTCGGTGTTGCTATCCTTATCAGGTGTCGCCGACTTGGGAAGCATAACATCCACTAATTTGTTAAAGACCTGCAGCTTGCAATCCGAAATATTCTTTATTGTATTTGGCAGGTCCGCCTGGAGAACGCCGACATAGGAATCAGTCGTGTAGGAACCCTGTCCGCTGATGCCAAGATCAGCCAGTTTTTTCAGTAAACCATCCACCTCCGCTCTTATCTCGCCTGTGACCGTCACGTCTTGAGATGTGCCCTCCGCCTTTACGACACTACAAATACGGTCTGCTGCATCGAGTATGCTTGGCAGCGCGCTCCGAGGATCCTGTGCCCGGGCAGGACCGGCGAGGGGAAATGCCGCGACCAGAAAAGCGGCTATCGCTTTATCAAACGCGAACTTGGTTGCCGACATAATCGACCTCCCGCGGCGACATCATAATCTGCCAGTTCGATCCGACGCCGAGGCATTCTATCCTAAAGAGGCGGTGTTTCTTATACTCCGAAAGGCGATTCGTCTTCTTTGAGATCTGAGGTCAGAAACTCTGCTACAAACTACAAAGCATGATTCTATGCCATCGTGCAACTATAAGATCCGCGCGTTTCTTTTCAGGCTGTGGAAAAAGTCACATTTTACGACCAATGAAAATGGCATCGTCGCCGTTGCCGAAAGATAGCTCGATCTCGATGGTGCCGTCGTCCTGAAGCTCGGCAGAGACGTCGCCAGACATATCATCGCCTTCGTCGAAGCCGTTGAAGCGAAAGAACACGATGGTGCGGGAGTATTCCAGTTGGCCGCCGGCGATGGCGACGCCGAAGGCAATCTCGGCCCATCCGTCTGCGCCGATCTGGAGATAGGCCGGCTCGACAAGGTCGAGATAGCAGCGATCCCACAGATCGGCCTCGACGATCCGCCACTTGCCGATGATCTGGCAGTCTCTCGCGGTCATCATGCTGTCTCGGCCAGGAGCTTGGGCAATCTAACGAGGTTTGTGGTGCCCTCATACCCCCAATGCCGGGTCGTCCGCCCGTCGACCCGCCAAACGCGGTCCGCTGGTGATCTGCGCCACATGCGAGCCATCGTCCGCAACTCCTCGACGAAGTCGGCCGCATCGTATCCCTTGTCGGCGTCGAGTGGAATGTGTTCCCGTTCGATGCGGGCCGATCGGGAAGCATCGGCATTTGAGGGAGGAGTGTCGGTCATGATCGGCCATGGTTATAGAAGGAGGGGAGGATGACCGGACAAGCCTGGAAACGCGTTCTCGCCGACTGTTTTACCCCGGCCGAACTGGCAGAATGGCGCGCCGCCAAGCAAAGGCTCGGGCACGACTTCGATCATGAAGCTTTCGCGGCAGCGTGGGTGGATTACAACGCCCGCATGGAGGCGGCGTTGCCGCTCGATCCGGATTCGGACGTAACGAAGGCGCTCATCGCCGAATGGGGTGCGTTGTGCGCACCCTATATGGCGGTCGCGGACGAGGCGATGAAGCACGGCGCTAAGCCGCTATGGGCCTTCCCGATGGTGCTGGACGATCCCGAGGTATTTATCCGGCGGTGAAGGCAGGCCTGTTTCGGATCACGCGCGTCCCAAGATTCGCGGGAGTGGTCAGTTAGCGCCGGGCGCGGAATGCTCTGCGGTTTCCCGCTCTACGATTCCTGGGTAAGTATAAACCCATTAAAAGAGAAGGCGTCGTGCGGGCGGCGATTTCGGCCTTGGTAGGGAGCGCGCGGAATGATTGCAAGGATCGACCTGGCGAAGGCCGCATTTACGGAAGTCTATGCGAAAGACCTCTGGAACCTCAGTCTGATACCGCCTGATCCGGAGCTCCAGGAACGGATCGCTGCGCTGATACAGAGCACGATTCGCCGTTTCAATGCCGCGTCGGTTGTCGAATTCGGCTGCGCCTTCTGGAATTATGCAAAGCTCGTCGACTGGAGCGGCATTACGTACGACGGTTACGACGTGGTCGCCGGCGTGATCGAATGTAATCAGAACGCCTACAGCGCGCCCAACATCCGCTTTCACACCCTGGTGGAAGGCACCAAGCCGCGATCAGCGGATCTGCTGATCTGCAAGGACGTGCTGCAGCACCTGCCGACGGACGACGTATTGCATTACCTGGCGATGTTCAAGGAGCAGTTTTCCTATATACTCATCGTCAACGCCATCCAGCCTGAGGACAACCTGAACGGCGACATCGAGCGAGGCGGCTATCGGCCATTGCGGCTGGACCTGCCGCCCTTCAATGAGGATTGCGAGATCTTGGACGAGTGGGACAGCCCCTTCGTCCTCCCGTACCGCAAGCGGGCTTGCCTGCTGCGCGGCACAAGGGCGCCGGGAGCCGCCGCGACTGCCTGACGCGCAGGGTTCAGAGGTTCGCGGGGCTGAAGCTGCGTTCGATCGGGCCGACGCCGGGCAACTGAAGCAGGAGGGGATGCTCGTCCCATCTACCTTCTCCAGATCGCCTGCGTAACCGCCTATTTGCCCAGCCCAGCTTGGGGAGCAGACCGTCGGGCAGAGATCCGCATTTGCCCTGAACAAACGTCGTGCCGTCCGGCTAGAATTCCCCGAAAAACCGGTGGCTTTCGATCTGCGCGCGGGCGTTAGGCGCACCTTCGTCGAACGGTTCGGCCACAAAGGCGGCAAAATTGCCGAGCCACTCGCGTACGGCGGCCTTGATCGCCGGGCCGTCGCGGCCGGCGAGATGGGCTCGGCCACGGCCGATGCGAATTACAGTTACCCAACTTCGTCACCGAATTGTCATTCCGAAATTGTCACCGAATTCGCGCGGCGGCAGGCATGGTCCGCGGGCTTGAAGAAGATTCGTCAGGCAATTGCCGCCGCGTTGAATAGCGAGCGGGAATGCTCAGGAAAGCCCTTCCAAACACCTCATTCCAGAACGTATTCCAATCACATGAATTGGAATAGCTACAATTCTACCTCACGGGGCGCCGCCCAATGGCGGCGGATTTGCCCGCGTTTGGCTTATCGATTTCCCAGAGATCAGCTACCCCGCGGAGTCTATATGCATGCTGTGACAATAGAAAGCCGATTCATGGCAAAACAGATCAATTTAGCCCTATTTTAGTTTTATTCTGTCAACATAGTTTCATAACAGGACGTTAACAAGAACCACGTTGCGTTGCGCTGCAGCGTAGTATATCAATGGATTACTCCATTCAGATCACGGGGGTTCGCATGGTCGATATTGTTTCTCTCCCTGGTGGGGGACAGGCTACCATCACGGCCGGAAGTGGAGCGGCTCTCGCTCTGACAGCTCAGATCAATGAGCTCTCCAGTTTGTTCACCAATTCTGTGGAGTTGAAGCCCGGCCAGACGGGCTCTCCTGATTCGTTCAACTACATTGTCGACACCAAGTCTGGTGCGCACACCCTTACGACCACCCCAAATGTCGAGGGGCTGGTCGAAAACGGCACCGGGCGAGATACTCTGGTGGGGGACAGCTTCACGTCGTTCTTCGTCGGTAACAATGCCGGCGACGACTTCAAAGTGATGGCGAGCGGGCTGGTCATCGGCGGCAACGGCAACGATACCGTCGACGTGTCGGGTATCGCCTCAGCGGTCAACGCCTTCCTCGGCGCCGGGCATAACTTGGTCAACCTGACTGGCAACTACGAATCCGCGACCGTGCTGGGCGGAAGCAACGATACCGTGGCGCTGACCGACCAGTATGCGACGGTGACGGCTGGCGCCTCGACCACGGTCGAG
>CAZVYC010000084.1:9127-19206 GCA_964631425.1 uncultured Rhodospirillales bacterium
GCGACGCTGGCCGGTGCCAACACGCAAATCGACGTTGCCGGCGACAGCATCTCGCTCAACCTCGCCGGGTCGGCCAACGATACCGTCACGTTGACCGACAAGGTTGCGACGGTGACGGGCGGCACCTCGACCACGGTCGACGTGGAAGGTCATGTCAGTCACGGCCAGTACCACTTCGGGCTCGGCAGCAACAGCACGGTGAGCTTCGGGGCGGACGTCAGCCATTCGTCCGCGACGCTGGCCGGCGCCAACACGCAGATCAACGTTAGCGGCGACAGCATTTCGCTCCACCTCGGCGCGTCGACGAACGACACGATCGGGTTCGGTGCGGCGGGCGGCGGCGAGGGGGTCAGCGGAACCCACGCCACGGTGTACGGCGGCAGCGGTGCGTTCACCTTCTTTGGTGCAGGCAGCCAGGGCGACACGGTCATCGCGGGAGCGGGCGGGGGGTTCGCTTACGGCGGGTATGGCGGCCAGGGCGACCGGTTCGAGGCGGGCACAATGGCCGGCGCGGGCGCGGTCACCTTCGTCAACCTGGGGGGTAACGACACGTTCGTCGGCGGCACGGGCAATGCCACGATGGTGGGCGGGAGCGGTCATGTCACGTTCGAATTCGACACCACCGCCGGTGGCGGAAACACGTTGATCGTTGGCTTCGACGCCACGCGCGACAAGATCGATCTGGACGGCTACAACGTCAAGACAGCGATCGCCAACCAGGTAGATTACGCTGGGGCGGGCGCGCATGTCGTTCTGAACCTCCAGGACGGCACGTCAATCACTGTCTACGGCGTCAACCATCTCGGGAAATCAAACTTTAGCTGATATTCACCCCTGAACCGTGGTGAGGCGAGGTGGGCCGAGCTGCCTCGCCTCTCTGTTTCTCGGGCTTGGGTGTCGTTGCCCCGATTCCGGGATACGATCACGGCAGATCGCGTCCCGCTCCATGATCTTACGCCGGCAGGCGGATCATGTGATCGGGTGAGTTCCTGACCGCGATCCGCTTGAGTCTAATTGCGACTCATTCGGTTCCAGCGAAGCTGGCGGCCTAGACCATCAAGCTGTTGGTCAAGGTCGGCCCGATCGTCATCGGTCAGGCGGCCATGGTCTCGCCGCATATCCTCCTCAGTCAGGCGGATCGCGCGGAGCTGGTCGAATCCGCGGCGCGCCTCGTCTCGGTCCAGCGAACCGTCCTCCATCCCGCGGCGAATCCGTTGTTCCAGCCATTCTTCTCTCTCATGGAAGCTGGCCGGCGCCCCGCGCCATATATCGTGGCGGTCTCCCTGCTCGTCTTCCCGGGGACCGCCGGCTTCCCGCATCTGGTCGATCTCGCGGTCGAGATGAACCAGGCGGTCGCGGATATAGTCATGGTCGCCCGGCGTCAATTGCCCCTCATCGCGACGGCGCAGATCGTCCTCCTCCCCCCGGATCGTGCGCAGTTCCTCAAAGGCGCGATCCGCCTCGCGGTGACCGATTCGCCCGTCTCTGGCGCTCTCTTCGACCAAATCCGTCAGGCGGCGCTCCTGGTCGTTCAGATCTTGCTCATACGGATTGACCTGCTGCCCCTGCAGCAAGGAACGAAATCCACGCAACGCGTCTTCGGTCGACTGCCCGAATGACGGAGCCGCTGCGAGCAAAGCGGTGGTGGCGAGCGCGACGGTCAAGAAATGTCTCATGGGTGTTCTCCCAATTCTCTGCCATAAGGCCTAAATCTCCGACGGCGCTCCAAAAACGCTTGTCTGGCCAAATAGTTCCGCCGCACAGCGCATCGGAACGTCAATGGTGATCCGTCCATCTTGCTGCGGATTCGGGTATAGCCACCAAACTTTGCAGTGCGGTAGTCCATCTATAAATAAATCAGTTTTCCGGGGTCCCCCGCACACGAAGATTTTGAGCTTAAGAGTAACTTCGGGGCGATCGGGATCGCCGGCGATTTCCTCGACAGGCGCGATCAGACAAATGCTGGTTTCGGCGCCGGAAATAGCCGGGTCGCGGCCGCCACCGCTCCACGCCGCCGCCATTTCGGCCGTGCACGTAATGGGAAGTCGCGCCGGTATAAGAGCAACCGTGCCGAACGCTTCAAGCCGCTGCTGTCTTCGAATGCCCCAGCAAGGCCGCCGGCTAATCAGAGGCGTCGGGATGCGCCACGGGGCACTGCAAATCCGGATTCCGGATCGCCTCCGCCGACAGCCGGCCTGCCGGTCAGCCCGCCTTACGCGCCTCCGTCCGGCTCGGCAGCTTCCAGTTGGGGCGGACGAAATGGCAAGTGTAGCCGTGTGGGATACGCTGCAGATAGTCCTGGTGCTCGGGCTCGGCCTCCCAGAACGGGCCGGCGGGGGCCACTTCAGTCACCACCTTGCCCGGCCAGAGGCCTGAGGCGTCGACGTCGGCGATGGTTTCTTCCGCCACCCGCTTCTGCTCCGGCGTTGTGTAGAAGATGGCCGAGCGATAGCTGGTGCCCCGGTCGTTGCCCTGGCGGTTCAGGGTCGTCGGGTCGTGCAGCTGAAAGAATTTCTCCAGCAGCTCGCGATAGCTGATCAGGCGCGGATTGAAGAGGATTTCGATAGCCTCGGCGTGGGTGCCGTGGTTGCGATAGGTGGCATTGGGGACGTCGCCGCCGGAATAGCCTACCCGGGTGGAGATCACACCCGGATAGTGGCGCATCAGCTCCTGCACGCCCCAGAAGCACCCGCCGGCCAGGATCGCGCGTTCGGTGGATTCGGTCATGTCGTTTCTCCTGTTGAGGGGCGGAAATGTCTCGCGGCGAGCGTCGTCGTCAGCGACGGGCGCCCGCAACGTCCTAATATCCTAATATAGTGCACGGCGGCGACAGCGCACGCAGTTGGGTGCCCTCAACCCTGCAAGGGACCAGACGGGGCGTGATTTCCCTTGGACACCGGCCGCCACGTGTGGAATCCTGACGCTAACAAACGCCGATAAGGCGAAACCCGGGGGGAATCATGGTCGCAGCGGCGATGAGGGCCGAGCGGGCCCGCAACCGGTTTTATGTCGGGATGGCAGGGTTGTTCGTGCTGATCGCGTTCGGCGGATTCGTGCCGACCTATTGGGCGCAGCTCGCGGCTGGACGATTCCATGCCGCGCCGATCGTGCATATCCATGGCGCCCTGTTTTTCATCTGGACCCTGTTCTTCTTGGCCCAGACCGCGCTGGTCGCGGCCGGGCGGACGCCCGATCATCGCAGCTGGGGAATGGCGGGGATTTCGCTGGCCACCGCGATGGCGATCTCGGTCCTGCTGGCGACGATCAACGCGATGAAGAACGGAGCGGCCGCGGGCGTGGCGGACCAAGCTCGGGAATTCGCCATCGTGCCGCTGGGCGCGCTGGTGGTGTTCGTGGCGATCTTCGCCCTTGCGATCGTCAAGGTCCGGCGCGCCGAGGTGCACAAGCGGCTGATGCTGGTGGCGATGATCCCGCTGATGCACGCGGCGCTTTTCCGGGTGTGGCGGGTGACGACGGCGCCGGCCGGGGCCGGGCCGCCAGCCGTGGCATCCCAGGTGGCGCCCGGCGTCGCCGCCGACCTGCTGATCGTCGCGGCGATGGTGTTCGACTGGCGCACGCGCGGCCGGCCGCACCCGGTCTATCTGATCGGCGGCGCAATGGTGCTGGGGGAGCAACTGCTGACCACGGCAGCGGGAACGAGCGGGACATGGCTTGCGATTGCCGCCTGGGTGCAGTCCCTGGCGGGGTAGGGCTTGCGCGAGGTTCTGGATCAGCCGGACTGACCGCGCGATCGGACGAGAACCTCTTCGACCAAGCCACTCAGCTCACAGGCGCGAAACGGCTTGGCCAGCACCGCGGACGCGCCGATGCGCCCGGCCAGTCCAAGATAGTTTCGGCCGATATCGATGCCGCCGCCCGAAATGGCAATTATTCCGATGGTGGGATCGGACTTGCGGATGTCCAGGATTGTTTCGATGCCTTCCTTACCGGGCATTATAATATCCGTAATGATGATGTCCGGTCTTCGATCGGCGAACAGCTGGACTCCGATCCGACCCTCCGGCGCCTCGATGACGTCATGGGCGGTGGGCTCCAGGATACGACGGATCATGCGGCGCATGGACTCGTCATCATCGATGATCAGTACCAGGGCCAGGATTCTCTCCATCGACATCAAGAGGACGTTCGCCCCGAGGCATGCTCATTTACGTATGTTATGTAATAACAATCCGGGGAGCAATACGGTCAGGGATCAATACGGACCCTGAGTCCAGTGCCGCGAGGCGCTTGTAGCCCCATATGAGGGTTATTTCGGGGGAAGTGTAATCCTTGGTGTTAAACAATTTTTTCATGAGCTTCGGCTTGCGGGCCCGAAATTCTGCCGATTTGCCTGTTGGCAGCGCTGCCGCGATAGCAAGCATCTATATACAAACTCAGCGCGAATTGGTTCTTCACAGTAATAATGTAGAATAATTCAACGCAACAAAGCTGTTTTATAAATTCACTAAGAGATATTGTTTTTAAGCTAAAGTAGCAGAGAAAACTGTTTTATAAAGATCTTGCCGAGTCCTATGGCTTCATGGCTATATCGCGACGGGATAACGCCACTTTAACCATCTACCGGTTACCTATCCTGCGGGCGGAGTGATAAGTCAGACCACGCTCGGGTCATGTCGGTTCTGATTGATATGACATAAATATAGCGCAAAAGCTCGCATCGCTAAGACAAATCTTAGTACGTACAAGACCTATCTGCCTCTTTTCTAGACATTGCGATATTTAAATCGCCACCTAACGGATGAGGGATCATCATGGCATTGACTACCGTAAAAGCCATCAGTGCGTCTTCTGTTTTGAATTCGATTGGCATCAATACGCATATCGACTTCAACAATTATGGCTATCAGAATCTGTCGGTCACGGAAGCGGCGATCAACTATCTCGGCATCAAGAATCTTCGTGATTCCGCGGACAATCCGAACACGCTGGGCGTGAACGGCACATGGCAGCAGGTCGCCAATGCGACCGGCGCCAAGTTCGACGACTATATGACGGAGGGCAGCCCGACCAGCGACCAGACGGACCTCAGCTACATTTCGCAACTCGCCAGCCAGGGCATCCTGAACTTCGTCGAGGGCGGCGACGAGAACGACAATTCGTATGCAACCAGCAGCGGCAACTCAATCGCCTGGACGGCAAGCTTTCAGCAGCAGGTCTACGCCACCGCGCATGCGCTCGGCCTTCCGGTCATCAACATGAGCTTCGGTTCAGGGTGGACCGCCACGAACAACTGGCATGGCGATTACGACAAGGTGGGCGATCTGTCCGCCTATGCCGATTATGCGAATGCCCACACCTATCCGATGGCCGGCAGCACCACTGGTTCGACCATTCAGACGCTTAACAGCGATGCGCTGTTGGCCGCCAGCTCGCGCCCGGTCATCACGACCGAGATCGGCTGGGATACCTCGACCTTCAGCCAGTACGATCAAGCCCGCTTCACCCTCGACGCCGTATTCGACGGTATCAAGGACGGCGATACAAAAATGTATTTCTACGCGCTATTCGACGACGGCTCGGGCAATTTCGGGTTGATGAATCAGGACGGCACGGCCAAGCAGGCCGGCACCGCCTTGCATGACCTGACGACAATTCTCGCCGACACAACCGCAAGCACAACCGGCTCGCTGACCTATGGCCTTACCGGTACGACGGCCAACGACCAGTCGCTGCTGATGGAGAAGTCGAACGGGACGTTCGAGTTGGTCCTGTGGAACGAAACCGACGCGGCGCACAACGTGACGCTGACGCTCGGCAGTGCGGCGCAGACGGTCAAAGTCTATGACCCGATGACCGGTACGACGGCGATCGCGACATATTCCACCGCCACCTCCGTCACGATCGACGTGCCGACCTATCCGGTCATCGTCGAGATCACGCCGTCCAGCGCGAGCTCGACCACGACGTCGACTGGCTCCGGCTCGGCCACGGCTTCGTCAGGGTCATCATCCGGCACAACCGGCACCACAACGACGGGCACAACCTCGTCCTCGTCGGCCGCATCGACGACTCCCGATCCGGTGGTCACTGTCCCCGGCGTGCAGACAATGACCGCGGGCAGCACGCTCGCCCTCACCGGGATCAGCATTTCCGATCCGTGGGCGGCGACGGTCGGCGGCACGCTGGCGCTCAACATCACCACGACGACAGGGACGGTCTCCGGCAAGGATGCATCGGGCAAGCTGCTGAGCGGCTCGGGCACGTCGGGCATTCATGTGTCCGGGACCTTGGCCCAGATCAACGCCGAGCTCGGCACACTGACCTTTTCGGACGCCACCGCCGGGACTGCGCAAGTCAACGTCGATGTCTGGGACCAGGCCGGCGTAGAGACGACCAAGGCTATCGGCGTCACGGTAAACGGCACGAGCTCGAACGGCGCGAGCTCAACGGCCTCGACCGGTTCGACCTCGAGCACCTCGACCTCATCGAGCTCGTCCTTAGCGACCGCGTCCGGGACGACCTCGACCACAGCGTCGGCCCCGAATCCAGTTGTCACTGTCCCGGGGGCGCAAACGGTAACGGCGGGAGCCGGCCTCGCGTTCTCCGGTATCAGCATCTCCGATCCCTGGGCGGCGGCGGCCGGCGGCACGCTGGCACTCAACGTCACGACGACGGCCGGGACCGTTTCCGCCAAGGATGCGTCCGGCAACCTCGTGAGCGGTTCGGGCACCTCTGGCATTCACGTATCCGGGACCTTGGCCCAGATCAACGCCGAGCTCGCCACGCTGACCTTCGCAGATGCCACAACCGGCAACGCGCAAGTCACCGTCGATGTCTGGGATCAGGCCGGGGTCGAAGGCACCAAGACGATCGGCGTCACGGTCAATCCGCCGCCCAGCACCGTGGTAACCGTGCCGGCGACGGTGACGGCCACCACCGCCAGCGCGGTCGCGCTTACCGGCGTCAGCGTTGCCGATCCTTGGGCGGCGACGGCCGGCGGTACGCTCGCGCTCAACGTTGCAACCAGTGCCGGGACGGTTTCCGGCAAGGATGGGTCCGGCAATCTGCTGAGCGGCTCGGGTACTGCAGGCATTCACGTGTCCGGGGCCTTGGCCCAGATCAACGCCGACCTTGCTACGCTGACTTTCTCGGACGCCAAGACTGGCAGCGCGCAAGTCACTGTCGATGTCTGGGACCAGGCCGGGGTGGAAGCTACAAAGACGATCGGCATCACGGTCAACGCAGCGTCGACCGCAATTTCGGCTTCGACCGCAATGACGGCAACCACGGCCAACTCGGTCGCGCCCGCGGCGAGCACGCCGTCGCCGACCTCATCCGTTTCCAACCCCGTGGTGAACCAGACATACACGGTGAATTCGGGCCAGTCGTTCCACCTGACGGGCGGCACGAACACCATCTATGGGCTCGGCAACGGCGATACCGTCCGGGTTGACTCCGGTACGAACACGATTTTTGCAAACGGCAGCGGCGATACGTTGGCCGGCGGTTCGGGCTCGGATGTGATCCAGGCATTTTCGGGCGGTAATACGATCAAGGCGGGTTCGGGCAGTGAAAACATCCGATTCGCGGGTTCCAACAACACGATCTATGCAGGCTCCGGCAGCGACACAATCGCCGATAGCGGCACCAACAACAGGATCGTCCTTGCCAAAGCCGGGAGCGGCGTTGCCGATCTCTACGGTTACGTGCTGAGCAACGGCGACACGCTCGACCTGCGCAGCCTGCTCGCCAGCACCAGCTGGAACGGAAGCACCAGCACCCTCAGCAACTATATCCAGCTCGGGCTTTCCGGCAGCGATGCCACGATCTCGATCAACACGACCGGGCAGGCGGGCAGCGCGAGCCATCATGTGGCGACCTTGCACGGCAGCGGAGCGGTGACGCTCTCCACGCTTCTCGCCCATTCGCTGGTCTGATCCATGACCATCGACATGCTGGATCGGGCGCGCGCCAACCAGGCGCGCCGTCCCGAGGCGCGCAAGCCGGTCCATCCCCGGCTGCTCGCCGTCGTCGCCGCCGCTCGCTATTACGGGATCGATCTCGACCCCAAGGACTATCGCGGGCAGGCGGGCGAGGAGACCCCGGCGCCGGCCACGCTGGCGGCCTGGCTCAAGGAGAGCGGCATGTGGGCGCGTGCCGCCGCGCTCGACTGGCGGCAGCTCATGCGGCTGCGCGATGCCGGCCCGATCGTCCTGCTGCTGAATGACGGCGCCGCCGCCCTGCTGACCGGAATGGATGCCGAGCGCGAGGTCGCACTCGTCAAGGCGCCGGGCAGCGAGCAGGTGGTTCCGATCGACGAGCTTCGCCTGGCGCAGGTCTGGTCGGGTGAGGCGTTGCTACTGCGGGCCGAGCGTGGCCGGGCGGAAGCGGATTCGCCGTTCAACCTCTCCTGGCTGGCTACGCTCGTCCTGGGCGAACGGCGCTCGTTACGCGATGTCGGGCTTGCCTCGATCACGCTCAGCATCCTCACCATCTTCCCGCCGCTTCTGGTGATGACGGTGGTCGATCGCGTGCTGAGCCACCACAGCATTTCGACCCTGCTCCTGATGGCCGTCGTTCTCATGATCGGCGTGATCTACGAGACGCTGCTCGGCCATGCAAGGCGCCTGATCGTGCTGGTGGTCGGGACACGGCTCGACACGAAGCTGAACCTGCATGTGTTCAACCGGCTGCTGCGGCTGCCGCTCGATTATTTCGAGCGCCATCCGGCCGGCGAGACCATGCACAAGGTCGGCCACGTGCATAAGGTGCGCGAATTCCTGACCGGCCGGCTGCTCACCACGTTCCTCGACCTGATCACGCTCGTGGTGCTGCTGCCGTTCCTGTTCTACCTCAATCCGTTGATGGCCGCGCTCGTGCTCGGCGCGGCTGGCCTGATCTCCCTCGTGATCCTGGTCTCGCTGAAGCCGCTGCGGAAGGTATTCGCCAGGGTTTCCACGTCGGAGACGGACCGCGCCTCGGCGCTGGGCGAGACCATCTTCGGCATCAAGACGGTGAAGGCGCTGGCGCTCGAGCCCGAGCGCAAGGCGATCTGGGACGAGCGCGTGGCGCTCGCCGGCAAGGCGCGGATGGATTTCGGCAAGCTGGCTTCCTGGCCGCAGACGATCATCACCCCGATCGAGCGCTTCATGTCGGTTGGCGTGGTGATGGTCGGCGCCTATCTGGCACTCCAGGATACAACCGGCTATGCCGCCGGTGCGCTGTTCGCCTTCATGATGCTGAGCAACCGGGTGGCACAGCCGCTGGTCGGGCTCGCCCGCCTGTTCGAGGAATTCGAGGAGGTTGGTTCGGCCATCGGTGAAGCGGCTTCGGTCCTGAACCGTCCGCTCGAGCCCGACGCGGGTACCAAGGGCGTCCGGCCGCGGATCGAAGGCGCGATCAGCTTCGAGTCCGTCACCTTCACTTATCCCGGGGCCAAGAAGCCGGCGCTCGATCGCGTCAGCTTCTCCGTGCCGGCGGGCGCCATGCTGGGCGTCGTCGGGCGCAGCGGTTCGGGCAAATCAACGCTCATCCGTCTGCTCCAGGGCATCAGCCGCGATTTCGATGGCTCGGTGAAAATCGACGGGCATGATCTTCGGGAGATCAATCTGCGCCACCTCCGCCGCAATTTCGGCGTGGTGCTGCAGGATAATTTCCTGTTCCGCGGCACCGTGCGTGACAACATCATCGCCTCGCGCCCGGGCCTGACGATGGAGGACGCTATCCGGGCCGCACGGCTGGCCGGCGCCGAGGAATTCGTCGAGCAGCTGCCGAACGGCTATGAGACGATGATCGAGGAAGGTTCGCCCAACCTCTCGGGCGGCCAGCGGCAACGCCTCTCGATCGCCCGCGCGCTGATCGCCGAGCCGTCGGTGCTGATCCTCGACGAACCGACGAGTGCGCTCGATCCGGAGAGCGAGGCGCTGGTCAACGCGAATCTCATGCGAATCGGCCAAGACCGGACCACGGTGATCGTCTCCCACCGCCTCTCGTCATTGACCCGCTGCGACCAGATCCTGGTGCTGGACAGGGGCGCAGTGGTCGACGTAGCGCCGCACGCCGTCCTCCTCGACCGCTGCCCGCTCTACCGCCAGCTGTGGACCCAGCAGACCAGCCAT
>CAZVYC010000085.1:0-19094 GCA_964631425.1 uncultured Rhodospirillales bacterium
CCTTCTTGCGCAGCATCTGCGTCACGGTCAGCACCAGGTCGGTCGCGGTCGCGCCCTCGCGCAGCTTGCCCGACAGCTTGAAGCCGATCACCTCGGGGATCAGCATCGAGATCGGCTGGCCGAGCATCGCCGCCTCCGCCTCGATGCCGCCGACGCCCCAGCCCAGCACCGCCAGGCCGTTCACCATCGTGGTGTGGCTGTCGGTGCCCACCAGCGTGTCGGGATAGGCGATCTTCTTGCCCTTCTCCTCGCCCACCCAGACGGTCTGGGCCAGATACTCCAGGTTGACCTGGTGGCAGATGCCGGTGCCTGGCGGAACGACGCGGAAATTGTCGAAAGCGGTCTGGCCCCAGCGCAGGAAGGCGTAGCGCTCGCCGTTGCGCTCGAACTCGCGCTCGACGTTCTCTTCGAAGGATTTGGGCGAGCCGAAATAATCGACCATCACCGAGTGGTCGATCACCAGATCGACCGCCGACAACGGGTTGATCCGCGCCGGGTCGCTGCCCAGCCGCTCGATCGCCTTGCGCATGGCGGCCAGGTCGGCCACGCCGGGAACACCGGTAAAGTCCTGCATCAGCACGCGGGCTGGCCGATAAGCGATCTCGCGCTCACTGGTACGGGTCTTCTGCCATTCCGATACCGCCTTCACATCGTCGACGCTGACCGTGCGGCCGTCCTCATAGCGCAGCAGGTTCTCCAGCAGCACCTTCATCGAGAAGGGCAGGCGTGATACATCGCCGATCTCCTTCTGCGCCGCTTGCAGGCTGAAATAATCATATTCGGCGCCGTCGACGGTGAGCGTGCGGCGGGTCTTGAGCGTATCGGTTCCGGTAATGCTCACGGGAGGTCGCCTCTGTCTAGCGGATGGGCCGATTGGGCCGGAGGATTCGAAGGAAAGCTGGTCATCTAGCGCAGTTTGACAAGCCGATCAAACCCGGCTTTCTAGAGAGAAATCTTTTCCCGAATGATGATCCTGGATCGCCCTTGACCGCAGTTCCGCACTCCCCTTCCGCTGCGGTCGCCGGCCGGGCATTCGGCCACCCATGAGCGGCTTTGCCGGAACCGGTCTCGCGTGCCGTCGCAGCGAGCGGCTTGTCTTCATCGATCTTGACTTCGCGGTCCCGCCCGGCGGCGCATTGCTGCTCGTCGGGCCCAACGGCAGCGGCAAGTCGAGCCTGCTTCGCCTGATGGCCGGACTGATCAAACCCTATGCCGGCCGGCTGGAGTGGGACGGCGCACCGGTTTCCGCTGATCCTGCCTCTCACCGCGAGCGGATTGCCTATCTGGGCCATCAGGACGCGCTGAAGCCCGTCCTCACCACCGCGGAAAATGTCAGCGCCTGGGCCGCGTTGCGCGGGCGGTGCGGCCATGTCGCGGCGGCGCTCGCACAGATGGATCTCGCCGACCTGGCAGATCTGCCCGCTCGCTTCCTGTCCTCGGGCCAGCGCCGGCGCACCGCACTCGCCCGGACGATCGCTTCCGGCGCTCCGCTCTGGCTGCTTGATGAACCGACCGTCGGGCTCGACCTCAGGTCGGTCGCGGCGCTCGAAGCCGCACTGGCCGCCCATCGGGCCGTCGGCGGGATCGTCATCGCCGCCACCCACATGCCGATCGAGCTGCCGGGCGCGGGAACGCTGGACCTGTCGCAGTTCGCGGTCGGGATGTCGGCCGACCCGGAGGCGGCATGAATAAGGACTTCGTGCTCCTAGACAGCGCCTCCCCCCTTGAGGGGGAGAGCCTGCCCCGGACCCGATCCGGGGTCGGCCCGCAGGGCCGGGTGGGGGGTGCTGGTGCCGCCTTCCCGGCGTCGACGAGACGGCGTTGCCAGCACCCCCCACCCGGCAGCGCTTCGCGCCGCCGACCTCCCCCGCAAGGGGGTAGGCGTCGGGGTGCACGGCGATGAACGCCGCCTTCACCCTGTTCCGCGGCGACCTTCGGCTGCAATTGCGCCAGGGCAGCGACCTGATCGCGCCTCTGGCGTTCTTCGTCCTTGCGACGCTGCTCATTCCACTAGGTGTCGGGCCCGAACCCAACATGCTGGCGCGCCTCGCGCCGGGCATGATCTGGGTCACCGCGCTCCTGGCCACCCTGCTCGCCCTCGATCGGCTGTTCCAGCGCGATTACGAGGACGGCTCACTCGACCTCCTGACGCTCTCGCCGCTCCCGCTCGAGCTTGCTGTGCTGGCGAAGGTCGCGGCCCACTGGGTGACGACAGGGCTGCCGCTTCTCGTGATCGCGCCGGTGCTCGGCATCATGCTGCGGCTCGACCCGGCGAGCTATGTCACGCTCGAGATCAGCCTTCTGATCGGCACGCCAGTGCTCAGCCTAATCGGGGCGTTCGGCGCTGCGGTGGTCCTGGGAGCGCGCCGCGGCGGCGCGCTCCTGGCGATTCTCGTCCTGCCGCTCTATGTTCCAGTCCTGATATTCGCGACAAGCGCGATTGGTGCCGCGGGGGAGGGGCTCTCGCCCCGGCCGCACCTGTTGCTGCTGGCGAGCTTTCTGGCGGGCGGGTTGGCCGTCGTGCCCTTCGCCGCCGCCGCCGCGTTAAGGAACGCACTGGAATGACGACCGCTCGAACACAACCGGCCCGGCCTTCACTGCTGCACCGCTATGCCAACCCGGCCGCCTTCGGCCGCCTGGCCGCCTCGGTCCTGCCCTGGACGGCGGGCGCGGCGATCCTCCTGCTCGGCGCCGGCATTTATTTCGCGCTCTTCGCGTCGCCGCCGGACTACCAGCAAGGCGGATCGGTCCGGATCATGTACATCCACGTGCCGGCCGCCATCATGTCGGAGCTGGTCTATGGCGCCATGGCCCTGGCGGCCGCGTCGGGTTTCATCTGGAAGCACGCCCTGGCCGACCTGTTCGTCAAGGCGGCCGCCCCCTTCGGTGCTGCCTTCACCTTGATCTGCCTCGTCGCCGGCTCGCTCTGGGGCAAACCGATGTGGGGCGCCTGGTGGGTGTGGGACGCGCGGCTGACTTCGGAACTGGTGCTGTTCTTCCTCTATCTTGGCTATATCGCGCTGGTCGACGCCTTCGACGACCCGCAACGGGGCCTCAAGGCCGGCGCCATCCTTGTGCTGGTCGGCGTCGTCGACCTGCCGATCATCAAGTTCTCGGTCAACTGGTGGAACACCCTGCATCAGCCGGCCAGTTTGATGACGCTCTCCGGCCCCAAGATCGACCCCTCGATGCTGCTGCCGCTGATGCTGATGATCGGCGGCTTCATGGCGTTCTTCGTGACGGTGGTGATCATGCGCCTGGAAAGCGAGCTCCTCGCCCGCCGCATCCGTGCCTGGCGTAGCGCCGCGGGGGAGGAATAGCCGTACCTGGCTGGACGTCGTAGTGAGGCGAGCCTCAGTGCCGGCCAACCTCCGTCGGGAGGCGGACACGGTGGCCCGCCCAGTGCGCCGACGCATAATGCCACGTTGTTTCCACGCGCCGGGTGGACTACCTAAACGCTAGAGAAGCCGATGAACCAATTTTCGACCTTTTTCGCCATGGGAGGATACGGCGCCTATGTCTGGCCCGCCTATGGCCTAACTCTGGTCGCCTTTGTGGGAATGCTGGTCTGGACTGTCGCGTCTCTGCGCGCCCGGCGCCGCGAAGAGCAGGCGCTGGCTGCGCTCGGCCGGCCGCGGCGCAATCGGCGCGAGGCGCAGCCGTGACCCGGCGTGCCAGACGCAGGCTGCAGGCCCTATCGCTGGGCCTGCTGGGGCTCGGCGTCGCGACGGCGCTGGCGCTCACCGCGTTCCGCGACAACCTCGTCTTCTTCTACAGCCCGAGCGACATCGCCGCGAACCATATCGGTCCCGGCCGCACCTTCCGGCTGGGTGGCATGGTGGAGAAGGGCAGCGTCAAGCACGAGGGCCAGACCACCGAGTTCCGCGTGACCGATACCGCCAAGACGATCGACGTCACGTATCGCGGACAGCTGCCTGATCTGTTTCGCGAGGGCCAGGGTGTGGTGACCGAGGGCGTGCTCGAGCCCAACGGCACTTTCCTCGCCCGCGAGGTGCTGGCCAAGCATGACGAGAAATACATGCCGCCCGAGGTCGCCAAGGCCGTCCAGCGCGCCGGCGAGCAGCAGCACGCTACCAGCACCTTGAGCGAGTGATGATCCCCGAACTCGGCCAATTCGCCCTGGTGCTCGCAGCACTCGTCGCGCTGGCACAATCGATCGTGCCGCTGATGGGCGCGGCGCGCGGCAATGTTCGCTGGATGTCGCTGGGCGCATCGGCCGCGACCTTGCAGTTCGTGCTGATCGCGCTCGCCTTCGCGGCGCTCGCCTATGCCCACGTCGTTTCCGACTTCACCGTGGTAAACGTCGTCGAGAACAGCTTCGCGGCCATGCCGCTGCTCTACAAGATCACTGGCGTATGGGGAAACCATGAAGGCTCGATGCTGCTCTGGGTCTCCATCCTATCCTTCTACGGCATGCTCATCGGTGTCTTCGGCAACAATCTGCCGCGGGGCCTGAAGGCGCGCGTGCTGGCAGTGCAGGGCATGATCGGGCTCGGGTTTCTCGCCTTCATCCTCGGCACCTCCGATCCGTTCGCGCGTATCGCCAACCCGCCGGCGGACGGCAACGGCCTCAATCCGCTGCTTCAGGACCCCGGCTTGGCATTCCACCCGCCATTCCTCTACTTGGGCTATGTCGGGTTCTCGGTTGCCTTTGCCTTTGCCGTCGCCGCCCTGATCGAGGGCCGGGTCGATCCCGCCTGGGCGCGCTGGGTCAGGCCGTGGACGCTGGCCGCCTGGTCGGCGTTGACGCTCGGCGTGGCGATGGGCTCGTGGTGGGCCTACTACACGCTGGGCTGGGGCGGCTGGTGGGGCTGGGACCCGGTCGAGAACGCCTCGCTGATGCCCTGGCTCGCGGGCACCGCGCTGCTTCATTCCGCGATCGTGGTCGAGAAGCGGGATGCGCTCAAAAGCTGGACCATCCTGCTTGCAATCCTGACCTTCAGCCTGTCGTTGATCGGCACTTTCTTGGTGCGCTCGGGTCTCACTACCTCCGTCCACTCCTTCGCGCTCGACCCGGCACGGGGCATTTTCGTGCTGGGCCTGCTGGTCGCCGCGACGGGCGGGGCGCTGACCCTCTATGCCGTCCGCGCCCCATCCTTGAAGATGGGCGGCCTGTTCCAGCCGATCAGCCGCGAGGGCGGACTGGTGCTGAACAACCTGCTGCTCAGTACCATGTGCGCCACGGTGTTCATCGGCACGCTCTACCCGATGCTCCTGAACGCCATCGCCGGCCGCACCGTGTCGGTCGGCCCGCCCTTCTTCAACAGCACCTTCCTGCCGCTGGCGATCCCGCTGGTTCTGGCGCTGGGCGTCGGCCCGATGCTGGCCTGGAAGCGCGGCGACCTCGCGGGCGCGCTCGCCCGCCTTAAATTCGCCGGACTGGCAACGATCCTGGTCGCGCTCGCCACCTGGTATTTCCAGCACGGCGGCCCCATCCTGGCAGTGCCCGCGATGGCCGGCGCAGCGTGGCTCGTCGGTACCGCCTTGGCCGAGATTGCCGAGCGGGTCCGGCTGGGCCATGTGCCGCTGTCGCACAGCTTCGCGCGCGCCATGGCACTGCCGCGCGCCGCCTGGGGCATGACCCTGGCCCACGCCGGGCTCGGCATCGCCATTGCGGGCATGACCGGCACGGCGTTGTGGACCCAAGAGCGCATCCAGGCAATGCGCCCGGGCGACAGCGTCGAATTGGCCGGATATCAAGTCCACCTGGACAGCGTCGGCCCGGTCAAGGGCCCGAATTACGATGCCGATCGCGCCACTTTCACCGTGACGCGCGACGGTAAAACCGTCGCCGTGCTGACGCCCGAGCGCCGGACGGTCCACCCGCAGGACCAGTCGGTGACCAATATCGGTATCCGCACCAATTTCTTCGCCGATATCTACGCCGTGATCGGAGAGCCCGATCCTGGCCGGCCGGGCGCCTACGTCACCCGCCTCTATCATCATCCGCTCGTACCGTGGATCTGGATCGGCGCGGTGGTGATGGTCGCGGGCGGCCTGCTGTCGCTGTCCGACCGGCGGCTCCGGATCGGCGCGCCGGCGGCCCGTCCGGTCGCCGTGCCTTCCGCAGTCTCCGCCGAATAAGATGCGCCGCCTGCTTTTCCTCGCACCGATCCTGGTGTTCGTCGGGCTCGCCGTCTATTTCGCCGCGCCTTTGCTCAAGGGCACCGACCCGTCCTTCATCCCGTCACCGCTGATCGATAAGCCGGTGCCGAATTTCGACCTGCCGCCGCTGCCGGGCTATCAGCATGGCCTCAGCTCCGCCGATCTCAAAGGCCAGGCGCAGATCGTCAACATCTTCGCCTCCTGGTGCATCCCTTGCCGGGCCGAGGCGCCGGTGCTGATGGGGCTCGCCAAGGCGGCACACGTCCCGATCCGCGGCATCGACCAGAAGGACAAGCCGGAAGACGCGCTCAAATACCTGCGGGAGCTCGGCGATCCCTACACCTCGATCGGCATGGATGCCGACCGCCATGTCTCGATCGACTGGGGCGCCTATGGCGCGCCCGAGACCTTCATTGTCGATGCCGAAGGTCGCATCCGCTGGAAGCAGGCCGCGCCGCTGACCCAAGCCGACATCCACGATACCATCCTGCCGCTGCTGGCCAAGCTGGGGGCGAAATGAGATCCTGGCTGCTGGCGGCGCTGATCCTGCTCGCCTTTATGCGAACGGCCGCTGCGGTCGATCCGGATGAGATGCTCAAGGACCCGGCTCAGGAAAAGCGCGCCGAGGAAATCGGCCGGCAGCTGCGCTGCCCGGTCTGCCAGGGCGAATCGATTGAGGAATCGAACGCCGACTTCACCCACGACCTGCGCCGCGTCGTGCGCGAGCGGGTGGCAGCCGGCGACACCGACCAGCAGGTGCTGGACTACATGCATTCGCGGTACGGCGATTTTATCTTGCTGAAGCCGCCGTTCGAGCCCTCGACCTGGGCCCTATGGCTGGCGCCACCGCTTCTGCTCCTGCTGGGCGGCGGTCTCGCCTGGGTCGTGATGCGCCGCCGGCCGGCTTCGAGTGAGTCGGCACCCCTGACCGAGGCTGAGAAATCGGCAATCGAGGCGCTCAAATGATCGGCTTCTGGATCGTGGCGGCGCTGCTGACGGCCGGCGTGGTCATCCTGCTGGTGCGCCCGCTCGTGCAGAAAGCGCCCCCTGAGGACCCGGCCGGTGCCGACTTGGCCGTCTATCGCGACCAGCTGGCCGAACTCAAGCGCGATCGCGCCCGCGGGCTGGTCGAGCCGGCGGAAGCGGCGGCGCTCGAAACCGAGATCGGCCGCCGCATGCTGGCCGCGGCGCGCTCAGCCGATGCCGCGCCGGCCAAAACCGCTGCGGCTCGCCGCCTGACCGTCGGCTTTGCAGCCGTGATCCCGCTGGCGGCGATCGCGATCTATGTGGCCGTCGGCCGCCCCGACTTGCCCGGCTTGCCGCTTGCCGATCGTCAGCTTTCCCCTGAGGCCGACCCGGCGAAGATTCTGGCCGCGGTCGAGCAGGTCAAATCCAAGCTGAAGGCCGATCCCAGTGATCTCGATCGCTGGGTTATGGTCGGCGAAGCCTACGCCAAGCTTGGCCGGCCGCGCGACGCGGTCGACGCCTTCCGTGTCGCTACCGGCATCTCGCCTGACGATCCGTCCTTGAGCGCCATGCTGGCCGAGGCGTTGATCGCTGCCGACGGCGGGGCCGTCGGCGCGGAGGCCAAACAGCGCTTCCAGGCGATTCCCGACAATTCGGAGGTGAAGCCCGAGGCGCGCTATTACTTGGCGCTCGCCGATGCCCAGGCCGGCGACATGAAGGCGGCACTCAAAGGCTGGCAGTCGCTGCTGGCGGATTCGCCCGCTGACGCTCCCTGGATCGACCAGACCCGCGCCCGCATTGCCGGTGCAGCTCAGGCGCTGGGTCTCGACCCTGCCAAGGAAATCCCGACGCCACGCCCGCCGGCGAACAACGCGGGCAATTCGGAGGCCAACGCCATCTCCCAGATGACGCCTGAACAGCAGCAGGAGATGATCCGCGGCATGGTCGCCAAGCTGGCGGCCAAGCTCGACGCCAACCCGAACGATCCCGTCGGCTGGCGCCAGCTCGCCCGCGCCTACCAGGTGCTGGGGGAATCCGACAAGGCCAAGGACGCGCTCGACCGCGCTACGGCGGCCGAAGCGACCAAAAAGCCGTAAGCTTCAGGACGGACGCCGAATCCGGTACAGCGCCGCCACCTTGCCCGCCGCGACCGGCTCCAGGCGGTCGGGCAAAAGATCATATCCGTGCGCCGCCAGTCCCGGCAGCAACACGAGCACCCAGTCGAATTTCTGCTCCCAGCCCGGCAGGTAAGGCGCCCGGACGAGATCCATCGGTTGTGGGTCCGCCAGCCCGCCCGCCCAGGGGAGTTCCCCCTCGGGCAGCGCGATCGCGTCATAAGGCGGCATCACCTTGACCGGTTGCTTGGTGACGGCCGAGAACAGCAGCGGCCAAAACGCTTTCCGCTCGATCACCAGCAGCGCGGGCAAGTGCTGAGTCGCGTCGTTGAGCAGCATGGCCCGCAGGCTGTCGGGCTGATTGACCATGGCTCCGAACAGATCATTCCGCTCGGCCTGGACCACCAGCACGCGGTCGTCCGGTCGCACCGGCGCGATCACATGACGGAAGTCGGCCAGCTGTGCGTCGCGTCCGGCCCAGACCTGGCTGACCTCGACCGTTCGCGCCAGTAGCAGGGCGGCGAAAATCGCGAAGGCCAGCTTGGCCGGCCGTCCAGCCGGCACTACCGGCAGCGTTCCGGCAAAAAGCAAAAAGCCCGCTAGCACCGGCACCCGCTGGTCGATCCAGCCAGTGCCGAATATGAAGAACGGCACGAAGGGATAGGCGATCAGCAACACGGCGAACAGGCCGGCCGCCGCCGGCGCCTGCAACAGCCATCCTCGCGCCCGAGCCACGACGACCACACCCACGGTCAAGATCAGCGCCGCTGCGTCAAGCCATCGGTTATAGGTAAGAAACGGCCCCATCAGGCCATAGCCCTTGAGGTTGCCCAGGTCAGCCGTAGCGGCCCAGTAGTAATTCTTCAACAGGTCCAAGAGGCTATGCCCGCCATCCGATCCCGCGGCTGCGATCGGCGCGTTCAGATAAAGCACCGCCGGAACCACAAACGGAACGGCGAGCAGTAGAAGCCGTCCGATTTCCAGCCGCTTCCATCTCGCGGCATGCGCGAGTTCCAAGCTCGCCAGCAGCAATCCATAAAAGGCTAGCGCAATCAAATGGCAGAAGAAGAGCGTCAGGGCGATCACTGTCGCGATCGAAACCCGTGTCAGCGCCCTGCGCTCCCTCTGGGTTTCCCAAAACGCCGCCGCCAGCAATGCGAGGCCCACACCGATGAGGAAATTCATGAACCCGGCGAAGAACAGCCGATTATAGACGATCAGCCCCGCCGCCAGCGGCCAATAACTGCGGACCCGGAACAGTGCGCGATGCAATGCCACCACGCCCGCCAATGGCAGCAGCAGCGACAATCCCAGGAACACCTTCCCTGCTACTGTCAGCGGCAAGAATTTCATCACCGCCGGCATCAGGACGTCGATGGCAATGTTGGGCAGCACGCGCCATTCGGCTTGGTACATGCGCGAGAGCGCCGGGTCGTCGGCGCCATGTACCAAAATCTCCATCCGCGCCAGATGGTTCGGATAATCGAGCAGCGGCGGAATCTCGGTCACGGCTAGCGGCGCAAGGAACACTGCCGCGACGATCGCAAAAGCTACCCACCAGGTCGTGCGTCCTGCATCCCGAACGGGAGGAGAAGGGGGCTCGGTCATCTGGCGGTGAAAGTCCGTATTGCGTGGGATGGTGAGAAGCAGCCGCAGCATCGGGAGTCGCGATCAATTGCGCAATCCGGAATTACAGCCTGCATCAATCCAGCGTGCCGCGACGCTTGCCCGGACATCTTGCGCCAAAGTACGATCGCCACGAAACAGCATGGAGCGGCTTGGCGCGGATCATGGCAGGTGCATCCGAAAGCGCCGCGAGTGGCGCAGGCAGGGATATTGCGCTCTTTGATTTCATCAGCCATGAAACCATGCATCTCCCCTTCAACGAGGAATATCTGCGCACTCTCCGTGCCGCCTTCCCTGATGACCGCATAGTCTTCCACGCGCGCGCCGGCCACGTGGCCAATCTTCAGCTGCGCGTCGCCGACCTCCGCGGCATCGTCTTGGCCCCTTGCGCGCCGTTCACGGTGCCTTTCGGCCTGTCCAAGCATAATTCCTTGGGCGGCCGCCTCGCCGCCCGCGCCTGCCTCGCGACCATGAAGAGGGCGATCGCCGGCCGGGCGCTGCGGCTGGCCGGTCTGCTCGGCGTCGAGGGCAATCTCTACAGCATCGTCGGTCGGCGCTGGCCGCGCATTTCGCCGGCGTTGCTGCACATGGTCCTGCACGGGCAGCTCGGGGATGCCATGGTCTGGCGCTCCCGCAACCCGCTGGCCCGCGCTTTCGATTTGATTGCCGCGGTCCGGCGTCCTTTGCCGCCGTCGGTCAAGCTCCTGGCGCTGGAACTCGGTGTCGCTGAGGCGATTGCCGCGATCGCGCCCGCCAACGGCTCGGTGATCACGCTCGAACATCCGATCCTGCTTTCCGAATGGAGCGAGGAATCGCCGCCGGTCGACGGCGCCCGGCTCAAGATTGCCTTCCTCGGTAATGCGCGCCGCAGCAAAGGCTTCGATGTCTTTGCCAACTTGGCGCGAAACTGCGATCGCGAGGATCTTGAGTTCCAGTCGATCGGTATCGCCGCTCCCGACACCGATCAAGTCGACGTATCCCGGCTGTCGCGCAAGCCGTCGCGCGTCTCGATGAACCGCGCCGACTATCTTCAGGCCGTACGTGAGATCGATCTGGTTTGCATGCCGCTCCACAGCCGCGCCTATGATTTCACGGCGAGCGGTACACTGGCCGATGCTGCAGCGGCGCTGAAGCCGCTCATCGCACTGCGCAACCGCACCCTGGATGCGATTGTCGCCCGTTATGGTCCGATCGGCTGGCTGGTCGACGACGAGGCGGCGCTGTTCCAGAAAATCCAGACGCTCGACCGCGCCGCCTTCCTGGCCGCCCGTCCGCAATGGATCGCCAACCTGCGACGGTTGCGCGACGCCAGGCGACCGGAGGCGCTGGCGCCGCTCTACGCCGATCTGGTCGATGCCGGCTAGCGGCGGCCTGCTCGAACCCGCGACCGGCCGGCTAACGCCGGCGGCGACGCATGCGCTGCTGGCGATCGTCGCAGCAGCGCTGGCGATACGGGTCGCCGTCGCGCTGTTCCTGCCCAGCATCGTACAGCAGGACGAGACCTTTCAGTATCTCGAAGAGGCCCACCGACTCGTGTTCGGCACCGGCCTCGTTCCCTGGGAGTACGTGGTCGGCGCCCGCTCGTGGGTTTTCCCGGGACTGATAGCCGGTGTCATTGAAATATCGCATTTGTTCGGCGGTTCGCCCGAAGCCGCATCCACCGCGGTTGCCGTTTTCATGGCGATCCTGTCCCTGACGCCGGTCATCACCGCCTTCCTCTGGGGCTGGCGCACTGGAGGCCTGACTGCGGCCGCCTCAGCCGGCGCGCTCAACGCTGTCTGGTTCGAACTGGTCTATTTCGCACCACACCCGATTGCAGAGAATATCGCGGCCGACACGCTGGCGGCCGGGCTCTATGTCCTCTATCCCGGGGAGCCCGCTGGGGCGCCCAGACGCCTCGCAGTTGGCGGCTTTCTGCTCGGCCTGACGCTCATCTTCAGGCTTCAGCTTGCGCCTGCGGTCACGGTAGCCGCGGCCTGGGTCTGCCGCGCCGAAATCCGCGCCCGCTATGCTCCCTTTATTCTCGGTGCAGCGCTGCCGATCCTCCTCTCGGGCCTGCTCGACGGCTTTACCTGGGACTGGCCGTTCCAGTCGATGGCGCTCAATGTCTGGATCAACCTGAAGGATGGCGTAGCCGAGCAGTTCAGCAAAGCCCCGGTCTATCAGTATCTCAGCCTTGCGGTCACCTATTGGTCCGGCGCCCTGGTCCTCATCATCCTGCTCGCGCTCGTCGGTGCGCGACGCCTGCCGATGCTGGCATTCATCGCCGTGACGATCTTTGCGGTCCATACCGTGCTCACCCACAAGGAATATCGCTTCAATTATCCGGCCTTGCCGCTGCTCATGACGCTGGTCGGCATCGGATCGGCCGACGTCGCTGCCAGGCTGCTGGGCGGCCCACCCGGCCGGCCGGCCCGTCTCGCGCTGCTCTGGGGCATTCCCGCATTTTGGATCGTCACGTCGGCAGTGCTCGCCCGGTCGCGCGAGTTCTACCCTCTCTGGTACCGCGACCGCGGATCGATCGCCGCGATGCAAATCATCAATGCCGATCGGGCCGCCTGCGGCGTCGGCATCTATCCTGCCGACATGTGGGACCGCAGCGGCGGCTATGCCCACCTGCGCGCCGGCCTCGTTCTCTACGGCAGCTCCGATGGCGATCCGGCGGCCAAGGTCGAGGCCTTCAACTACCTGATAACCTACGCGCCGTCGGACTTCGCCGCCCTGGGTTTCACGCGCCTTCGATGCTGGGCAGAACCGCCCGGCCGCACGATCGTGCTCGACCCGATCTGTCTTTGGCATCGTCCGCGTGCCTGCGAGCCGATAGCGGCTCCGCCCCTGAGAGCAACGCCGCCTGTGTTCCTCGCCAGATCCCACCCGGACTGGTTCGCGAAGCTGCCGAACTGATCAACCGGCAGAAACGAGCTTCTCGGCCGGCCGGTGGTCTGCCGCCGCCCCTTCCGTCACCACCCCATAGAGCTCCAGGGGCGTCATGAACGTGCCGCCGAGCTCCGACGCAAAAAAGCTAAGATAGCCTTCCAGCCACCGGTAGAAATGGTCGAGCTGCTTGCCGCTGGTCACATAGGGTGTGCTGCCGGGCGTCAGCGATGTGCTGTGGAAGGCCATCGTCAGCACGCGTTCTCCTTTGGCCAGCAAATGCCGGGTCAGCGCCTTCGCCTCGTTCAGCGTCACGCCCTCCGGCGTCAGGCTGACCCGATTGATCAGCCCCGAGCGTGCGAAGACGCCCGGCAGGTGCAGGACCCGGCCAGGCTTCGAGTTCATCAAGCCGAACAGCGCGCTGCCCCAGCCGGATAGGGCACCGATGAAGCTGGTGGTGAGCGGCAGCTCCAGCAGCATGCGCGTCTCGTCCAGCCAGAAAGGCGTAACGCTCGTAAAACCGCGGAAGTCCGGCCCGCCATCGGCCGAGTAATCGCCAGTCGGAACGACGCTGAGATCGACCTTGAAGCCCTGCCGGGACAAGATGCCCGGTGTCGAGGTGCCGATCCCATATCGCCCGGCTTTATAGGATCGCACGCGCACGCCGAGATTGGCCTCGATCGTCGTGGTCAGCACACTAAGCTTCTCTGCCTCCAGGGCCGGCGGCAAGTTGAATGGATAGGTGTTGCGGTCGCAGATCTCCTCGGCGATCGGCGGGTTCACCCAAGGATGGACATGTGCACCGATCTCGCAACGCCCGTCAGCGACAATCTGGGCCAAGGGTGCGAAGCCCTCGCGCTGGCTGGCGATGGAATAATCGATCATGTAGATCGGTTTGACACCGAACCGGTCGAACAGCTTTTGCAGCTGTGCGACCTCCTGCATCCCGTGCACTTCGGTTGAGGACGAGGAATAGGGACCGTCCCAGTCGAAATTCTCTTCGGTGTCGACCACCACCACGAGCACCGGCTTCTGGTCCGGGTGGAAGGTCAGCCGCTTCGATGGGTTAGGTGGCGGCAGCGCATTGACATCCGTCCTGTCGGCCTTGGCGATCGGGTCGCCCCGCATTGAGCGGTAGAGGTACTTGAGCGGCCCTTTCAGGCCCAGCGCCTCCGCCCGACCCCGGAACCAGGGCATGATGACGTAATTCTTCTCGGGCTCCAGCAGGTAGGCGAGCGTGCCGATAGGATTGCGCTTGAGGTATCGCCACCGGAACTTCGCGTAATCGCGCCTGGTATACACGTTCGCGTTCCCACCCAGCTTCGCCACCAGCGGCGTGAACCGCGGATACAGACTGGTGTTGGTCAGGTGCACTTTCATGAAATTGCCGATCAGCAGGTCATCGAAAAATCCCCATTTCATGGTTTGCATGAAGGAGTGCTTCGGCGCATGGAACCGTATGCCGCGCGCCTTCGGCCGGCTTGCACGCCCGGGATGGAGGTCGAACCGCCTGGTTTCTCCGCCAACGGAAACCTCGATAAAATCAATATGCTGGGGGATGAGTTCGAAGCGGCGGAAGAAACCCTCGACGATTTCCCACTCGTCCGCCGTCAGCTGCTCCTTCCAGTCATCGTCGCCCGTGTTGTCGCCGATCTGTGACCGGTCGCCGCCCAGATGGTCCGGGTCATGTGGCGTGATATCGCCGGTCGCAGCGTCCACCGTGACGAACGGCTCGATCAGCCGGACATTCGGGCGGCTCCAGTATCGCTCCATATCCTGCCAGGAAATCCGATAGTCGTTGGCCCAGACCGAGTCCGGGCGAACATAGATATGCTGGGACGAGGAGCAGCAGAAATTCTTCACGCCCATGCGGTCGGCATCGCGCGCCACGTTCCAGACGGCGCCGGGCTTGCGCTCGTCCGGCGGCCCCGCGAGCGATCTGCCGTCCGCATCGACGAAATTGAACATGTCGGCGTCGATCGAGCACAGCGCCGCCAAGTATGTCTTCTCGTTGGGATGCGCCTTGACCAGTTTCCGCAGGAATCCGAACTCGCCCGCGGTCGGCGAATCGTTCTGGTTGATCAAGAGCGCGTCGCCCAGCCGTACGATCAGGATCGCGTCCTGGTTGATGTTGTCCAGGCACATGACTTTGACCGTTGGTGAAACCTGGAACCATTCCCGATACTTCAGGATGGTGACCGCAAAGGCCTTCTCAGTCAGGAACTCCCTGATCTCGGCGTCGTAATGGTCGGGCAACAGGAATTTCTGGCCTGAGGCGAACAGGTCCAGAGACTCGTGGTGCATATGGTCAGGATGGCCGTGCGATAGCCAGACATAATCGGAGCGGAGCGCATTGGCGATCTGCGCATCAGTCAGGGCATGGTCGAGCGCCCAGCTTCCGAAATAGCAGGTTCCGACCAGCCAGGGGTCGGTAACGAGAACTGGGCGCCCGTCCGCGAAGATTTGGATGGTCGCGTTCCCCAGTGTCTCGAACTGTTCATTCATGCATCAGGTCTCGTCATCCGAAGCGAAGTTGATGCCGCCGCAAAGGCTCCTGTCGTCGTTGGATGAAACCGGGGTCCAGAGCGGACCCATTAGATGTCTTCCTTCAGTGCCGCCTGCGATTCATCTTCCATAAATCTCCGATCCAGCAGTCGGTGCCACCCGGCCAGAAAGGCTCGAGACCGCTTGCCGGCGTCGTCGTGATCTCACCGAATACAATCCTGTCACCTGTACAGTACAAATCGATTCGCAGGAAATCGAAACCTTCGGCCAGCACCTCGGCATAATGCAGCATTTCGGGCAACCGCTCCGGGCGCGGCACGTCCTTGTCGCTGCTAGGCCGCTGGAAACCGAATCGCAGCTTGTTCCAGTCCCGGTCATACATATTCCGGCGATGGTCGCCAAAACGATCCAGGTCGACGCTGATGAACTGGGCGCGGCCGTCAAAGACGAAGAACTTGATATCATACGGAATGCCGCCGGCGCCGTCATCCAGCAGCTCTTCGAACATGATCCGCGGCTTGATCTTCTTGTAGGCCCACTCGCCGGCCTTGTAGAAGAAGTTCTGGCTCATCCAACCCCGGCAGATTTGCGTCAGCTCGGCAACGTCCAGCTGGCTCTTGTCCGGAACGATCGATATCCATCCACAGCCGTGGGTCGGCTTGACGACGAAACGATCCGGCAGCTTGTCCAGCGGAATGTCGGCCGGGTCGTCGGTAACATGATAAAGCTTGGTCAGGATATCGCTTCCCACCCTCTCGCGAACATAGTCCCGAACCCAATATTTGTCCGCGAACTGCACCAGGATCCGGCGCCGGTCGAACAACTTGCGGTACTGGATCTTTTCGCTGAAGCTCCGCGGATTGAGCAGGTTCGGCAGGGCGCCGTGGCCGTTTCGGAAATCAACGACGCATTTGTAAGCGACGTAGACGAAATCGGGCGCAATTCTCTTGAAGAGCCGCTTGATTCGCTTCATCAGCGCCTCCGACAACCCATTTTGTCCACTATTTGGTCCGGCTAACCCAGGAAACCTCAGCCGTCTTCCTCCTGCGTCCAGAGAAGCAATTGCATAGGACTTCAGATTTGGTGTCATCTCGATCTTTTGCATGGCGAAAGGCCCTCCCCCGTGCAATAAACCCCTGGAGGCCCTGTTGTTGCGGCACTCCGTCGAGGAAACCGAGAGTTGCCCAGGGCAAAGTGGTGATCATTCAGCGGCGGCCGTCTTGCGCCTCAAAAAATCGAATCGGCCGGGCAATCCTTTGAGCGCCTTCAGCGCGTGATCCTCCGGCCCCGGGGGACTTCCGGCCAGGAACCACGATCCGAGCAGGATTCCGATATAGATCACGCCGCCGCCGACGATGGCGAGCGCCAGCTCCGTTGCCCGCCCGGCAATACCCATATCCCTGGGCCAGGCGGACATCAGTGAATAGACGCCCGCCGCCATCGCCCCAGTTGCCGCCATCGTCCGCCAGATCGCCAGGAACATCCGCGTCAGCGACAGCCCGATCATTGTGGTCAGCTGCCCGAACCAGATCGCCGAGCTGAAGAAGCTCGTGATTGCGAACATCGCTGCCGCCCACAACACGCCATGGGCGAACCCGGCCCACACCACCAGCGCAACTCGCGCCAGCACGGTCACTGTCATGATCTCGACGAAGCGCCGCTGCCGGTCCTTGACGACATAGAGGTTGTGCGTGAATTCGCCGATCCCCTCGAACAGCGCATAAAATGCGCAAACCTGGATGAATGGGGCAGCACCGGTCCATTCCGCGCCCAGCGCCACCTGCTCGATCAGCTTGGCCGTCAGCGCTATGCCCACCGACAGCGGCGTGATGATCATCAGCGTCAGCGACAGCCCGTCGATCACGTGGCGGCAGAGCCGCTCCGGGTCATGCAGCACCTTGGCATATCCGGCATACATCGGCCCCCGGATCGGCGCCGCCACTTCGCTGACTGGCAGGATGCCGATCTGCTCGGCGGTCCTGAACAGGCCCACTGACCCCGCTCCGCCGATCCGCCCGATCAGGATCGTGATCATGTAGTTATTGGCGAGGCTCAGCACGTTGGTTGCGAACAACCACTTGGAAAAGCGCAGGAGCTCCGCTCCGGCCTTGAACGACACGCGCGGGCGGTAGGGGTGCATGATGTAGCTTGCCGGGATTTGCGCCACCTTTGGTGCGATCGTGCCGATCACCACCGCCCAGGCATTATGCAGGATCAGCGCCGCCGGGATTACTACGACGAACCCGGCGATCTTGCCCAGCACGTCATAGACGAACAGCCGGTCGAACCGCAGGTCGCGCTGGAACTCGATCAGGCCGATATTCTCAAATCCCCACAACACTGGATAGAGCGCCATCACGCGGGTGATGTCGGTCAGTCTGGGCTCGCGCATCAGGTCCGAGATCAGCGGCGCTGATAGATACATCGCCGCTCCGATCGCGAATCCGCGCAGCACGATCAAAGTCCATGCGGAATCGTAATGCGCCCGGTCCGGATGCTTCATCTTGACCAGCGCCAGGCTGAACGAAAATTCCGAAATCGTGTTCAGCGCGTCATAGGCGGTGGACGCGATCGCCGCGAGCCCGAAGGCTTCGGGTGCCAAGAGCCGCACCAGGATCAGCGTGCTGAACAGGCCGATGAATTTGAACGCCAGCCGCTTCATCACCATCCAAGCCGCGCTCTTGGCCACGCGCTTGCCCAGCGACTGGTCGAGGATGAGTTCCGCGGTCGCGCTGGGCAGGATGGGTTTCGGACTGGGTTCCACGTGAAACCGGCCTTGTTTGAATGGCGCGCCACTGTTTCGGCGACACTAGCGCCTTATGGCTCGGCCCTCATAGCCTTCACGTTATCGGATCCATTACAGGCGCGTTCAGGACCGTCCGCGAGCAGCCGGCACGCCGACCGCGGCCGCCGGGCAGGCGGTGCTGATGCGCTCATATTCCTGCGGCGAATCGTGCGCCCGCTGCGCCTGCATGCGCTCGGCGTTCAGCGCATCGAGGGTAACCGACAGCACGGCGTTGACCTTGTCCTCGATCCGGCTGCGCGCCACCTGCAGCTGGTCGCGACCCGGGACCACCGCGCTGCCGATGGCTTCGGCCATTGACGCGATGCGGCGACGGAAGATCGGGACATAGCGCTCGATCACCTCCCGGTCGATTTCCACATGGCCCATCTCGTGGGACATCGCGACGGCTTGGCGGCAGGGGCCGTGACTTGCATCGACATAGATGATAGGAGCGGTCGACAGCGTTACGGTGATGACCGACGGCCAGACGCAGAACGGGCCGTTGTCGGGCCCGCTGCTCGCTGTCCTGACCTCCGAGTCCAGCACGATGCTGGCGTCGGTGACGCCGGCCGTCTCGGTGAATTTCGGGTCGGTCGAAATGGCGTCGCCGAACCGCATCGCCTTGAGCTGTTCCGCCGTCTTGCTCGTGTCGGTGCGGGGCGGGGCGATATTTTCCGAGACTCGGACGTCCGTACGGTTGACGGGGCAGCCATTGGCGCTTGCCTGAACCAGATTGGCTGCCATCAGAAACGCCGGAAGCGCGATCATCAGCTTCCCCACAGAGTCAAGGTTACCGCTTATGCCCTTGGACGATCACACCCGCGCTTCCCGGAATCCGCAAGGGGAAATCTTGCGCGGCATAGCTGCGCTGGCCGCGGCCGGGCTCGTCCCGCCCGGGCTCCGGCCCGCGCTCGAAACCGTTGAGCGGCGTTATGCGGTGGCGGTTACGTCCGAAATGGCCGGCCTGATCGATCCGACCGACCCCGACGACCCGATCGCCCGCCAATTCATCCCCGACCCGCGCGAGCTCGACACCACGCCGGAGGAGCGCGCCGATCCGATCGGCGACGCGGCCCACGCGCCGTTGAAGGGGATCG
>CAZVYC010000086.1:0-7504 GCA_964631425.1 uncultured Rhodospirillales bacterium
GCCTATGACGACCTGATCCAGGGCGCCTCCACCATCTCATCGCTGATCGCGCGCTCGGCGGACGGGGTTCCGCGCTATGTGCCGGCGGCGATCGCCGACAGGATCACGGGGTTGACCGCGATCAATGCGATCCTCGCAGCGCTGGTCCATCGCGGCGTGTCGGGCAAAGGGCAGAAGATCGACGTGCCGATGTTCGAGACGATGACCAGGTTCTTTCTCAACGACCATATGAGCGGGCTGACCTATGACCCGCCGCTCGACAAAGGCGGCTATATCCGCCAGCTGTCGAAGGACCGGCGGCCGTACCGGACCAAGGACGGGTACGTCTGCGCGCTGATCTACAACAACAAGCACTGGACCAATTTCTTCCAGGCGATCGGGCGGGCCGAGACGCTGAAGACCGATCCGCGCTTCGCCTCGGTGACGACGCGGACGCAGCATATCAACGAGATCTATGCCGAGATCGCCGAGCTGTTCAAAACCCGCACCACGGCGGAATGGACCAAGCTGCTGGACGATGCCGACATTCCGGTCACGCCAATGCACAACCTGGAGACCATCTTCACCGACCCGCACTTGGTGGCGACAGAGTTCTTCCAGCATGAGGACCACCCGACCGAGGGGCGGCTTGTGCGGATGCGGGAGCCGTCGGAATGGTCGGAGACACAGCCGGAAGCAACGCGGCATGCGCCGGTAATGGGCGAGCACACGACCGAGATATTGGCCGAGATCGGCTATAGCCAGGCCGAGATCGACGCGATGCTGAAGGACAAAGCGGTGATCGCGGCGGATGCGATCGAAGCCGCGATGGGAGAGGTGTAGCCCATGGATTTCCGGCTGACCGAGGACCAGGAGGCGATCCGCGAAGCCATCGCCCAGATCTGCACGCGGTTCGACGATGCCTATTGGCTGAAGAAGGACAAGGAGGGCGGTTTCCCCAACGACTTCTACCAGGCGATCGCGGAGGGCGGCTGGCTCGGCATCTGCACGCCGGAGGAATATGGCGGATCTGGACTGGGCATCACCGAAGCGGCGATCATGATGCAGGCGATCTGCGAGTCGGGCGCGGGCATGTCGGGGGCCACCACGGTCCATATCAACCTGTTCGGGCTGCATCCGGTGGTGAAGCACGGAACGGAGGAGCAGAGGCAACGGATGCTGCCGCCGATCGCGCAAGGCACGGTAAAAGCCTGCTTCGGCGTGACCGAGCCTAATACGGGCTTGAACACGACGCAGTTGAAGACACGGGCGGAGAAGAAGAACGACCGCTATGTCGTGAACGGCCAGAAAGTGTGGATCTCGACCGCGCAAGTGGCCGACAACATCCTGCTGCTGGCGCGCACGACGCCCCTGGAAGAGGTGAAGAAGCCGACCCAGGGGCTGAGCCTGTTCTATACCAGGCTCGACCGGAGCAAGGTGGCCGTGCGCGAAATCGAGAAGATGGGGCGTAAGGCGGTGGATTCGAACGAGCTGTTCTTCGACGGGTTGGAAGTACCGTTCGAGGACCGGATCGGCGAGGAAGGCGAAGGGTTCAAGTACATCCTCGACGGGATGAACCCGGAGCGGGTGCTGCTGGCGGCCGAAGCGGTGGGGCTCGGTTTCGCCGCGCTGAAACGGGCGACCGCGTATGCCAAGGAGCGCGTGGTGTTCAATCGCCCGATCGGCCAGAATCAGGGGGTGCAGCATCCGCTGGCCAAGAACTGGGCGGAGCTGGAGGCGGCGCGGCTGATGACCATGTGCGGCGCCTGGCAGTACGACAACGGCCTGCCGTGCGGCGCGGCGGCCAACGCCGCCAAGTATCTGGCAGCCGAGGCGGGCATGAGCGCCTGCCAGAACGCGATGATGACCCATGGCGGGTTCGGCTACGCCAAGGAATTCCACGTCGAGCGCTATATGCGCGAGATGATGATCCCATGGATCGCGCCGATTACGCCGAACCTCATCCTGTCCTACATCGCCGAGCGGGTGCTGGGGCTGCCGAAGAGTTATTGACGGACGCATGGCCGTGGCTGCGCCATCCCTGCCCTGCCCTTTTCCCGACCAGGTGAGTCTCATCGGGGAAACGATCGACCTGGAACGCCTCAATCCCGAGCGCCACGCCACCGGGCTGTGGCGCGCGATCGGGGCGGACGCCGCTCTGTGGAGTCAAATCCCGCCTGGACCGTTCGAGACCGAGGCGGCGTTCAGGAGTTGGCTCGCGGACCGGGCACAGCGGACGGACGCCTCGCTCTATACGATCATCGATAAGCGGGGCATCGAGAAGAGCTGCCGGCCGGTAGAAGCCGGCCTGTTCTTCCTTTTGCACATCGATCCGGCGATGGGCGTGCTGGAGATGGGGTTGGTGTATGGGCCGGCGCTGGCCCGCCGAACCGCCGGCACCGAGGCGTTCCTGGTTCTCGCCCGCTATATCTTTGAGACTCTCCGTTATCGGCGGCTGGAGTGGCGGTGCAACGACGACCACGACGCGTCATGGCGGGCAGCGGAACGGTTCGGGTTTAAGCTGGAGGGCGTGCTGCAGCAGGCGACGTGGATGAAAGGCCGCAGCCGTGATACGGCGCTCTATGCACTGTTGGACCGCGAATGGCCCAATGCCGCCGACCGGATCGCAACCTGGCTGGCTCCGTCCAATTTCTCCGCCGACGGAATGCAAATCCGGCCTTTGCGAAAAAGAGGCCTGTAGCCCGTAGGGCGGAAAGCGGGCGCGCATTCCGCCGTTCCGTGGGACCGGCGGTGTCGATCGGCGGAATACGCTGTCGCTTTTCCGCCCTACGGCGCGGCCGGGATAACGCCGGGCACCAGATACTGCTCCGCCGCGACCAGCAGGCCCAACAGCAGCGTCAGGATGACACTGTGCCAGAAGGTGCGGGCGAAGACGATGCCCTCCTGACCCTTGAGATCAGTCACGGAGACGCCGGTGGCGATGTTCTGGGGCGAGATCATCTTGCCCATCACGCCCCCGGACGAGTTGGTCGCCGCGAACAGGACCGGGCTGAAATCGAGCTGGCGCGCGGCAACCACCTGCAGATTGCCAAAGAGCGCGTTGCCCGAGGTGTCGCTGCCCGACAAGAATACCGCGATCCAGCCGAGGAATGGCGAGAGCAGCACGAAAGTCCTGCCGGCCGAAGCGACCGCCTTGCCGAGCGTGTAGGCTAGCCCTGAATAGTTCATGAGGTAGGCGAGACCGACAATGAACATGACCGTCAGCACCGCGAGCCAAGCCTGGCGGAACGTCTGGACGACGCATGACGCGAACATCGCAGGCGAAACACGGAAGATGGCGGCGGTCATGATCGCGGCCATCAGGATGGCCGTGCCGGTTGCCAATGGCTGGAAGCTCCAGATCGCGGCATAGGGCTTGTCGTCATAGAGCGTGATGGCGATGGCGTTATGCAGGCCGGGCCAGGGAATGGCGCTTTGCCCGAAATTCGCCACCTTGAGCGAGGTCCACAGGATGACGAGGGCCGAGACCAACAGCCAGGGGACCCAACCCTGCCAAGCCGGAATCGCGGTGGCGGCGGCGGTCGGGATCGCCTGCTGGATCGTGAAGGCCGGATCTGGCGCCGGTCGCCAAGCCTTAAGGAACAGCAGCGTGACGGCGAGCGACCCGAGCGAGGCCACGACGTCGGTCAGCGCGTAATCGATATAGTTCGACGCAAGGAATTGGGCGAGCGCAAAGCTGCCGCCGGCGACCAGCAGGACCGGCCAGACCGCCACGAGCGAGCGCCGGCCGCCATAGAGAGCCATGACATAAAAGGGCAGAATGAACGCCATTACCGGCAGCTGCCGCCCGATCATGGCGCCCAGCACCGTCGCCGGCAGGCCGGTGACCGCGCCCAGGACAGTGACCGGAGCGCCGAGCGCGCCGAACGCGACCGGCGCCGTGTTGAAGATCAGCACGAAAACCAGCGCCTCGAGCGGCGGATATCCGACCAGGATCAGAAGCGCGCTGGTGATCGCGACCGGGGCACCGAACCCGGCAACGCCTTCGAGCAACGCGCCGAAACAGAAGCCTACGACCACCAGAACGACGCGCCGGTCGTTGGGAAGATAAGCCACAATCCAGTCGCGGAACGCGTCGAACCGGCCGCAGCGGACCGCGACATTATAGAGCAGGAGCGCATTGAGCACGATCCACATCACCGGCCAGAGCGCGAACACCATGCCGTTGGCCGCCGCATCGAGCGCCAGCCCGACCGGCAGGTGCCAGACCGCCACGGCCACCACGAGCCCCACAACGAGCCCGGCCAGCGCCGCCTGCCAGCCCGGCCGCCTGAGCACGCCCAGAAGCACCAGCACCGTCAGAATCGGCAGCGATGCGATGAAAAACGAAAGGGCAAGATTGCCGCCGACAGGAGTCAAAAGCTGATGAAACATCAGTAGCGGTTCCGCGTATGTTTTCTAACGCGCACATAACACGGGTTACCTAACATTCCTTCATGGCGATTGCTGGACGATAGGAGAGCTGGGCCTGCGCCATCATGGCCGGCTTCGGGGAATTGCACCGCGCGCCGACTCATGATTTGCTGTTTGCAACGCACAAAGAATTTGCGCCTACGCACGCGCCGGGACCGGATAAGAGGTTATGAGATGAGCGAGACCGACAAGATGGCGATCGAATCGGCGGTGGAAACCAACCCGGTAGCCATAGCAGAGGCCGAGGGACACCTGAAGAAAGGCCTGATGATCCTGAGCAAGGAAATCGGTCTGACCGCGACCGGGAATATCGTCGCCGGTATCCTGGCCCGGTTGGAAAGCGAGATGCCGGCCCGCCGATTGCACTGAGTTACCAGGAAGCGGGCGGCGTTCGCCCGCTTCCATGATCCCGCGTTATGCGAGCATCCGAACCTTGGGCTCGCGGGCGAAGTATCGCTTGCCGGCAGCCGCGATGAACGCCTTGTTGACATCGACGACGCCTTCATCCGGCGCTACGCCAGCCTTTTCGAGCAGGGGCTTGGCTTCCGGCGTATGGCCGATCGCCTTCAAATGGCCGAAGGCGTCCATCACGAATTGAACGGCCGCCGCCTCCTTGAGCAGCATCTTGCAGCCGTCGGCGGAAAGGATGACGGCGATCGCATCGACAGTCTGCGAAGGCGTCCCGGCAAGCTGGCCGTCAGCTTCGAGCTTCGTACCATCAGCGAGCTTGGCGCCGCCAGCCTTGGGGGCAATGAGCATGGGACGGCCGCCCTCCTTCTGGATGGCATCAACAAGAGTCTTTATCGCCTTGCCGTCGGAGCCGTCGGCATAAAGAATGCCGATCGCCCGACCTTCAATGGTGTCGCGCATATTGCGCTGGATGCTGAGCGCTGGGCTGGGTTCGAGATCGGTCGGCTCGCGCGCGGCCTTGGTCTTGGGCGGCAGATCGATATTGATCGCGGCCGCCACCCGCTTGGCCAGGCTCTCGTCCACGTTGCGCAGATTGCCGATCATCCGTGCCCGCACATGCCGCGCCGAGACCTTTGATAGCTCGAAGGTGAAGGAAGAGGCAACGTGCGCCTGCTCGTTCTCGGTCAGCGACCGGAAGAACAGCCGCGCTTGGCTGTAATGATCGGCGAAGAGCTCGGCGCGGACGCGCAATTTGTCGCCCGCCTCATCCCTGCCGGTCTGGCCGGCGAAGGTGGTGAAGCCGGTCACCGGGCATTCGCGCGGTCCGGTCTCCTCGCCGGCGACGTCCAGGCTGTTGGGCTCGTAATTGGCCCTGCCCTTTGGCACCATCATCTGCATCTGCCCGTCGCGCTGGAAGTTCATCATCGGGCATTTGGGCGCGTTGATCGGCAGCTGGTGGAAATTGGCGGTGCCGAGCCGGCTTTTCTGGGTGTCGAGATAGCTGAATAGCCTGCCCTGCAGCAGCGGGTCGTTGGTGAAGTCGACACCCGGCACGACGTTCGCCGGGCAATAGGCCGCCTGCTCGGTCTCGGCGAAAAAATTATCGGGATTGCGGTCCAGCACCATGCGCCCGATCGGCCGCACCGGCAGCACCTCCTCTGGGATGATCTTGGTCGGATCGAGCACGTCATAGGGCAGGCTGTCAGCGAATTTCTGATCGAAGGCCTGGATGCCCAGTTCCCATGCCGGGAAGGCGCCCCTGGCGATCGACTCATAGAGGTCGCGGCGATGGTAGTCGTTGTCCGCCGCCTGGAGCTTCAAGGCCTCGTCCCAAACGGTCGATTGCAAGCCGAGTTTCGGCTTCCAATGGAACTTGACGAAGGTCGACTTGCCCGCGGCGTTGACCAGGCGGAAAGTATGGACGCCGAAGCCCTGCATCATGCGGAATGAGCGCGGGATGGCGCGGTCGGACATCGCCCACATCAGCATGTGGGTGCTTTCCGGCATCAATGACGCGAAATCCCAGAATGTGTCGTGCGCCGTGCCGGCCTGAGGGTAGGCGCGGTCGGCCTCCATCTTCGCCGCATGAATCAGGTCAGGGAACTTGATTGCATCCTGGATGAAGAAGACCGGGATGTTGTTGCCGACCAGATCCCAGTTGCCTTCCTTGGTATAGAACTTGACAGCGAAGCCGCGCACGTCGCGCGGCGTATCGACCGAGCCGGCACCACCGGCGACGGTCGAGAAGCGGGTGAAGACCGGCGTCTTGTCCTCCGGGCGCTGGAACAGGTCGGCCTTGGTGACGTCGGCCAGCGATTCATAAACCTGAAAGTAACCATGCGCGGCGCTGCCGCGGGCATGGACGATGCGCTCGGGGATGCGCTCGTGGTCGAAATGGAAGATCTTTTCGCGGAAAACGAAATCCTCGAGCAGGGTCGGCCCCCGAGCGCCGGATCTGAGGCTGTTCTGGTTGTCGGAAACCCGGATGCCCTGATCTGTGGTCAGGTGGCCGGGACCGTCATGTGGGCCGCCGGCCGGAACGTGCTGATGCGTCTCGCCGCCCTTGCCGGGTTCGGTTTCGTACGTCGCTTTCGCCGCCACGGACGGTCTCCTCCGATTTATTTAGATACGTTGTGAACGGCAGGGCGGGGAAAATGTTCGTGGCGGTTTCAGGCGGCGCGGGGTAACCCTCGCGTGACACAGGGCTATTAAGTGCGCGGTCACGGCGTTGCCCACGGCCTTCACCCGCCACTCCGATATAACTCCCTCGCCCCTGCGGGGTCCCCGTTGGGCGAGGGAGATTCACTCCACCGTCACGCTCTTCGCCAGATTGCGCGGCTGATCGATGTCGGTGCCCTTCGCCACCGCTACGTAATAGGCGAGCAGCTGGACCGGGATGGCATACAAGATCGGCGCCACGAAAGGATCGACGTCGGGCATCTCGATGGTGCCAACCGCGAGCTCGCCCAGGCGCTCGATGCCGGACTTGTCGGAAAGCACCAGGATGCGGCCGCCGCGGGCCTGAGCTTCCTGGACGTTGGAGGCGGTCTTTTCGAACAGGGCGTCGCGGGGGACCAGCACGATCACCGGCACGTTCTCGTCAATGAGCGCGATCGGGCCGTGCTTCATCTCACCGGCAGCGTAGCCCTCGGCGTGGATATAGGAGATTTCCTTGAGCTTG
>CAZVYC010000086.1:7514-18965 GCA_964631425.1 uncultured Rhodospirillales bacterium
CCTCGATTGTGCGGTCGGTGTTCAGTACCTCCGACACCAAAGCCGGTACCTCGCGCAGCGCCATCGCCATCCGGCTGGCGCGCTCGGGCGTGATAGTGCCGCGCGCCTGGGCGATGGCAACGGTGAGGCAGGCCAGCACCACCAACTGGGTGGTGAAGGCCTTGGTCGAGGCCACGCCGATCTCGGGGCCGGCCTTGGTGTAAAACACCGCGTCGCTCTCCCGCGCGATGGTCGATTCCACGACGTTGATGATCGAGAGGATTGTCTGGCCCTGCGCGCGGGCATAGCGCAGCGCCTCAAGCGTGTCGGCGGTCTCGCCCGACTGCGAAACGAAGAGCGCGACGCCACCCTCCGGCATCGGTGCGGCGCGGTAACGGAATTCCGAGGCAACGTCGACCTCGACCGGGATTCGGGCGATCTGCTCCATCCAGTATTTGCCGACCATCCCGGCATAGCAGGCGGTGCCGCAGCCCACGATGGTGATGCGCGGCACCTTGGCGAAATCGACCGGCAGGGGTCCGAAATCCACGTCGCCGGTGGCGGCGTTGGTGAAAGAGCCCAGCGTGTCGCCGATCACCGCCGGCTGCTCGTGGATCTCCTTCAGCATGTAATGGCGGTATTCGCCCTTGCCGGTCAGGATGCCGGAGACCGAGCTTTGCAGGATCGGCCGCTCGATGACGGCGCCCGAGGAATCGTAGATGGTGGCGTGGTCGATCGTGACCTCGGCCCAGTCTCCATCATGGAGATAGGCGACCTTATTGGTGAGGCTGGCCAAGGCGACCGCATCGGAGGCGACGAACATCTCGCCCAAGCCATAGCCGATGGCGAGCGGCGGCCCCTGGCGCGCGGCGACCAGCATGGGATGCGGGCCGGTAAAAAGCATCAACAACGCGAAGGCGCCTTCCAGCCGCTTTAGGGTGGCGGCCGCGGCATCGCCAGGCGAAAGCCCCTGGTCGAGAAAATCGGTCACCAGATGGGCAATCACTTCGGTGTCGGTCTGGCTTTCGAAATGCCGTTGCTTGGCGGCAAGCTCGGCCTTCAGCTCCTGATAGTTCTCGATGATGCCATTATGGACGATGGCGACCCGCTCAGTGGCGTGGGGGTGGGCGTTGTTCTCGGTCGGCCCGCCATGGGTCGCCCAGCGGGTGTGGCCGATGCCGATCGTGCCTGCGAGAGGGCTTTCGGCCAGCTTGCGGTCGAGGTTGCGCAGCTTGCCCTCGGCGCGGCGGCGCGCGATCTGGCCACCGACCAGGGTGGCGACGCCGGCCGAGTCATAGCCACGATATTCGAGGCGCCGAAGCCCATCCATGATGAGCGGGACCGCGTCCTGCCGTCCGACCACGCCGATGATGCCGCACATGACTGCCTAGCCCTTGTTCTTCGCCGCGCGCTGCCTCGCCCGGAATTCGGCGGCCCAGCCCGACTTCACCGCCTGGCGGCCGCGCGCGATGGCGAGCGCGTCGTCCGGAATATCGTGGGTAATGGTGCTCCCCGCGCCGGTGAAAGCGCCGGCCCCGACCGTGACCGGTGCCACCAGAGTCGTATCCGAGCCGATGAAGGCGCCAGGGCCGATCACCGTACGGGATTTGTTGAAGCCGTCATAATTGCAGGTGATGGTACCGGCGCCGATATTGGCCCCTGCCCCGACCTCGGCGTCTCCGATATAGGTCAGGTGATTGGCCTTAGCCCCGTCGTCGATGCGGGCGTTCTTGATTTCGACGAAATTGCCGATATGGGCCTCCCGGCCGATCGAGGCGCCAGGGCGGAGCCTTGCATAGGGACCGATGATCGCGCCCTCTTCGATGGTCGCCTGATCGATATGGCTGAAGGCCTTGATCTGGACATTGTCCCCGACCGTCACGCCGGTGCCGAACACGACATTGGGCTCCATCGTCACGTCGCGGCCGAGCCTGGTGTCGAAGCTGAACCACACTGTGGCGGGGTCGATCAGCGTGGCGCCGTTCTCCATCGCCCGGGCGCGCAGGCGGGCCTGCATCGCCGCCTCCGCTTCAGCCAGCTCGGCGCGGGAGTTGACGCCCAGAGCCTCCTCGGCAGGCGCCCCGACGACGCGGCAGGTCAGACCCTGGCCGCGCGCGGCGGCGACGATGTCGGTCAGGTAATATTCGCCCTTGGCATTGGCAGCGCCAATTGAATCGAGCAGGGGGAACAAGCGGCGGCCCTCGATCAGCATGACGCCGCTGTTGCACAGGTCTATCGCGCGTTCTGCCTCAGTGGCGTCGAGCACCTCGACGATGCGGTCGAGCGTGCCGTCGGAGCCGAGCACCAGCCGACCATAGGGCGACGGCGGGGTCACGCGGATACCGAGCACGGTGACGGCTTCCTCGCGTCTTTGATCGCGCATTCGAGCCAAAGTCTCTGCCCGGATCAGCGGGCAATCGCCGTAGAGGACCAGCACGTCACCGTCGAAACCGGCAAGCACCGCGCGCGCGGCCTTGACCGCATCGGCGGTGCCGCGCTGTTCCGGCTGGATCGCGATCTTGTGAGGCGCGACCGCGCGGGCGACAACATCCATGCCTGGGCCGACGATCACGACGACCGGGTCGGCCTCGAGGGCCTCGGCGGCGGCGATCACATGACCGATCATCGGCCGGCCGGCCACCTTGTGCAGCACCTTGGGCAGGTCGGACCGCATGCGCGTGCCCTTCCCGGCGGCAAGCACGACGATGGCAAGCGGACGATCGGTCATGAACAGGATCCGAGATTCGGCAGACTATCTGCTCTAGCCCGGCGTCGGACGGGATGCAACGGTGGTAGCAGGCGCCGGTTATTTCCCGAAATGCTCCGCAATGTCCGGATCAATAGCTCTGGCCGCCGCCATATCGGCCACCCCGCCTGCCACATCGCCCTGCTGGCGCTTCGTCAGGCCGCGACCATACAGCGATGAGGCGAGCTTGGGATCGACGGCCAAGGCGGCGGTGTAGTCGATGACGGCGCGGTCGAGGCGACCGCGCTTCATTTCCACGAAGGCGCGGCTGTCCAGAGCCTCGGCGCTGCTGGGATCGATATCGAGCGAGGCATCGCAATCATCGAGCGCCTGGTCTAGCCGGCCCAGGATGGCGCCGAACCAGCAACGGTTGTTGAGCGCACCGGCCGATCGTGGCTGCAGATGAACCGCGACGTCCTCGTCATTGAATGCAAGGTCGTACTTGCCCGCGGCGGCGTAGATGGTGGCGCGCCCCGAATAGGCATTCGCATTTCGCCGATCGAGGCTGATCGCGTGATCGGCGTCGGCCAGGGCACGGTCGGTTTGCCCCATCGCGCTTTCGAAGGTAGCGCGCAGCAGATAAGCGCCGCTGGAACTGGAGTCGGCGCCGATCGCCCTGTTGATGTCCGCGATCGCCCTCACCTTGTCCCCTCCCCGCCAGTAGAACCCTGCCCGCTCGGCATAGACGATCGCGTTGCCGGGATTGTGCCGGAGCGATTCGTCCAGGTCGCGGGAGGCCAGTTCGCGGCGTCCCTGCAGCTCGTGAAGCTTGGAGCGCATTGCATAACCATCGGACGACCCCGGGTCGAGCTGCAGCACCTTGTCCGCGGCCGCCAGCGCGCCGTCATAGTCCTTCTCTCGCAGATCGACCGCGGCGGTCAGCAGGGAATCCTCGATATCGGTCAAGGTCATGGGATCAGGGCGGCGCGAAGCCTCCCCCGCTTTGCCCGTCTGCTGTTCGATGTCGCCGCGCACCGTCGTTGCATAGAGCTTCCCCTCTCCGTAGGCGAAATAGAGATGAAGCCCCCGAAGATGGTGCATGCCGAGCACCAAGTCCGGCTCGGTTTCGCCGAACGGCCGGTCGGTGAGGCGGCTGTTAAGCCGCCCGGGGTACACGCCGGAAGCATCGCCGCGAGCCATTGGAGCAAGCGTCAGCCATGGGTTCGCCAAGGTTATCCCGCCGAGGTCGAGCGACTTGAACTGATAGCGATAAAGCCGGTGGGGCTTTCCGTCCTTGCCCAGAATCGACCCGATATTCTGGACGCCGGGACTGCCGGGCCTGAGGCCGAACAGCCGCGCTGCGGCATCGAGGCTGAGAATCGTGTCGGCGGACCCGGTATCGACGACCGTGCGGATCTGCTTGCCGTCGAGCATCAGCGTGACCGAAAGATTTCCGAAGCGGTCGGCCCGCAAGGGAATCGTCGCCAGATCCTGGTGCGGCCAGTAAACGCCCTGCCCTCCGCAATGGTCTTGCGAAAACAAGGAAACCCTGGCGTTCACAGGATCGACTTCGAGATCCCATTTTTGGAGCCACCGATCGCCGAGCGTCCCATCGACACTCAGATAGCCGGCGGGAGCAACGAAGAAATCGAGATCGGCCGGTGCCATCGATCCGATCTGAACCGAGGGCACCCGGACCATGCGATCCAGTACGATCCTGTCGAGCCCGAGATAATCCCGGACCCCGACGGAGCGGACACTGTAATCCGCGGCGACGGAAGGATCGAGCATGTTACCGAAGCCGCCCGTGTCGATCTCGAGCTTGCGCGGCCTGCCATTCAAGAGGGCGGATATCGTCGCGCTTTCGAGGCGGTCATCAATGACCGGCAGGTCCGCCAAGCGGTTCAACGTGCAATTGTCGGCCCGTGCGCGGGGCGCGATCACGGCCGACAACCCGAGCAGAATGGCGAGCGCAGCGCGCCCAGGCGAGGCCCTAGCCGGGATCATGTACTCCCTGCAGGTTCAGCACCAGCGGGCCGAACGGGCTGGTGCTGACGATTCGGAGCGGCACGTCCATATGGGCGGCGCCGACGCGCGCTATATAGACCTCGATCGGGACGACCTCGTCCTCGCCATTCACCTTGCGGGTGAAGAATTTCTTCTGGTTCTTGCGCCAGAATCCAGCCACCGGCTCAACCTTGACCGCGCATTTGAGGGTGTCGCCGCCGAAGGGAGCGACATCGCTCGGGTCGAGCTTCTCATGACCGTCATCCGAATAGATCAGATCGAAGCGGCGGCGGCCATCGAAGACGGGCACGCGGCCGTCGCAGCTGCCGGTACGCTCGACGTTGCGCAAGCCGGCCAGAACGCCGCTGACGATATCGAGCGTGTCGCGGGTCTGCTCGACGGGAACCGGATCGCGCTGATCCTCGCCGGGATCCGGCACCACCTTGCGGTCGAGGAAGCCGCCATGCCCGTCATAATCGAGCGTAGTCGAGCGGTCCTTGCCCTGGAAATTGGTGCGCTGGATATGCTCGACCGGCTGGAGGCGGTCGCCGACGACGTTCCCCTTCGACGCGATATGGATGATCCAGGGGAAGAGGCGGCCGATCGCGCCGGCGGTGGTCGCCTTGATCTCCACGTCGTAGCGATCGGGGTCGGAGGCGATGGTGAGATTGGCGGCCAGTGCCTCCAGGCCGCCGATATAGATCTTGTAGTCGAGGCCGACAGAGGGTTTGGGCGGCGGATCATCGGCCAGGGCCGGAGCGACGGACGAGAGCGCGAGCGCGGCGGCGGCGAGTAGGCGCAATTTCATCATCCTGATATAGGGGAGAAGAAGCCGGACGCCAGCATGGCCGACGACTTTCCATGAGCACGACAGGTGATTCGACATGACATTCGCGTTCGACCCGGGCGATCGTCCTTCCCTTTCCATCAACGCGCGAGCCGAGCGTTTTCCGGTACGGCGGATCTATTGCGTCGGCCGCAACTATGCCGACCATGCGCGCGAGATGGGCGGCAATCCGGAGCGCGAGCCGCCCTTCTTCTTCGACAAGCCGGCCGATGCGATCGTCGAAGGCGGCGGGGCCGTATCCTATCCGCCGCGCACTGGCAACCTGCATCATGAAGTCGAGCTGGTGGTGGCGATCGGCAGGGAGGGCCGCGCGATTCCGGTCGACCGCGCGAGCGACTGGGTCTTCGGCTATGCAGTCGGCAACGACCTGACACGGCGCGACCTGCAATTCGCCGCGCGCGACATCGGACGGCCATGGGACACGGCCAAGGGGTTCGACCAATCGGCGCCGATCACGGCGATCCATCCGGCAGCGCAAACCGGCCCGCTGGCGAAGGGCCGCATCTGGCTTTCGGTCAATGGCGCGACACGGCAGGACGGCGACCTTAAGGACATGATCTGGTCGGTGCCGGAGATCATCGCGGAATTGTCGCAGCTTTATACGCTGAAGCCGGGGGACCTGATTTTCACCGGCACGCCGTCGGGCGTTGGGCCGATCAAGCCGGGCGACCGGGTCGAGAGCGGGATCGAGGGGTTGGGGGAGCTGGGGTTCGAGATTACCTAAAGCCCTCGCCCACGGCCCCTCGCCCACGATCGTGGGAGAGGGATTTCTTAGTATTCTCCCGACGGGCTGATCAGCGGATGGTGCACGTCTGGCGGGACACAGGGCGGCATGTCTGCCTTGCCGTCCAGGGTCTTCACCTGGAGCCCCAGATAGTGCGGGTAATGCATGCTGTAGGTGACGAGGCCGGTGCGCTCCTTGGCCGGCAGGTGACATAAGGCGAGCGCGGCCTCGGCCAGGTATTCGACGTCTTCGGTCTTGTAGCCTTCGGGGATCAGCTCGGAGGCGCCGGGGGTACGGATGGCGGTCGAGGGACCGATGACGTTGACGGCGATGTTGTCGGCCAGCATCTCGGCCGCCAAGCCTTGGCTGAAGCGGTTCAGCGCCGCCTTGCAGGCGGCATAGATCAACTCGCCGCCGGCCAGCTGCTGCGGGCGATAAGGCTTGCGCGGCGCCAGCGCGGTGGTCGAGCCGACATTGACGATCCAGCCGGCGCCCTTCTTTTTCATGTGCGGGATCGCCGCCTTGCACAGCACGAACGGCACGCGGAAGTAATGTTCGACCGTGCGATCGAACGTCTCCAGCGACATGATCTCCATCCGGCAGTAATCGGCGAAGCCGGCATTGTTGACCAGGATGTCGAGACCGCCGGCCAGGTCCGCCGCCAGGTCAACCAGCCCGTCGCGCTGTTCGGGGTTTTCGAGATCGGCGGCGAGCGGGATCGCCCTGCCCCCAGCCTCTTCGATCAGCGCCACGGTCTCGGCAAGCGTGCCCGCGATGATCCGCGTGCCACGGGCGCGAAGCGAGGTCGAGGCACTATCGAGGCTGCGCGCGGTCACCACGACGGTAGCGCCGGCAGAGGCCAGGCGCTGGGCAATGGCGCGGCCGATGCCGCGGCTGGCGCCGGTCACCAGAGCGATTTTGCCGTCGATCCTGGGCGGAGGGACTGTCATGGCGAATTCCCCGGATTGCGTTGAACGCGCGCTTGTCGGTTAAACGTGCTTGTGTCGTTGCGTTACTGGTACAATGATCCCATGACGTTGTACCAGGGCTTTCGGATGTGACCACGATGATGCCCGCCAGGAACCGGGGCGGCCGCCCCACGCTCGCCGACCTGCCGCGGCGGAACGAGCATCTGCTGGACATCGCGACCCGCAACTTCGTGCGGCTGGGCTATTCCGGCGCCACGATCGACGGCATCGCGGCCGAGGCCGGCGTGGCGAAGCGGACCATCTATGCCCGCTATCCCGACAAGCAGGCGCTGTTCTTCGCCGTGATGAAGCGGCTGGGCGAGCGCCGCATCCTGGACGTGCTGCCGCCTGACGACGACCTGCCACCGGCGGAGGGCCTTGCCCGGCGGGCGCACGCGATCCTGGACCGGGCGCTCACCCCCGAGGAGCTGACCATCACGCGGATGACGCTGGTCGAGCTCAACAATTTCCCCGACCTCGGCAAGATTCTGTGGAAGGCGGTGGAGGACGAGCACGGCGCGCGCCTGACCGAATATTTCCGCGCCCAGCAGGCGAAGGGCCGGATCCGCGACCTGGACCCGGCCTGGCTGGCCGAGCACTTCATGTTCAACATCTTCAGCCTGACCAACCAGGTGGCGCTGTATGAGCAGGACGTGCCGGACTCGGCGGCCGTCGATCGGTTCATCGCGCGGCTGGTCGACGTGCTGCTGCGCGGAATAGCGGCGTGAGAGGGCAATAATCGGCGATGAAGCGACCCCTTGTGACGCTCCGCGCGATCAGCGCGGATGACCTGCCCGTGTTCTTCTCGCATCAGGCCGATCCTGAAGCCTATGCGATGGCCGCTTTCGGCGCTGACGATCCGAACGATCAAGGTGCCTTCTTGGCAAAATGGTCGCGCATTCTCGCCGACGAGGCAACTACAGGTCGAACGATTCTCGTCGGAGGCGTGCCCGCAGGATATGTCTCGCAATTTCCGCTATTCGGCCAGGCATCGATCGGCTATTGGATCGGCCGCGAATTTTGGGGGAAGGGAATTGCGACTGAGGCTGTTCGCACCTTCGTCGAATCGATCCCAACCCGTCCGCTCTATGCCCGGGTTGCGGAGGATAATATCGGCTCGCTCCGGGTACTGGCCCGTTGCGGCTTCGCGCATGAAGGCGAAGCGCTCGCCTTCGCCAATGCGCGCGGACACGAGATTCGCGAATTGATCCTCGTGCTGCGGGACGGGATCGCGGCTTGAACCAGCAGGGTGCACGTAATTTTTCTAGGCCGTCGATAGCCGGCAGTTGGATCCCGACTTTCGTCGGGATGACGACCTAAGATGGTGAGAGCCGGGACGGTTTACCGTGGCGCCCATCCGACCAACGGTCTATAAAACGCTCCGATGGCGTGTCGTTTCGAGGGGGAAGCCGACATGGGACAGGCGCTGGCAGGAAAGACAGCGCTGATTACCGGCGCGAGCCGGGGGATCGGCGAGGCGATCGCCCGGCGGTTTGCCGCCGAGGGGGCGACAGTGGTCATCACCGCGCGCAGCCTGGAGCCCGGCACCGGCCGGTTCGGCGGCACGGCCGCGGCACAAAGCGGGCATATCCCGATCGCAGGCTCATTGAAGGAGGTGGCGGCGCGGATCGCGGCCGCTGGCGGCAAGGCGATCCCGATCCGGTGCGATGTCGCCGATCCCGCCTCGCGCGGCCAAGCGGTGGCTGAGGCGCTGGGAGCAGTCGGACAGATCGACATCCTGGTCAACAACGCGGCGACGGGCGGCTATGGCCAGAGCTGGGATCAGATCACGCCGCAGCAGGCGGCGCGGCTGTGGGAGACCAACGTGCAGGGGCCGCTCGACCTCATGCAGCGGCTGGCCCCGGCGATGGTCAAGCGCGGGCGCGGCTGGATCATCAATATCGGGTCCAAGACCGCCGAGTTGCCGACGCGGCCGTTCAACCCGTTCGAGAAAAGCTCGGGCGTGATGCTCTACGGCACGACCAAGGCCGCCTTGAACCGCATGTCGGCCGGGATCGCGGCCGAGCTGGACGGGACCGGTGTGTGCGTCAACGAATTCGGCCCGTTCTCGATCGTCTGGACACCAGGCACGGCGATGACCGGAGTCGAGAAATATCGCGGCCTGCCGGGCTGGATCGAGGAGCCGGTCGAGGGCATGGCCGAGACCGCGCTGGCGCTCGCCACTTGCGATCCGAACGAAGTCAATGGGCTCTGCGTGTACAGCACGACGTACCTGAAGGAGATCGGGCGCGAAATCCACACGCTGGACGGCAAAGAGGTTTTGCGGAATTGGAAACCCGCCGTAGACTGAGCGTCACTCAATAATGGCCGGCGCAGCGCCGGCGCGACACCGGGGGAAGCTACCATGAAGCGCACATTGATCGCCGCGTTGCTCGCGTCGAGCTGCCTGATGGCGGGGACGACCTTGCCGCCGACCGCCAGCGGGGCGGAACCGGGCATCCATATCGTCGCCGATGCGATCGGCGGCACCGTCACCAGCGCCAAGGGGCCCGAGGCGGGGGTCTGGGTGATCGCCAAGACCAGCGATCTGCCCAACCAGTTCGTCAAGATCGTGGTGACCGATGACCAGGGCCGCTATGTGCTGCCCGAGCTGCCGAAGGCCAAGTACCAGGTCTGGGTGCGCGGCTATGGGCTGGTCGATTCCGACCCGGTCGAGGCGGCGCCGGGCAGCACGCTGAGTCTCTCCGCCAAGATCGCCCCCTCGGCCAAGGACGCGGCGCAGTATTATCCGCCGAATTACTGGTACGCGCTGCTGCATCCGCCGGGGGCGGAGGAGTTTCCCGGCACGGGCGCCGAGGGGAACGGCATCGGCAAGACCATGCATATCCAGCAGGATTGGTTGGCGCACATGAAGGAGAACTGCCTCTATTGCCACCAGTTCGGCGACAAGGCGACGCGCGAGCTGGCGGCGACCGGCGGCAACAGCATGGAGGCCTGGGCGCAGCGCATCCAGATGGCACGCGCCGACGGCGACGTCGTGGTCGGCAACCATGCGCGCGAGTTCTCCGCCACGATGCAGAACAACATGGCGCGCTATGGCCGCGAACGGGGCCTCAAGATGTTCGCCGACTGGTCGGACCGGATCGCCGCCGGCGAGATCCCGCCCGTGCCGCCGCCCAGGCCGCAGGGGGTTGAGCGCAACGTGGTGGTCACCTTGTGGGACTGGGCCGACGGGCACTTTATCCATGACGAGGCGACGACCGACAAACGCGACCCGACGGTCAACGCGAACGGGCCGATCTATGGCACCGACACCTTGAACGGGCATCTGGCGCTGTTGGATCCCAACACAGCCAAGTCGACGGTCGTCGACATTCCGGGCTCCTCGCCGCCCGTGCCGCACAACCAGAACGGGCAGGTCCATAACCCGATGCTGGACGGCAAGGGCCGGGTATGGATGTCGATGCGGGCGGGCGAAGGCCAGTCGCCGTCCTGGTGCACGAACGGGGACGAGAGCCCGTTCGCCAAATACTATCCGATGCCGGAAAAGGAGGGGAAGCAGATCTCGGTCTACGACCCCCGGACCAAGAAGGTGACACTGATCCCGGTCTGCTTCGACACGCACCACGTCAATATCGGGCATACGCCTGACAACATCATGTATTTCTCAGGCGATACCAATGTGCTGGGCTGGATCAACACGCGGGTATGGGACGAGACGCACGACGCGAAAAAGGCGGTCGGCTGGTGCCCGTTCGTGCTCGACACGTCGGGCGACGGCAAGATCACGCCCGACCGGGCGGCGTGGCAGAAGCTGGCCGACGGCACCGGCGCCGGTTTCACCGGCGGCGAAGGTTCGACGCCGGGGGTAGCGTCGCCGGCGGGCGTGCCAGTCTCCGCGATCGATCCCGAGAAGGACACCCGCATCAGCGGCTTCCCCTATGGCATGAATGTGAGCCCGGTGGATGACAGCATCTGGGTCGCCAAGTACGGGCCGGCGGTGCCGAGCGGGCTCATCCACCTGATCCCGGGCAAGAACCCGCCGGAGACGTGCAAGACGGAATATTACGAGCCGCCGAAGCAGCAGGACGGCAGCTATGCCGCGTTCAACATGCGCGGCGTCGATATTGATTCGAAGGGCATCGCGTGGGCGGCGTTCGGCTCGGGTGAGCTCGGGCGGTTCGATCGATCCAAATGCAAAGTTGTGAACGGGCCGACCGCGACCGGCCAGCAATGCCCGGAGGGCTGGACGTTCTTCGACACGCCCGGCCCCAAGGTG
>CAZVYC010000087.1:0-14716 GCA_964631425.1 uncultured Rhodospirillales bacterium
CGATTGTCGGCCCTTGATGGCATCGAGCGCGGCGGGGCCTTATCCAAGCTCAGAGTTAGTACCGGTAACTCTTCTTCCCATGCTCCCACGGCTTGTCCGGGTGCATATCCGGATATTCCTGCACGACTTCCCGTGTTATTTTTTCGTACAAATCAAGTATCAGATCAATAATCTGCCGATAAGTATTTTTTCTTCTCAACTTCATCATCGACTTGAGATGCTAAATCAAACATCCGGCCCAGAATGCCATCGATTTCGTTTGAGGCTTGAACAAACTTCGACGCCGTCTCTCTGTTCATGTAAAAACCTCCGAGAATCTAATCATCTTTATATCCTTTTCCCTCGGTTATTTCGGCCAGGACGAGGTTCAACTCGCCAGCGTCACTAGGCTCGTCACCACCTGCTGCGCTACGTCGCCAGCCTTGTCGCCGCCCAGCCAGCGGACGATCGAGGGGACATATTGCGCCAAGCCGAGCGCGACCGAAATCGGGTCCATTCAATCCTCCAGGAATTTATAGAGTTCGCGGCGGACGATCGGGCCCTGCTTTTTGAAGGAATCACAGGAATATTCGAGCTGGTCGCGGCCCGGGGTGTCTCATTTCTCGAATGGCAGCGGCTCTGTGGACGCACGGCGTCAGGGGTTTACGGGATCCTGACGCCGGATGAGGCGGCGGCGCGGATCAGTGCCGCGGAGGGGGAGTATATGCCAATCTTGTATCCATTGGCGGGCGGCATGCCGCTGGAGCGGGCTTGGCGGTGTATGGAGCTGTTTGGCGAGGTCGAAAACTCGACGCCGGCGGGTTCAAACTAACTATCAAGAGAAAGCGCAGCCGTCCGAATTCGAAATCAGCATCTGCGCTGAACCTGCTTATCCTAACTCCAGGGCCAAACGATACTCAGGATTACAGAGCCGCTCAGCTCGGTTCAATTATTCGTTTATCGTAAGTATCGAGCGCGAATCCAGCGTCCATGGCCTGCGGATACCATTTGCCGGTCACGAGGGCCTGCAAGACAGGGCGCGCGGCCTGGGGAGCCGTATAGAGTGTGTGGCGGGCCGCCTTCAACCGAACTTGAGGGTTGGAATGGCTATAGAGTTGCATTAGGGAAAGGAGTTGGCCTCTCTGGCGAAGCTCATTCACGATCTCCGCCATTCGTCGGAAAAGCCTACCAAACTCCGCATTGTCATCCAGCTCTATTGCTTGATGCTGTGCAATTGCGACTTTCTCGAATTGCCGAATCAGATCCTCCGGCGTCATGCCGGCGAGCGAACTGGCCATCATGGTTTAAGAACCCCTGCTTTTCGAAGCCCCACGAGCCCTACACGATATCGTTCTTCCCAGCTTTTTCCTCGCAAATATTGCCTCGGACTCATGCCACCGAATTCATCATTTGGCCTACCGAACCAACCATTGATCTCCCAGTGCTTTAGCGTCGAGATCCGGACCCGATTTTCGGGTGATTCTATCTGCGCTTCGGAAAAGCCAGCGCCTCTGCCCGGTGTTTGCTCCACGATATGATGAATCTGGTAACCCTCCTTAGGCTCCTGAGCACCGTCCTGCAATTCCCTCAAGGTCGAAGGCTTATTGAGGTAGGCATTGATATAAGGCAGAGCGTCATAAAGCCATTCGGCGATCTGAAGAATAACTGCAGCTTCGCCCACGCCGGGGATAAGGGCGATGATTGCACGACGCAAGGCCCATCGGGCAACGCCTTTGATCACTGCATTCCGCAGTTGGGACGTGGGCGGTTCTTGCGGCGGAAGATCGGGAAGGTCATCAAGAGGAGGGCCGCCATTATGGCCTATGCCTGGTGACTCACCGCCAGGCTGCGCCTCCGCACCCGCAGCGGATGCTCCGGCCGCGCGCCCTTCGGCATGAACTCGCCGCCCTTGTCGTCGGGCGTGCCGGCCGGCCATTGAGGGTGGTTCGGGTCCGGTGTCTTGTGGAGCTCGGAGGCCGCACCGGCAAAATCGTCGAACAGGTAGGCTGAGCCTGCGACGCGGTGGGCCCATGGCAGGCTTTTTATGCCGACGGCCATATCGAGCGGCGGAATCGCGAGGCGCTTCGCTACGGCGCGCATGAGAACCTCGCCCTCTGGCGAGAGACGGTCGAGTCTGGCTTTGTCCAAAGCAGCCTGCGCTGCCGGTTCGCAGCCAATGTCAAGGCACCCGGCGGCGCGATCGAGTGCGGCGTGGAGCGCGCGCCAGTCAGCTTCGAAGGCGTGCAGCCGCGAAACCCAAAAATTGACCCAGTCGCGCGGAAGCGGCTGGAACCTGCGCTCAAGCCTCGCGGCAAGCGGAACACCGGGCCAAAGCCAAACAGCGCCGTCGCGCGCCAACAGCGTGGGCGACGACTGTCGCCGCTGTGAGTGGCTTTCGTGGTTCATGAAGCGCCTCGGGCAGTAAAAAGCCGCCGGCTGGGCGCCGGCGGCGGTAAGAAGGGGCTGCGCCAATTGGTCGGCGGTGCGGTTACCCGCTCTTCGTTCTTGCGGCCGTTTCCCCTCCCCTCGTCCCCGGCCCCATCAGCTGCGTCAGCTGCTCCGTTTTCGCTTCGCTTCCACGAGACGACCCGAATTCGAAGCCGTAGACGTCCTTCACGATCGCGACGAGGGCGCCGGACAGGATCAGCAGGATGTCCCGCGTCGGGCCCTCCGGGATGGCGTGGACCAGCAATACCCAGATCAGCGAGATGAGCCCGCCAATCGCGGCGTAGGCCAGGATGTCGGCGCGGATGTTGTGGCGGCCGGACTGGACGAAGGCGGTGTCGCGGGTGCGGGCGCTGGCGCGGTCGGCGAGGTAGGCTTTTTCCAGGTCCTCGGTCTGGGCGGCCATCGCCTGCTGGAAGGCGAGCTGGGCCGCGCCGTCGGCCTTGATGGCGTCGAGCGCGGCGGGGCCGGCCTTGCCGGTGACGGTCTCGGCGGTCGTCACCACCTGCTGCGCCACGTCGCCGGCCTTGTCGCCGCCGAGCCAGCGGACGATCGACGGGACATACTGCGCCAAGCCGAGCGCGATCGAAATCGGGTCCATTGGCCTTCAATCCTCCAGGAAATTATAGAATTCGTGGTGGCCGATCGTGGCGAGCGGCAGGCGCGGTCGGCCCCAGGATGGGGGCCAGGGCTGGCCGACCAGCTTGTAGCTGGTGGCGCCGTAGGTCGGGTCGTGGAGCAGGCCGTCGACCGCGCGTTCGGCGATGGCGCGGGCCAGGCGGAATTGGGTGTCGCGATCGTCGAGCGCGAGCAGCTGTGCGCGGTCCGGGTTGCCGGGGTTCCAGCAGGAGAACTGCGCGCGGGAACGGCAGACGGATTCGATCGTCGCGCCCCACCAGTGCCGGCCGTCCAGCGCGGTGCTGATCCGGACGCGGTTCACCACGATCGCGGCGATGGCGACCATGCCGGCCTCACCGTCGCCGTGCGCCTCGCCCCAAAGGGTGCGCGCGAGCGTGTCGATCTCTGCTTCGCGCTCGGCGTCGTACATGAGGGCAGCGGTCACGGCTGGGGCTTCCGGCCGCGCAGTATGCGCCAGACGCCGATCAGGCCGACGGTGGCGCCGCAGAGGGACGCGATGGTCGCGGCGACGATGTTCACGGCGTAGAGCAGCTGTGCCCAGAAGGGCGTCGTCAGCAGCACGATCCCGGTCGCGGCCTGTGCATAGGCCGCGTGCCCGCCGGGGAGGGACGGGTCCGACATGATAATCCTCGTAGGGTTGCGGAAATGAAAAAGCCGCCCGAAGGCGGCTTGAAGAGGGGTTCACCACAGAGGTACGGAGAACACGGAGGAAGGCCTATGAAACTGCCTGCGGCGCTTAGAAGTCATGGGCCGCGAAGCGGTCAGGAATTCATGCCTTTGTGTTCTCTGTGCCTCTGCGGTTCATCAGGATTTCAGGCCGAGGCCGCGGGGTAGCCTGCGGCGATGTCGATCGCGTCGAGCGCGGCCTGGGTGGTGGCGGCGGCGATCGCGGTCTTGACCCTGCGCAGGTTCAGGATGCAGCCGGAAACATAGGAGGCGACGGCGCGGGCGAATCCGTACATGGCGGCGGCGTCCATCGCGGTCTGGCTGTTGTCGGCGGCGATCCAGGAGAAGCCGGAGGGCCAGGGACTATTCGTCGGGTCGGTGATGCTGCCCAGCGCTAGCGCGCCCATGGCGGTGATATTCGCCTGGCTGGCAGCGTCGATCTGATAGAGCTTGCCGGACCAGGTGAAGCCTGCGCCCATCAGCTTCACATATTGAGCCAGGGCGGCCATGATCTTTGCCGCCTGGTTCTCCGAGAAGGTTGGCGTGCGTGCCACCAATGCGCCGTTGACGACATCCATCTTGCCGTTGAGCACGGTACTGTCAGGTACCTCCGTATACGTCGTGCCAGCCGGTGGCGTTGGGAGGGAGGCCTGCACGGCCAGCCAGCGCACCGCGTTCGTCGTTGTGTCGTAGATCGCATAGGTAGGCACAGCTGTTTTCCCTTTGCGAGGCGCTGCCGCTTCGCTGCTTGAGCGCCTAGCGCTGCACGATGAGGGCTTCGATCGAGCCGGATTGAACAATGCCGCCGGTGCCGGCCCCCTGCACCAGGATGGTCTGACCGGCGGTTACTGAGGCCGAAGCCGCCAGGACCACGGCATAGGGCGGCGGTTGCGTGCCGCTGTCGCTGACGGTCGCGCTGGCAATTGCGCCGGTGTCACCTATGACGGAACCATTCACCAATATCTGGATGCGGGTGGAACCGTTGCCGCCGGCGCCGATGCCGTCTTCCTGGATGATCGCCGCGACATTGACTTGAACGGTCCCCGATACATCGGCGTTGTGGCTCCAGAACGTCGTCCAGGAGGAACCCGGAGAATTCCCGGTAAACGAGACGCCATAGGGATAGGTGACGTTGTTTGGCGCGATGTTGATCGTCGACACGACCGACGTGCCGAGCGCGGCCTCCTCGAAAATCGGATTGCCGGCGGCGTCCCAGATCCACAGACCGTAGGCGTCTGCGTATCTCCCCATGATGACGCGATAGTGCCCGGCGTCGTCTGTTATTCGGAAGAACGGGCCATACTCCTGCCCACTGAGCGTTGTCACACCACCGAATATTTCCGCGTAGCCGCTGCCTGTACCAGAGCTGGCGTTGAAGGTGTAGCCCTGGAAGAAATTGCCGGTGAGCTTGTCGCCGGTGATCGTCCCGGCCAGGATCGCGGTCGCCGTCACCGCGTTCGCCGCCAGGTTAGAGGCGGTGATCGTGTTGCCCGCGATCCGGTCGCCGGTGATGCCGCCGGCCTCGATCTGGGCGGCGGTGATCGTGCCTGCGGCGATCTGGTTCGCAGTGATCGTTCCCGCTGCAATGTTAGCCGCCGTGATCGTGCCGTTGGCGATTGTGACCCCGGTCTGCTGCCTGACCAGCTGAACGTTGCCGACCGACCAGTAACCCGAACCCGCCGAAGATCCCGTCGATACGTCGATGACGATCTGTACGAAAACCGCATTCGCCGGCGGCGTGAACGTGTAGCTGAGGGTCTGTACCCCGCTAGCGGGTGGGGACAGTACTGTCCCTCCCTGCGATATGTAAGTTCCTCTGGCGTCATAGTAGACAGGAACAAGACCGATAGGCTGGCTGGGCGAGGATGAGGCTGCTACCTGACAGCTTACGTTGTAAGAAGCGTTCGGCGTTATCGTGATAAGCCGATTATTGTAGATCTGCGGGTATGTATTGAGCGGCAGCGCAGCAATGTTCCACGTAACTGCCGTTTTGACACCCAACGTGTTCTGAATGCCGCTCGTGTCATAGTACATGCCGGCCACAAAGCCGCCCCAATAACTCGAGTCTTGGAACTGGGGATCGGCGATCAGGTTGGTCGTGTCCCCGACGAACAATTTGGAAGCTATCACGGCGCCGGCGGCGATCTGGGTCGCCGTGACCGATCCAGCCGCCAGCTGTCCCGCGGTGATCGTGTTGGCCGCGATGTTTGAGGCGGTGATGGTGCCGCCGGCAATGTTCGAGCCGGTGATCGTCCCACCAGCGATGTTGCCGCCAGTGATTGTGTTGGCCGCGATCGTCGCCGCGGTGACGGCACCCGCAGCCAGGTTTGCCGTCTGGACCGCGCCTGCGCCGAGCAATGGCGTCGTGATTGCGCCGTTCGTGATCTGCGTTGTCGTGATCTGGCCGGTCAGTTGCGCGGCCGTGATGCTGGCGATCTGCGCCGACGTCAGCTGTCCGAGGATGCCGGCGGCGGGCACCTGTGCGGTCCAGGCGCCGGAATGGTAGCGATAGAGCTGGCCGTCCGCGGTCAGCACCACGACCTCACCCTCGGTCCCGCTGCCGGGCAGCGACGAGACGATCTGGACCGGTGTCAGGCCGGTCGCGAACGAGGCGAGCGTGACGCTGCCGGCTGCGAAGGTGGCAGCCGGCATCACCCAGCTGCTGCCGTTCCAGTTGTAGAGTTGCCCGGCGGTGGTGTCGTAGGCGACGAGGCTGACAGTATGATCCGCCAGGCTGATCGACGACACCGCCTGGACGACGTTGAGGCCGCTGATCAGGTTCGAGGCCGCGACCGTATTGGTTGCAATCTGGCTGCCGACGATCTGGCCGATCAGGTCAGACGAATCGACACCGAGGGTGGTCGCGGTCGCGGGCCCGGCGAAGGCCGAGAAATTTCCGGACGTATCCATCGCCCGGATCCAGTACCAGCGCTGATCCGACAGGTTGAGGCCTGGACGCACATAGTGCGTGCCGTTGATCAGCCCGATGCGCGTAGCGTGCGTCTGCGTGCTATCGGCCGACTCCCAAACCTCATACAGCGCTATGTCGTTTTCGGCCGAGGCTGGCCAGTCGAGCGTAATCTGCCGGTAGCCGCCAACAGCTGATGGCGCGCCGGGCGCTGGTGGTGGGGTCGTCTTGCCGATTGTCGAGACGTTCAGATCCTGCGCCCAGGCGGAGTAGAACGGGCCTGAGGTGCGGACGGCGCGGACCTGTACGTCGTAGGCGGTGTTGGCCGGCAGCGGGCTGATCCGGAAGCTGGTCGTGTTGGCGCCGCACCGGAAGCTGATCCAGGGGCCGGGGCCCGTATGCAGCCGGTACTGCAGCTCGTACTGGTCGAAGAACGGATCGGGTGATGCTGTCCAGGAGACAACGCCGAAGGAGATCCAGCTGCCGTCCTTCTGCTGCTCGGCGCCGACCGTAAAGGCGGCCGAAGACGGCGGGGCGACATAGATGCCGCTCCCGTTGGGATTGTAGGTGTAGGCGGAGACCGAAGCCAGCTGCTGCTGGGCGCCGCCATAGAGGTTATAGGACAGGAATTTGAGGTAGAGGGTCTGGCCGACATAGGAAACCGGCTGCACCGGCAGGTCGACCCAGAGGACGTTGTCGTCCAGGCGGAAGAATTCGGTGCCCGACGCGTGGCCGGCGACCGTAGTTCCGTAGACGCCGCGGCGCAGGTAGGTCAGGCCGTATTGGTGGCCGCCGGTCAGGTCGGCGGTTTCGTAAGCGATGAGCTCGCCATCGACATAGCAGAGGGTGCGGAATGCGTCGGCGTCCGCCTGGGTCCCCGAGAGCAGCGCGGCCCGGCTTTCGGTGAGGTCGACCGAAAGCGTGTGGACCGTGTCGGGATCGGTGGCGCTGGCCAGCGGGTTCGTGAGAATGCCCTGGCGGACCGGGGTGGAGATGCGGCCGATCCGCTGATAGGCGGCATTGTCGAGCGATAGCCAGACATCGCAGCCGCCCCAGTTGGCGCCGCCGGATGCGCCGACGATGATCTGCGGCGCGGTGATGGAATTGGCCGCGAGCATGGCGGGCGTCGGCTCGAAGATCAGCGGCGTGTTCACCGAGCCAGGGTCGATGTTGTAGTTGGCGATGAAGGGCGAGCCGTGCTGAAAGCTGTAGAGCGGTGCGGTGCCCGTGCCGCCGAGGAAATCCTCGGCCGTGATCTTGATGTTGCCGTTGTCGTCTTCCTCCATCGAGACGATCCGGACCCATTGCTGCGCAAGGCCAAGGGCAGAATCGGTAATCTCGACGATGTCCATCGGGTCGAGCAGGCAATAGCGCCAGCCGAGGGTGAAGCTGTATTGGTTGCGCACCGCCTGGCGCTGCAGTTGCAGGGTCGCCGACATTGTGGCGGCGTTCTTGTCGCAGAAGTGGTGTGACTGCTTGGGCTGGTCGGCGCGCAGGCCGTAAAGCTCGATCGCTGCCTGGTCCTTCGCCTCGACGATCTCGATGTTGTATTGGTTCGCGCGGTTGAGCCATTCGAGCTTGACCGAGTTCATCTGATCGGACGGGCGGGCGCGGCTGCACTGGACCGGATCATTCGTGCCGTCGATGAGGAAATCGTCATCGGTCAGGCTGAAGAGCGGGGTCGACGGCGCGGTGTAGCTGGCGCCGTTGGCCGACAGGTTCTGGTCGCCATAAGGGACGATGGTCAACGTGGCGCCGGACCAGACGAACTCGGCGTTGCAATCCTGGACGATCTGGTTGAGCTGCGAGGCCGCCGCCTGCTGGGTGTTGAACAGTGGCGAGATGACCAGGCCGGCGGCGCGGCAATAGCTGGAGAAGACCGTGAGATCGCCCAGCCGCGGCGCAGGAAACCCGATGCCGTAGCGCGGGTTCGTGAGGACATCGACGACCGCGTCCTTGGGATCGGCATCGGGCAAGCCTGAGATCGCGCCCGAGAAGAGGCCGGTGACCTCATAGGACAGGTTGGGCAGCTGCGCCGTGCTGCCGAGATCGTACGCGGCGGCATAGACATAGCCGGTGCCGGCATAGGAGAGGTTCTGGCCGGGGAAATAGGTCGTGAGATAGCCCCACGGCGCCTGGGTCAGGCTGCCTGGAGCGAAGGACAGGTTCGACGCGCTGAATGCGGTTTCCGATCTCGACGACCAGACATTCTGGACACCAGCAAGCGGGCCCTCTGCGAGCGCGAAAAGGAAAGACGCCTTGTAGTCGTAGCTGCTCGAACCGCCGCCGCCTTTGCCCGACGAGCCGCCGCCCAGGCCTTTGCCGCCGCCGCTGCCGCCGGATTTGGGCGGGATGGCCTGGAAGGCGCCATACCAGCAGAGATTGCCGGTCAAGCGGGTGCGGCCGTAGAGCACGGGCACGACGGAGCCGTAGATCGAGCTCTGGATCGTGACGCCCGAGGCGACCGTCTGCTGCGACGCCTGAGTCTTGGGACTGCCGAACAGGCTCATTCTTCGTGTTCCCTCAGGCGGCGGGCGCCCACGTGCGTGGGCTTGCCTTGCGCGCCCCGGCGGCATTGCCGCCTACAAACGTTTAAAGCCGCCTCTTGCGGCGAAGGCGCGGCGCCGCAGTCGCGGCGCTCCCATAGGGTGAAGAAGCGGCGCGACCGGCCGGTCAGGCGGCCGCCCTCGCCGTCATCCTCGACGACGCCGATGTCGGTCATGGCGTGGATGATGCGGGGCCAGCCGACGATGATCGCGCCGTGGGCATAGGCGCGGCCCCAGCGATAGAGGACGAAGTCGCCGGGACCGGATGGCGCCGGGATCTCGCTGGCGTGGCGCGTGACGATGTCGAGATAGCGCTCGGCGTCGCGGTGCAGGTGCCAATCGGGCGGGTAATGTTCAACCCTGAAATCCGGAATCAGGCCGACGGCGCGGTAGACGGCGAAGGGCAGCATGGCGCAGTCGACGCCGGCGCCAAGGACCCTGGCGCGGTGGTGATAGGGCGTGCCAAGCCAGCGTCGAGCCTCCGCGAACACGGCAGCGCGCTCATCCGTTTCTACTGTCATGGAGATCTCCCGCCCCCCGATCTATCAGCGCCGAGGCGACGCGGCTAAGGTCACCGTTTCCGCAACCGGCGAGCAGCGCGATGGCCGACCAGACAGGACCCCAGCTCACAATGACGCTGGCGAGCGATCACAAGACGATGAACCTCGTGATTGCCGACCAGGGTAAAGTCCGCGCGGGGATCGTGCTGTCGGCCGAGCAACTGGACCAGATCATTGCCGGGCTGGTGCGGCTCCGCGGCGAGATGAAGCCGGAGGTGCCGACGGAATTCCCTGAGCGGGCGCCACCCCCGCTGCTGAGGGGCACGCATTACCATTTCGCGCTCGAGGCACAGTCGGGGCGGCTGACCTTTTCGCTGCGCAATCCGGGGCTGGGCTGGCTGTCATTCCGGTTCGACGGGCCCATTCTGGAGCGGATGCTGGGGCTGGCCCGCGCGGCTCATAGCCGCCCACGAGCACCGATCAGCGGCGCCAAGCATTAGAACTTTACGTTGACGAGCGGATTCACGCGATCAGGTGATTCCACCTGGTCGCGATCCGCTCTGATCAGGCCGCCGTCTCGGGCACCGGGACGTAGGGGAAGCCTGCGAAGTTCTGGAGATTGTTGAACTTGGCCTGGCAGGTTCCCTGAGTCTTGTCGCAGCCGGGATAGATGGTGACGGCGTCGCCCGGCGCGGGGGCGACCGGAACGGGTGTCGACGGCTGGAGGGCGCCGCCGGTCTGCTGGCGGATGCCGTAGGATTTTCCGGCGAGCGCACCGGAGGTGAAGGTCATTGTGCCGAGCGAGGCCGTGCCGTCAGCCTGAGCGTAATTGGTCTGGATGAGCTTGACCGTCGAGCCCGATACGACCTGATAAGCGCCGCCGAAGCTCGATTTGGCGAGGCCGCAGCCCGCGTCGAACAAGGTGCGGCTGCACGCTGGCTGAAACAGGCGCCAGGGCCACTGCAGGTTCAGCAGCTCGAGATGGGTGTTGGCCTTGATCGTGGCGGCGCTGCGCCCGACATCGACCTCGACGACGCGGCCCACGAAGAGCGTGACGAGACCGGCGGAGGTGTCGCCGAAGGTGGGCATGAAGGCGCGATCGAGCTGGATCTCGGCGCCGTCGAGGATGCCGGCGCGGAGCGCCTGGAACCAAGGCGCGCCGTCGAGCAGGTCGGTCGGCTTGGCGGTAACGGTGACGTCGAGCTCGTCGACCTGGACGCCGCGCGCGAACTTGACCTTGGAGCGCTCGAACTCGGGCCCTTTGGACGAGAAGAGGCTTCCGGTCGCCTGATCAAGAATGTCCTGGTCGGCGCTGGTGAAGCGGGCGGCCGAGCCATCCTGCAAGGTGAAGGTGTAGCAATCGGCCATGAAGAACTGCGTCCCGCCGAGGATGGCGACAAGCGACGGTGAGGCGGGTTTCATCGGGAGGCTCCAGGAAAACAGGTATTTAACGACAGAGGCACAGAGTACACAGAGAGAAACCCTTGCTTTTATTCTCTTGACTCTGTGTCTCTGTGGTTAACTCATGTGTCTACGGCCAGTTCTTGAGGCTGATGAAGTCGAGCTTTTTCTGCTCCCAGAGGCGGTTCATGAATTTCGAGAAGTCGACTTGGTCGGCGAGGAAGCGGCAGGGCCAGAAATAGCCGAAGGTGGCCGTGACCGCGGCTCCGGCGGGCGGCGGCGTGGTGAACTGGACGACGCCACCGGTTTCCAGATTGTACGCGGTGGTGGGCGAGCCACCGACGGAAACGGCGATGTTCGACGAGTCGGGCGCCAAGACCGGCTCGATATAGCCGCCGAAATTCCGGATCAGCTGGAAGCTGGTGGTGGTGCCGTCGCCGGTCCCGAGGGTCTGGCCGGAGATGCTGTTGTCGTCGGGGTCCGAAAACAGGAAGGAATCGTAGGAGCCCCGGCGTTCGAGGAAGAAGGCGACCAGCGTCCGGAACTCATTGTTCGCACCGTCGCGCAGGAAGTTGAAGCTGAGCGTCCATTGCCAGCGGGGACTGGTCCAGAGCGCGACGCGGTTCTCCTCACCCGACGAGGATTGTTGGGTCAGCGTCTTGAAGATCGGGGTGCGGACGACCGGGTACTCGAGGCCGGCCAGGGCGGGGAAGATCGCGTTGCTCATGCGAAGGCGCCTTCGCGGAACCCTTGCTTCACGGCGGCGACGACCGCGGCCTTGATGTCGGCGGGCCGGGCATTGCCGGCGACGTTGATATCGCCGAAATGGGCGTGGAAATTGTTGCCGCCAATACCGCCGCCGGATGAGAGGCCGGCGCGCAGCGGGTCGGCGATGTCGGCCGGCAGCACCATCTCGCGGGCGTGCAGCTGAGTGATCGGGTTGAGCCCCGACGGGATGTCGAAGCCGGAATCGGCCGAGAACAGGTCGTAGGCGGCGACGGCCGCGAAGGCGGCGGCACCGGCGACGGGCGCCAGGACGGGCCCGACGACCGGGATGCCGGCAACCGCGCTGTAAGCGCCAGCGAAGGCCTTGTTGGCGTCGCCCAGAACGGTGGCGGAGCCGGCCGCCGCATCTGCTGCCTGCCCTTCGGCCAGGGCCAGCTTGTGCTCGGCATTGCGGGTGGCGTCGCCGACCTCGGACGCGGTCGTCATGGTGAGTTCGGATTCGAGCCAGTTGGTCGCCCGCTTGACCGCCAGATTAACGAAATCCGATTGGATCGACTGGCCGATCTTGGCGAGCGCCTGGCCCATCGTCTCGTGGCCCTGGATGATGCCGGTGATCGAGGACGAGAAGGCGCTGCTGATCGGCTGCAGGACCGATTGCCAGGTGTGGAGGGTCTCGGTCGCCTCCTGCTGGGTCAGCTGGCGGATCTTCGCGTCATGCTGGCTTTGGAGAGCCTCGAGCTGCTGCTGAAGCCGCTGATGGGTCTGAACGGTGGCGTCGGCCGCCTGGTCTTCCAGCTGAAGCTGGTCCTGGATGCTCTTGAAGCGCGCATTCTCGATGCGCTCCTGCTGGGCGATCGCGTCATCGGCCGACAGCTGGTAGAGGCTTTGCAGGAGCTTGACGTCGGCGACCTGCTGGGCGAACTGGTCTTGGGTCGCCTTCCGGTTTTGCGCCGCTGCGCCGCCGTCGCCCCGGGCCGGCTGGCTGGTTTGGGCATTCAGGTTCGCAAACTGGGCCTGAATGCCCTTGCCCGCATCGGACACGGCGGCGAGCGCGTCGGCCAACCCAGCCTTCAGCGCATCGCTGTCAACGTCGAAGCCGATCTGGATGAAATTGTCGGGCATGATGCCCCCGTGAGGTGATTGTGGAACCTAGCGCTGGATGAAGGCGACGACGCCCGACCGGAACGCGATGCTCGCGCCCTGGGCGTAATGCCAGACCTCCAGCCGGTCAGTGCAGCGCAATTCGATTGCGTCGTCGTATTCGGATGTCCGGTAGTAATCGCAGACATCTTCATTCGACTTCGACGACGGGGCCCCCCAGGCCGATGCCAGCACCTCCGCCTGGCTCATGCCGGTAAGCACGCCTGGGAGCTTGATGCGCCGGGCGGACTCTTCCGGTTTCAGGTCCTTGAAGAAGGCGGGATAGGCCGAGGGGTCGTGGAGCGGGTCGCCGGCCACGAAATAGGAATTCAGATCGCGGTCGATGCGGAAGCCGGTGTAGCCGGCGGTGCCGTCATCGAAGGTCACGTGGACGCGCATGTCGTCGATGCCCATGTGGGCCTGCACGGCGCCGTAATAGCTGTCGATGACGAAATGGCCTCGTGCCTGGGTGCAGCCCTTTTCGAGAGCGGCGTCGAGATATTCGGGGTCCTGGCAGACCGGCATGCGGGAGAGACCGGCCGTCCAGTACGCATGGCCGACATAGGGGGTGATCGTCGCCCGGTGCAACTCCGTATGCTGCTGGCGGTAGATGTTATGCGCGGTCTCCATGGCGTTGCAGGCGGACAGGAGCAATGCGAGGCAGAGCGCGCTGGAAGCTGCGGCCTTGGCCATAGAGGTCCTTTCCTGTGTCCGGGCGACGAGATTGCCGCGCCCGCTGTTCTTCGTTCGAATCCCTTATAAGACCACCCGAAGGCAAAACAACCGATAATGATCCTAAACACCAAGACGCCAAGACACCAAGGGTTCGGCGCCATTTTAAGCGGCACGGGCTCGGGGGTAATATTTCTTACTTGATGTCTTTGTGTCTTGGCACCTTTGTGTTAAAATTTATTTATATAACAATTGCTTACTGACCACTTTGTAATGCGACCAGTTGTGCTCCACCATGGCTGTAAGGTCACGTCGAAGTGCATCGGCGTCAACATTGAGCTTGGACAGGCAGGCTTCAGCTTTCGGAGCCAGGCTTCCATAAGATTCGCGGCCCTTCTGGTCGGCATATTTCAGGGCGTTTTGCAGCAGTTCCCGCGCCTCATCATATTTTCCGAGATACACCGCGCATTGCGCGAGGTGAAAGTTCGGCCAAGGCACGGGATGTCGCGGGTATTCGGCCAGAATTCTTTCGACCGTGCCGGCCGCGACCATTTTCGCAAGGTCGACCTTGGCGACTGACTCGTACACAGCCGCTGCAACCGCCTGCGGTCCGCCGTCGAGCGGAATTCCAACGTCGATCTTCGGCCCGACGAACGCCACCGAAGGATTGTGGGGGTCCTGCAGCATGGAGTCGTAATACAGATAGACCCCAACCGAACGGAACCAAGGCGGCCGGTGAGCCAGAGTCAGGTTCGGCGCGATCGGACCCCGATCGGCAAAACAAAGATCAACCCACCACCGACCGTATGGCGGATTCGGAAAGTCATATTGGCGCGCCGTGCTCCCCGGCAGCATCTTGGCCAGGATGATCTTCGCCTGATCGCCAATTGCATGAGCCGCGTCCTCTTTGGCCGGGTCGAACCAATTTTCTTCAGTCATGATTATTTGTCGTAGACCTGAAAGTAGTCGTAAATAGGACTATCGGGCGCATTTCTCAACGTCCTTCGTTTCTGCTCCACGATCTGAGCATCACTGATGTTTCTCGCGGCGCGGCCGGTTTTCAGCTCGAAAATGATCAGCGGATGATCGGGGGG
>CAZVYC010000087.1:14726-16751 GCA_964631425.1 uncultured Rhodospirillales bacterium
GACACGCGGTAGCTCAAGTCCCATGAAGTAGACGGGTTTGGCGTGAAAACCGGAAAATTCCGGCAGCTTTGTCAACAATTCAAGTGCCGTGTCCAATTCCTGGCCTTAGCTGGGCATGCCCGGCCTGAAGCCCAGATCGCCTACCGCGGTAGTAGCCATCCATACCATTAGTAGAGCTTTTTTATTCGCTACATCCATTTCCTTGCCATAGATTCCATTTACATAAGTCGAGTTGACATCGACGTTGATCCTCGACGCAACCTGCTGAAATCCTGAGTCATGCGCCGTGGAACCTCCTGCTGGAGGGCCGCTTGTAAACTGCCCGCCGTCGGGACCAAGCGGGTTGTGCCAAGGATTGAACTTAGCGAGTGCAGGATCTGGATCGATTTGCAGCTGAAGAAGAAGCAGCGGAGCGCGAACGGTATCGCCGTGCTCGAGTGCCTGGGCCAGCGCCACAATCGCGCGGAGGCGTTCGAGAAGGTTTAGCGCGCCGCCCGCACACGTCGCTTTGGCGAAGAAAAGCGTATCGAGCGCCGGCACGACTCGGCCATATTGGTCGCATTCGGTCAGAGGCGTGCCGTCAGCCAGGTAGGCGTGGCCCTCGAACAGAAACGGCAAGCCGTCAGCATTCACGCCTTCGCCGAGGCGATACATCCGCATTGCGGTTCTCCGTCCGGAAGCTGCTGGATTGTGGGACGGGCTGTCACGTCCCTGGCGTGGCGGCGGTGTCTAGGACCGCTGACTAAAGACCGTGAGCAGTTCGCCCAGATCGGCCGTTCTCTCGCGCCTCGGCCTCAGCATCGCGGCCAGCAGCAGGTGCGTCGGGGGGTGGTCGCGCCAGTAGGCGGCCAGATCGTGGTATTGCGGCAGGGTGAGGTCGTCGATGTCGCGCCAAGTCCAGCCGCAGGCGGTGGCGATCAGGCCGTAGATGCTGGCCCAGTCCCAGGCGCGGGCTGGGCTTCCCCCGGGGCACCTGCCTTTCGGGGCTCGAGCCCGGACAGGGACGCGACGGCGGCGACGGCCGACTGGAGCTCGCGGATGGTGGGGGCAAGTTCGTCGAACTGGGCGCGGGTGAAGGTGGGGTCGGCGGTCGCGATCGCGGCGGTGACGATCTCGCCCTGGGCGTCGATCTTGGCCTCGGTGTCGATGCCGAGGGTGAGGAAGAGGGGGAGGATGCGTTTGAGGTCGCGGAATTTGAGCGGGGCGATGGGGTAGGATGTGCCGCCGAGGGTGATGGCTTCGGGCATTGGGGATTCTTTCTTGGTGTTCCCTCAGGCGGCGGGCGCGGGCGTCCGCCCGCTTGCCTTACGCGCTGGCCGCGCGGCCCGCAGTCGCGGGCTAGTTCCGAGGGAATAGGTGAATCGTGACTAGGCCGCGACTGCGGCCCGCGCCGCTAACCGGCGCGCAAGGCAAGCCCACGGACGCGCGACCGGAGGTCGCTGTCTTGCGAAACGCAAATAAGCCGCGTTGGGCGGCGGCCCGCCACCTGAGGGAAGGCTCATTCGCTGAGCCAGATGTTGCCGATGTTGCCGGCGGGGTCGGCGGAGGCTTGGAAGTCGAGTTCGGGGATCATGAAGTCTTCGTTCTTGAAGGCGAGCGAGAGCTTGGGGGCGATCACCGCGTTGAGCTGCACGTTCAGGGTCTTGCCCTGGTACTGCTCGCTGAGCACCAGTTTGAAGGTGGGCTGGGAGCCCATGAGCTGGTTGGTCAACGCGAGAGCGGTGCCGCCGGTGACCGTGTAGGTATAGGTGAACAGGAGACTGGCGTTGGCGTCGCCGGCGCTGAAGGTGTAGGTGCCGGCGGAGACGGTGTACTGGCCGGTGGCGGGCGAACTGGCCACCGGCGTCAGCAAGGTGCCGGTCGACGCATAGGCGACGCCGAGATCGGCAACGAAGGTTGCGTGGTTGCCGACCGTCACGGTATAGGCGGCGGTGCCGGGCACGGCGCCCACCTCGTTCAGCTGGGTCAGAGTGTTGCCGGTCGAGAGCGTCTGGCCGAAAAAGATGTTGTTGAAGTTGGCGGCAG
>CAZVYC010000087.1:16851-18934 GCA_964631425.1 uncultured Rhodospirillales bacterium
GTGTTGCCGGTCGAGAGCGTCTGGCCGAAAAAGATGTTGTTGAAGTTGGCGGCAGAGATGCGCGCGGCCTTGGCCTTGCCGGTGATCTTGAGCGCGCCGCGGGCGAGCGCGGCCGGGGCCTGGAACTGACCCGTCAGCTCCTTGACGCTGAAGCTGAGGTCGAGCTGGACATCCTGCAGGGTGCCGAACTGGGCGGGGGTGGCCGAGGCGATGTCGGTCCGGAGGCCGACGAGAGCGCCGATGCCGAAGGCGTATTGGGTCATGGATCAGAGCTCCTTCTTCGCGAACTGGACGAATTCAGCCTCGAGATGGCCGAGCACGGTCCGGAGGTGGTTGTAGGCGTCGACGGAGCGGGCGATCGCCGAGCCGGCGATGTGGGTGTTGAACCAGCGGTCGATGATGGCGCGGACGGACGGATCGGCCGGCGCGGCTTCGGTGGCATCGGACATGAGGGCTCCTTAGGGAACGAGGATTTCGACGGGGATGACGGCGTAGGCGTATTCGCCCAAGAGGCCTTCGTCGGTCTCGATCCTGCCGTTGATCGTGACCCGCCTGGCGAGGCCGCCCAGGGTCTGGACCGACGCCGGATCGCCGGCGCCGAAGGCGGCTTCGATCCGGTCGATAAGCGGGTTCAGGAGGGAGGAGGTCGGGAAGCTCTTGTCGCCGGAATGGACGTAGAGGACGAGCTCCAGATGCATGAGCCGCTTGAGCGGCTGCATACCGGTCCAGTCGATCGTCTCGCCCTTGTAGATCTGAAACAGGGCCGGGCAGTTGCCGGCGCCGACATCCTGCGGCGATTTCAGCCGGCGCGACGCGGACCGGAGTCCGCCCAGGCCGAAGCCGGACTCGGTGAGCAGCGCGAACAAGGCCGACTGGATGGCTTCGCGGTTCATGGCGCCAAAGCCTTTGCCGTCGCGTCCGCCAGAACCGGGCCGATCTGAGGGGCCAGTTCGGCAAGCGCGGAGCGCAGATAGGAGTGGGCGGGATAATCGACCTGGCGGCTGTAGGCGCGGACCTGGGCCTCGACCGGGGCGATCGGGCGGCCGAAGGCCCGGCTTTGCAGCCGCAGATGGGCGCGCACGCCCTCCGTGCCGGTGAAGCCGTATTCCTGGAAGGCGGCATAGGGGGTGTCGGCGGTGACCGTCGCCAGGATCGTGCCCGTGAGATCGACGCCGGCGCGGAGCGAAGCGCGCAGCGCGCCGCTGCGGGCGTTGAGGACTTCGCCGGACAGCTTGCCGTCGGCGAGGTCGAGCAGACGCTGGGTCAGCTGATCCGCGGCGCCGACCGCCGCTTCGGCTGCCTTGGGACCCAGCGAGGTGAGCCAGGCGGTGACGGCGTCGAGGTTGGGAAGGGTCGCCTTGATCATGCCAGGTTCGACCGGGCGTAGCGGGCGATCACGCTGGCGATGAACGGGCTGACATCCTTCTGGACGTAGGAGGTGGTGGCGATGCCGCCCATGCTTTCGGACGCCTTGCCCAGCCGGTCCTTGCCGCGATAGCGCAGGCCGACCAGCTCCATGACCGCCTCGGCGACGTCGGCGGGCGGCGTGGCGTAGCCGGCGGTGTAGGTGACGGCGATGTTGGCCAGGCGGCGGGGGAACCAGTGGCCGTAAAGGATGACGACGTTGCCGTTCAGCACCCAGCCGGGCTCGCCCGGGGCGGCGGAGGGCTGGATCGGCCGCTGGTCGACCGTCAGCGCGGCGACGGCGGTGACGGGGGTTTCGCGGAGATAGAGCCGGTTGTTGCCCTTGCCGTCATAGAGCTCGGTATAGGTGCCGCTGAGGATCGGGCGGGCGCAGGCGGTCACGAAGAAGCCGCTGGCCGCGGAGATGAGGCGGGACAGGACCGCGTCGTCGTTCGATTGCAGGTCGCCGCCGAGATAGGCCTTGACGTCGGAGAGGGTCACGAGATCGCCGGTCGGCATTTTCGCCTCCGTTGAAGAAATGAACCGCCAAGTCGCCAAGACGCCAAGTCTCAGGATTCTTTTTCGCAGTGGGGCGGGGGGGGGGGGGCGCCCCCCCCCGGGGCGGGGGGGGGGGCCGCGGCGCGCGCCCCCCCCCCCCCAATTTTGAAACAAGCCGGGG
>CAZVYC010000088.1:0-18730 GCA_964631425.1 uncultured Rhodospirillales bacterium
TTAAAAGATCTGATCAACACTGAAGACGCCCAGGAGGGCATCCGTGCCAACCTGGGCGATATCGGGCGCTATTTCTTCTTCAACGCCATATTTGCCAATTTCGCACAGCACGATATCGGCCATGGCGTCATGTCCGGCCTGACCGATCCCAGCCTCAATGCCAGCCTGTGGACGCTGAAGATCGAGTTCGCCTTCTACCTGCTGCTGCCCTTCATCTGGCGCGCGGTCCAGCGCTGGGGTGGCAAGGTGCTGGTAATCATCTTCATGCTGTCGGCGATCTACTACGAGGCCTTCCTGCTGACCGACCATTACCGGATCGCCAAGCAGCTGCCGGGCCAGATGCAGTATTTCGTGCTGGGCATCGCCGCCTACCGCTATCGCCCGTACAGGATCATGGGCCGGATGCCGGCGCTGTTCCTGACTATCGCGCTGGCGGCGTTGGTCACCCTGCTGCAGCGCTGGTTCGTGCCGGTCGTCTTCCCGTTCGCGGTGGCGGCACTGGTCACCGTGGGCGCGCTCGACGCGCCGCGCCTCAGAATGAAGACCGATATCTCCTACGGAGTCTACCTGCTGCACGCGCCGATCATCCAGCTGTCGCTGATCTTCGGGCTCTACCGGCCGGACTGGATCGGGCTGGGCGGCATCCTGGCGGCGGTACTGGTCCTGGCGATGGCAACCGACCGCTGGATCGAGCAGCCCGGAATCGCGCTGGGACGACGGCTGGCGCGCCGGATAAAGGGTGGTGGACGGCCTAAGCCAGGCACTTTCGCTCCGCCGGCACCGGCCCTTGTCGAGGCGCCGATGACGGTCGTGGTGCTCAACGATTTCTGTTACGTGCAGGGTGGCGCCAGCAAGGTGGCGATCGACGAGGCGGTCAGCCTAGCCCAGGCAGGGCTTCCGGTAATCTTCATCGGCGCGGTCGGACCGGCCTGCGACGAGCTCCGGCAGGCCGGCGTGACGGTCGAATGCCTGGAGCAGAACGAGCTGCAGAATTTCGGGCGCAACCCCAGCGTGGCGCTTCAGGGGCTGTGGAACCTCAAGGCCGCACGGCGGACGCGGGAAATACTGGAGCGGCTGTCGCCGGAGCGCACCATCGTGCACCTGCACGGCTATACCAAGGCACTGACGACCAGCCCGGTGCGGATCGCAAGGCGGCTCGGATTCCGGGTCGTCTGCACGCTGCACGATTTCTTTCCGGCTTGTCCGAACGGCGCCTTCTTCGACTATGTCGCGAACAAGCCTTGTGAGCGCCGTGCGCTGTCTGCCGGCTGCATGGTCCGGCATTGCGACAAGAGGCATTACGCGCACAAGCTGTTCCGGATCGTCCGCGGCTGGATTCAGCGCTGGGGCGGTGCGTTCCCCGCATCCGTCATGGAGTATATCGCTCTGTCGCGGCGATCCGCGGCGGTGATGAAACCCTATCTGCCGAAGGGCGCCCGCCTTCATCCGCTGCAGAACGTGATCGACGCGACGCGCGACCCGCCGGTCGACGCGGCGCGTAACCGGACAATCGTCTGCGTCGGTCGGCTCGAACCGGAAAAGGGGGTTATGCTGGTGGCGGAACTGGCGCGGCAGCTCAAGCTCCCGATTACTTTCGTCGGCGACGGTCCGCTACGCGCGGAGGTCGAAGCGATCGAAGGCGTGTCGGTAACGGGCTGGGTGCCTGCGGACGCGGTACGGCGGCATCTGGCCGGAGCGCGCTGCCTGCTGTTCCCCAGCCTGTGGTACGAGACATATGGGCTGGTGGTCAGCGAGGCCGCGGCGCGGGGCATTCCCGCCATCGTCAGCGACATCTCCGCTGCCGCGGAGCGGGTCGAAGACGGCATCACCGGCTGGCGGTTCCGCAGCGGCGACGCAGCTGACCTCGCGCGCTGCCTCAAGCTGATCGAAGATGACGCGATGGTACGCGAGGCGGGACGGGCCGCCTACCGCGCCTTCTGGGCGAACGCGGAGACGCGAGAAACCCACGCGGATCATCTGATGAAAATTTATAATCTGGCAATGAGCACCGGCTGATTGCCGGTCGGCGCGGGATTAGGAACCTCCAGACCGATCAAATCGTCACCACCGTCATTCCCGCGAAGGCGACGCCCTCGCGGGAAGAACGATATTGAGTTGATTAAACTATTCTCAAACGACTTCTTAGTTAAGCGCGCACGAGGCCGAGCTCGATCGGAACACCCTTCACGGCAGCCGCCGCGGCGCGGGCGGAATCTTCCGATCCGAACCAGTAGACCTGGTCGCAGACCGCGACCAGCGGCAGGTCGTCCTCATGGTCGGTGAACAGGATGCGGCGGCGATCCTGCCAGCCGCGCCTGGCGAGGAAATCGAGCACCGCCTGGCGCTTCTGCTCGCCGACGTTGCTGGGCGCGCCTTTCGCACGACCGCTGAGCGTGGCGAGCGTATGCCTGAAACCAAGCGCGACGCCGAGGGCATGCGCATAATCAGCCGGCGCGGCGGTGGCCAGGACCGCGTCGACCTCGCCCGCGGCGATCGCCGCCAGCACCGGCGCGAGTTCGGGGCGTACAAAGCGGGTGAGCCGCTCGACGAAACGCGCCGCGGCGGCGCCGCCATCTCCTTCGCTCACGGCCTGCCAGAGCCGCTGCAGGCGCCATTTGAAATGCTCGTGCCGGGTAAGGCCGAGCTTGCGCGACGCCAGCAAGGCCAGCACCGCGCAGGAGACACCGAGCCGGCGCACTTTTCCGAAATGGGGGAACGGCGCCCGCGAGAAATAGAGGACCCAGTGCGGGAAGCTGTTGGCAGACAGAATCGTCCCGTCCAGGTCCAGGATATGGACGGCATCCGGATCAGCGCGCATCCATCGACCATGGGAAGCGGCAGAGCTGCCCATTGAACAGCGCATAGTCGGGCGAGATCAGCGGCCGCCGTGTCGTGACCGTGATCACGGCCGAGCGGATCGTGGCATTGGGCGGCGCCATCTCTCGGACGGCGGTTGCAACCTGATGCAAGGTCGCGCCGCTGTCGACCGCGTCGTCGACGATCAGCAGGGCGGGCGGTCGTGCTCGCGCATAAAGCCAGGCTTCGAGCGCAGCGAGCTCCTCGGTGACGAACTCGTGCGGCACCGCAGGAACCGACGGTGTGCCCCGAGTGAGCAGGGTGTGTTCGATGACGCGCAACCGGTCGAGGACCGGCCGCGGCAGGCCGGCGATCAGCTTGCGGACGGAGGATGATTTCGGCTTGAGCTTCGAGGACGGCCGGCGGCAGGTCAGAGGCAGCAGCGGGATCGAATCGCCCGCGGCCTTGACCATCGATTGCGCCACCGAGAGGCCGCCTGTCGGAATACCGATGATGAGATCCGGCAATCCGGCGCGACTGGCCAGGCGCATCAGGTCCGCGCAGGCGGCATCAAATGCATCGCGGTCGAAGCTGAGCACCGGGCTGCGCTCGCAGGTCACCGTCTGAAGCATGACAGTTCCTATTTGGAATGGAGAGGAGATCGTCCGGGCACGTACGGCGAACGCCAGGAGGCAAAGCTGGCCGTGCGCGGCCGCGCCGGCGCGACTGCGCGCGCCGTACCCCTGGTTTCCAGCAAGAGCACACCCATCGCGGCGCCGATGAAGATCGGCGCGGACTGGTCCTCCAGCATCGACAGAACCGTGCCGTATCCCAGCATGAAGGCAAGAATGGCGATCGCCGTTTCAGCCCTCTCCCGGTTGCCATCGATCCGCCGCAGCACCAGCCCGGCCACCCAGAGGAGATAGACGACGGCGAAGATGCCGAAATAGGCGTACAGCAGGACGAAGAGATTGTCGGCCGGGTTGAATTGGTTCGGGGCATAGAGCCGCTGCGGACCGCCAATGCCGCCCAGCCCTACCCCGAACAGCAGCAGCTGATGGTGCAGGATCCAGGTCCAGGCCTCGGGCCAGGTGTAGGCGATGCGCAGGAAGATCGACTCCGTGCTGAAGACACCTTCGCCGTGATTCATGTGGAGACCAGGGGTCACCAGCGGCAGACCGACCGCCAGGATCATGAAGAAGATGCAGCTGGCGCGCAGCCAGTTGAGCCGCATGGAACCCGGCATCAGCAGGATCAGCCCCACGGGCACAAGCGCGATCAGGGCACCCTTCTGCGTGGTCAGGAACACGCAGACGAGGGCCACGGCGAGGAGTCCGAACCGTGCGAACCAGTCACGGACGCGCCCGAGCAAAACAATCGTGAGCGCCGGCAGCATGACCGCGATGCAAATCGAGCTTCGGGTGAAACCGGCGACCCGGCGCAGAAGCGCGTCCTGAATTTCCCAGTCCTTAGAGACATCGACGCTCAGATTGCCCACCGTCGCCTTCATGCCGATCCACGGGAAAGCGACGCCGGACTTGTCGAGCACGGCGCCCAAAACCGTGATGAACCAGAGCACGAGCAACACGCTGAAGGCTTTCCGGCCCGGTGCGATCAGAAGGCCCGCCAGCAGAAAGCCGAACACCAGGTTGATCAGGATCTTCACGCCGAAGACGGCCCCGGACAGGCTGCCGACATTGCCGATCAGGATGATCGCGTGGAAGGCAAGAAGGGCGCCGATGACCATGAGTACCGGCGGAAAGCTGAGCTTGAGCGCGCGGGTCATCGGCAGCAGGACGAGAGGACCGATGATGAGGGTATCTCGCGCCAGGATCAGGCTGTCCTTGCCGATGAGATTGAGCAGGTAACGGATCGGCGCTTCCAGCGCGTAAATGGTGAGATAGATAAGCAGACAGGTCAGGAACAGCTTCTCCAGCCCCGGCGATGCCCCGCAAAGGGCTGAGAGGCAAGTTGGTGCGGGACGCTCGGGCGTGGTGGTCGGGGCCGACCGGCCGCCACGCCGAGGATGCCAGCCGTAAGGAGAGCGATACGCGGAATAGCTGCTGAACATACGGTCACCCCCCACGGCCCGATGAGCGGCGGGTTCCCGGCCCCTCCACCACCTCAAAAAATGGGCTTTCCTGCTTGTCCAACGGCCGCGCGTCCGAAGGTGCAACACGACGCGCCCGCGCGGCCAGCCGCTCGATTGTGCTCACCTGCGCAATTCCCAGCCGGCGACGCACCCGCCGGCCTATGTAGCGCATGATTTCGGGATGCATGAGCAGCCGGCGGAACGTGCCCGCCAAGTCGCCCGTCCGCAGGCACTCACGGGCCTGGAAGTAAAGCTCGAGAGTCTGAAGGTGGCTGTTACGCGTCTCGAGCCAGGCAGCCTGTCGCGGGGTCAGCGATGAACGCGCCGCATCGAGACACCGGCGGCCGATTTCGACAGTGGCCTGGAAATCGTAACGCTTCCGGTCGGCATTTGCCCATTGGCGCGAAATTGCCCCAAATGGCTGCGTATAATAGTAATACGCCTTGTCCGAAACGATCGCCCTTCCCCCTGCCAGATAGAAATGCAGCAGGTGGAAGAAATCCTCGCCGTGGGTTGCGCGCTCGTCATAGCCGAGGCCGGTCTGGCGCATGAAATCGAGGCGCATGACTGGCTTCAGCATGCCAAGATCGAAATCATCGTAGCCGCTCGAACCTATGAGAAATTCGTCGAATCCAAGCTCCCAGTATGTCGGTCCTTCGCACCAGGCGGTGCCGACGACGCTGGTCGCGCCAGCGTCGAACAAAAGCTGATTGTCGGCGACCAGATGGACGCTTTTCCGCTCGCCCAATGCAACGAGTGCCCCCAGCCTTTCCGCATGGTACCAGTCGTCCGCATCGAGCACGGCAAGCCAGCGCCCGCGCGCCAGGGCGATGGCGCGGTTCATCGCGGCCGATTTGCCGACGTTCTGCTTGTTCCGGACCGCCCGAATGCGAGCATCCTCCCGCATGGCATCGAGGATCAAGTCCCAGGACTCATCGGGAGACGCGTCGTCGACAATAATGATCTCGATATCGCGGCGGGTCTGGCCGAGCGCGCTCGCAATCGCGCGCTGCAAGGTGGCCGCGGCGCGGAACGCCGGGATCACGACCGTGACGGCGACCGGGCCGTGCGGAGACGCGCGCGAAAAGACGCGGTAATCGGCGTATTCCCGGCAGTCGAAACCAAAGGCATTACTCATGATCGTGTTCCGCGCGCTTGCGTCTCTCGGCCAGCGATGGGGCACTAAGCGTCCGGCCCTCGATGGAAAAAGGCCTGTCACCGATATCAGCCATCAGGGAAGATCCGACCGCACCGGCGTAACAGCGGAATGCGCTCTGACTGTTCCGTGATCGTTGTTGGCGACGCGCAGTAAGGCGACCACCTGTGCCGTAAACGCCGCCGCGCCCTTCGCATTCAGATGCGCGGGGTCGCCGAAATAGGCATCGTCCATATGCGTGACCGGAGCCAGCAGCCGGAAATCGGGATGAGCCTCAGAGAGGCCCGCGAGATAAGCGGCGAGCTGGTCGGTGAATCCGGGCTTGAGCCGCTCGAAGGTGGTGTCGTTCCACGGCGCCGCGATATAATCCACCCGCATGCCGTTCCGCTCTGCCAGCGCAAGCAGTCGCCGGAAATAGTCGTCGAGCAGCGGCGCGGCGTGAAAGCGGCGCATTTCAGCCTCCTCCGCCACAACGGGCGCGCCCGCGGCATGGCCATATAGGTGATGGCCGGCCATCGCTTCTACGCTGTCATGGATTTCGTGGTAGGTGCCGAGCCGGCCGACCACGCGCCCGTTGATGATACTGGACATGTAATAGGACGGGAAATGGTGGGCGTGCAGCCAATTGGTCACGACCGCATCGAAATCGCCGATATTGGGCGACTGGTAAAGGAGATCGTCCCCGAGGCGCCGGGACGCGGCCCGAACCTCGTCCAACTCGTCATAGTCGAGAAAATCGAAGAGCGCGGTACGCGGCCAGAAGTACTCGGCCTCCATCAGCTGCGCCGGCGAGAACGAGATCACCACCCGCCGCGGCGGGTTGGGACAGCGGCTTGCGCGCAGCAGCATGTAGTACATCTCAATTGGCGAAGCGCCTCCCAGGGCAAGGTTGGTGGCGTTGCCGAGCGGCCCGGGAAGGACGTCGGCGACCATGCGGGAATCGCCCAGGATGACCGTCGAGCCGAACTGGCAGCTCGCGACCATCTCTTTCTTCGCGACCCACATACCGTATTCCGGCGCAAGGAAGCCCTGGCGGAACTGGCTGGTCAGCGTCCAAAGCGCCGCCAGCACGACGAAGGCTGCCAGCGCTGCGAAGGCCAGGAATCGCCCCGGGCCTTCGCGGTCGCGATCAGCGTCTTCAGCGAGATCAGAACTGAAAATAGAGAAACTCACTCTTCGCTCCAATTCCCAGGATTGCCGCGATGGCTCCGACGCCCGCTGCCATGCCCCAGCCCGCGTTCAAGCGAAGCCAAGCTGGTTTCGGGGCCGGCTGGGATGTCGGCGAGACGCCGGTGACACGATCCTCTCCAACCAGGCCAACGATCTCTTGCGAATTGGGCATCAGCCAGACAATCGCGTAGAGCGCTGCCATCATGACCAGCTGATAGAACACGCCGCCGCCACGGGAGAACGCGTCGACGGGCGCGATCAGGTGGTGGGCCTCGAGCCAGGACCCCAGCCCGCCCAGCCGGGACGGAAGCCAGGCTGGGACCGTGAGCGACGGCTCGACCCCATGCGCGCCGACCATTGCGCCGAGGATCCTGACAGCCGAGCCGCTGGAATCAGCCCGGAAGAAGACCTGCCCGACCAGAACAGCCAAATAGGTGAGGATAAGACCCGCCACTGCCCCCGAGCGCGCCGCCGATGGCGACGGGGGCGGCGGATTCCGGCCGCGGCGCCGAGCCTGGAAGACACGCCAAGCGTGATTGATCGTCAGGTAGACCGCGTGCAAAAGGCCGAAGATCAAGAACTGCAGCCCGGCGCCATGCCAGATGCCGGCCAAGGACATGGTGAAGAACATCGGCAGCGCCACCATGGCCAGGAAGGTGCGCGGCTGCGCCAGCGCCTTCTGCGACACCGGCAAGCCCTGCGCGGCCCGCCGCCGGGTGATCCACAGCGCCAATGGATTGAAGAGATAGAGATTGAGGTAGCGCGTCAGCGTCATGTGCCAGCGCTGCCAGAAATCGATGATGTTGGTGGCCTTGTAAGGCGAGTTGAAATTGAACGGGAATTGGACGTTGCACATTCGGGCGATGCCGATCGCCATATCGGAATAGCCCGAGAAGTCGAAATAAAGCTGGAGCGAATAGCAGAGCGCCGTGCCCCAGGCGCCGAACAAGGCCAGCGGCGCAGGATCGGCGAAGCCAGAATCGGCATACGCGGCGATCTGATCGGCCAGCAGCACTTTCTTGAACAGGCCGATCGAGAACAAAGCCGCGCCGCGCGCCACGTTATCGATATTGAAACGATAGGTGGCCGCGTTCCCGAATTGCGGCATGATCTCCTTGTGATGCAGAATCGGGCCCGCGATCAGGTGCGGGAAGAAAGTGACAAAGAGCATGTAGTTGACGAAGCTCTTGTCTTTCACGCGGCCGATGCCGCAATCCACCAGAAAGCCGATCTGGGTGAAGGTGAAGAACGAGATCCCGAGCGGCAGCAGGACGTGGTCCATCCATGTGGTCTGGGTGATCCCGGCCCGGACCAGGCTCTCCGCGAGGACATAGGCGTACTTGTAATAGAAGAGCGCCAGCAGGTTGGCGGCGATAGCGAAGGCCAGCAGCGGCTTGGGATTGCCGGTCTCGCGCCAGTTGAGGATCAGCGAGCCCATGAGGTAGTTGAAGCCGATCGAGATCAGCAGCAGCACCGTGAAGGGCGGGTGCCAGTAGGTATAGAAAGCGAGCGAGGCGAGCACGAGCCACAGCTTTGCCAGCCCGCGGCTGATCCAGGAGGTGACATAGAAGCCGACGAGCGCGATCGGCAAGAAAATGAAAATGAATGGGAAGGAGTTAAACAGCATGGCTCGCGCCGGCCTTCGGTGATGTCCCCATCATCATCGTGCCGCCCGCTCGGCACCCATGGTCTCATGGACGCCGAGCTTGCGCTCGATGATAGCAACCATCTCGCCGATATTCTTCAGCGATTCGACCTCGCCGGTTTTGAACTTGACGCCGAACTCGACCTCGACCGCAACAATGATGGTGATATGACTGACGGAGTCCCACTCCTCGATATCGGACGCGGTGGTATTAGGAGTGAGAACGATCGAATCGTCGCTGAACATGTCGCGGAAAATCTGGTTCAGCCTGGCATAGATCTCGTCTCTGCTCATTCCGCTGTCTCCATCTGTGTTCTGAGGGCGATTAGAGTCGCCAGGGCCTGTGCCCCGACATCGAGCCGCCAACGGCTGGGGACGCCCGCAGGTTCCTCCATGCAAGTGAAGCCGAACCGCAGCAACGGGCCCGCACCGGCCCGTCGCTGCTGTGCCTCCGTGACAAGCCGCCGGGGGTTCACCCGATCGCGGGCACCAGGGCCGGCGGCAGACCAATGCCGCGCCATCCAATCCACGTTTTTCGGAAGCCGATCCATGGCATGGAACCCGCGGCTGATTTCAGATTAGAGGGTGGCCGAAAGCGTCTCATAGGTGCTCGCCGCTGCGCCGGCGTGCCCTTCACAAACTGGCCGGGCTGCGAAACGTTCCATGCGGCCATCCTCCGTCAAGCCGCGGGCAGCAGGGTGTGATAACGCTGTGATCTCAAAGGAGAACGCGGCATAGGCCGGGTCTGGATTACAGGACGCCCCGGCGTCAGCCGTCCTGCAATGACGGCAGCAGTTCCGCCACGTCCGAGGCGAACCGGCCGCTGTCGATCAGTGAGCGCGTGACAGCGATATCGGGCGCCAGGAGTCGATCCTCTTCTACTGTCGGCGCCTGCGCGCGGATCGCAGCGAGCGCCACTGCGAGCGGTGGGGAGGTCGTGAATGGTGCATGAAATTCGATGCCCTGTGCCGCGGCCAGCATTTCGATGGCAAGGATATTGGCGGTATTCGCCGCCATCTGACCGAGCCGCCGCGCGGCGAAGGTCGCCATCGAGACGTGATCTTCCTGGTTCGCGGAGGTAGGAAGGCTGTCGACGCTGGCGGGATGGGCCAGCGACTTGTTCTCTGACGCCAGCGCCGCGGCGGTGACGTGGGCGATCATGAAGCCCGAGTTGATACCCGGATTGCGCACCAGGAAAGGCGGCAAGCCGCTCATGTGGCTGTCAATCAACAGCGCGATCCGCCGTTCGGACAGCGCGCCGATCTCGGCCAGTGCCAGCGCCAGCATGTCGGCGGCGAAGGCCACCGGCTCGGCGTGGAAATTGCCGCCGGAAAGGATCTCGCCTTCGTCCGCGAAGACCAGCGGGTTGTCGGTCACCGCGTTGGCCTCGATCGCGATGATCCGCGCCACATGCAGGATCGTGTCCAGGCAGGCGCCCATCACCTGCGGCTGGCATCGCAGCGAATAGGGGTCCTGCACGCGGTCACAATCGATATGCGATTGGCGGATGGCGCTGCCTGCGAGCAGCCTGCGATACGCCGCGGCGACCGCGATCTGGCCCTTCTGGCCGCGCGCTGCCTGGATCCGGGGATCAAACGGCGCGTCGCTGCCTTGCGCCGCGTCCACCGACATGGCGCCCGCGACGATCGCGGCGGCGAAGATGTTTTCCGCGCCCAACAGCGCCGACAACGCCAGCGCAGTCGAGACCTGCGTCCCGTTCAAGAGCGCCAGTCCCTCCTTGGGACCCAGCACCAGGGGCTCCAGGCCAAGCTTTGCCAAGCCGTCGCGCGCCGGCATGATCTCGCCGCCCAGTCGGGCGGTGCCTTCGCCGATCAGCGGCGCCGAGAGGTGCGCGAGCGGCGCCAGGTCGCCCGATGCGCCGACCGAACCTTGCGACGGGATGCACGGGTAGAACCCGGCCCGGAGAAAAACGAGCAGCCGCTCGATCACCACTGGCCGCACACCGGAATAACCTCGCGCCAGCCCGACGATCTTGAGCAGAAGAACGAGTCTGACGATGTGGTCGTCGAGCAATGGCCCCACGCCGACGCTGTGCGACAGCACAAGCCGGCGCTGCAGCTCGGCCAACTTGTCGGCATCGATATGGGTGCGCGCCAGTGCGCCGAACCCGGTATTGATGCCATAAGCGATCTTGCCCTGGGCGAGGACATCCCGGATCACCTGCTCGGCACGTCCGATCGTCAACCATGCATCGGGCGCGAGCGAGACTTCCGCCGGTCCGCGATGAAACCGACCAAGTTCGGCCAGTGTCAGAGGGGTGCCGCCAATGGAGAGTGTTACTGTCATCTTGTTCCCTTGCGCCGCGCTTATGGCGGGCGTCACCCGCGCAGATGGGCGTCGCGTGGACCAGCGTCGGCGGCACTGTCGAGACGATACGACGGCAGCCGGACGCGCGCCGTCGTGCCGACATCCGGGGTACTTTCCAAGGTCAGAGTACCGCCGTGCTGCTCGACCAGAGCCTTGGCCAGTGGCAAGCCGAGGCCCGTTCCCTCAGTGCGGCGCGAGGTTCCTGTCTCGATCTGCCGGAAGGGCAGGATGGCCAACGCAAGCTGTTGCGGAGTCATCCCTATCCCTGTATCCGCGACCGTGATTTCGATGTCTCGATCCTCGGACAGGCGCGCGTCGAGCGTGACCGTTCCGCCGTCGCGGGTGAACTTCACGGCGTTCGACAGGAGATTGATCAGGACTTGCCTGAGCCGCATTTCGTCCCCGCGGAGCGGCGGGAAACCGGGGGGAATGCGATTGACGAGGGAGATACCCGCGAGCGCCGCCCGCTGCCGAACGATGATCAGGCAACCGTCCGCGAGATCCGGCAGCGAGACCGCCTCCTCGAACAGGGTCATCTGGCCGGACTCCACCTTTGCCAGGTCGAGGATCTGATTGACCACGCCCAACAGGTGGACGCCGCTGTCGTTGATGTCGCTGGAATATTCGCGATAGCGGCTGTCGATCGGGCCGAACCGGGCATCACGCATGATCTCGGAAAAGCCGATGACGGCGTTCAAGGGCGTACGCAATTCGTGGCTCATATTGGCCAGGAATTCAGATTTGGCCCGGTTGGCATTGTCTGCCTCCAACCTCGCGACCTCCAGCTCATGGCTGCGCTCGGTCAGCGCCTCTGCGGTTCTTTCCAGCCGGTGCGCGCTGACGATCACGGCGATCGCCAGCGCGAGGCCGGTCAAGGTGACGAGCAGGCCGACACCGCCGGCGTTTTCAAGAGAAAACCGGCGCATCAGGCTGAGACTGACGAAGCCGAGCAGCGGCGGCACGAAGATCACCACGCCGAACAGCCGCCGCGCCATGACGCCGCCCATGTTAGGCGCGGTCAGGACGGCGACGAACCCCACGTCCGGGCGCAACGCGAAGACTCCCGTGGCGATGAAGGCGAAATTGGTCGCTGTGGGTAGCGCCATCGGCAGAAACCGACCGACCTCGTACAAGCCGAGAGCTTCGTAGAAATGACCGATCAATGCGGCCATCGCCACCATGAGGGCCGCGACGACGGCCCATTGTCCGATACTCGGGCCGATCCGGCCGCGGCCTTCGAGCAGGACGAGGCCGATGCCGGACAAAAGGAAGCCGACGCCGCTGGTCGGCGCCATGCCGATTTTGTTGAGGATGCCGTGCCGGATCATCTGGTCGGCGAGGAACCAGCGGTCGAAATGGATATTCCAGCCGAACGTCAGATCTGCCAGGGAGAGGGCTGAGAACAATGCCACGCTTCCGCCCGCCGCGAGGGCAATCCAGCGCCGGACAGCGGGCAAGGCGCTCGGAAGGCCTGCCACGGCACTGCCCAAGACGGCGAACAGCAGCGCTGTCGTCGGCATCATGGGGAGCTTGACGGGCAGCCAGCCGCTCAGCAACGGTATCCACAAAAGCCAGCCAAGGATCGATGTCGCGCCGACCAGGGCGGTCGCGGCGCCGCAGATACGGGGCGCCAGGACGGACAGAGCTGCGCGATTAGTTGGCTTCAATACCGCTGCCCAAGGGGTGAAACGGCTCTCATCGACACCTGTCGGTGTCGCCGGCCTTTTGCCGGATGATGCCCGAATTGCCGCAGGCGGGCAATGTCTCAAGCCAGCGGCACAGGGGCGGGCGTTCGTGCCTTGCTACGCCCCGGCCGATTTGCTATTCCCCCACGACCTCAGAGCCGGTGGCTCGAAATGTGCGGTCGTGGCGGAACTGGTAGACGCGCAGCGTTGAGGTCGCTGTGGGCTAACCCCCGTGGAAGTTCGAGTCTTCTCGACCGCACCATTTCCTTTTTTTCAGCCCTACGCCGCCATGCGCGCATGCTCCCTGACGTGTGCCTGCACCGCCGCCAGATCGTTCGGCAGCGTGACGATCCGCTCGGGGCGATCGAACAGGTCGGCCAAGTGCTGCGGCAAGGCCGGATGAATTCCGGTCGCCTCGGTGACCACATCCGGAAACTTGGCGGGGTGGGCGCAGGCCAGCGACACGACGGGTGTCACGCCCTCGCCCTGGAGCCGGCGAGCCGCGGCGACACCGACGGCGCTGTGGGGGTCGATGACGAGGCCTGTCCGGCGCCAGGTGTCCATGATGACAGCCTCAGTCGCACGGTCGTCGACGGCGCTTGCCTGGAATACCGTGCCCACTTCAGCCAGGATCAGATCGCTGACGCGGAACGCGCCCGTCGTCTGGAATTCCGCCATGCGAGCTTTGACGGCCTCGGCGTCCCGGCCGACCAGCTCGAACAGCAGCCGTTCGAAATTGCTGGAGATCTGGATATCCATGCTAGGGCTGAAGGTCGGCACCACCAGCGCCTTACGCATCTCGGCGGTCGCGAAGAAGCGGGTCAGGATATCGTTGCTGTTGGTACCGATGAACAGCCGCTCAATCGGCAGGCCCATGCGCCTCGCGACATAAGCAGCATAGACGTTCCCGAAATTGCCGGTCGGCACGGCTAATGAGACCGCCCGGGCCGGTGCGCCGAGGGCCACCGCGGCAACGACGTAATAGACGATCTGAGCCATGATCCGGGCCCAGTTGATCGAGTTGACCGCCGCCAGCCCGAGATCGTCGCGGAAGCCGGTGTCGGCGAACATCGCCTTCACCAGGGCTTGACAATCGTCGAAGGTGCCTTCGATGGCGATTGCGTGGGCGTTGACGCTTGGCACTGTCGTCATCTGCCGACGCTGCACTTCGGAGGTGCGACCGGCGGGGTACAGGATGAAGACATCGACCGAGTCACGGTCGCGGCAGGCCTCAATCGCGGCCGAACCGGTGTCGCCCGAGGTGGCGCCGACGACGGTGATGCGCCGACCGTTTCGCGCCAGAACATGGTCGAACAACCGACCGAGCAACTGCAACGCGACGTCCTTGAAGGCAAGCGTGGGCCCGTGGAACAGCTCCAGCAGCCAGTTGCGCTGGTCCAGCTGGATCAGCGGGGTCACTGCCTCGTGGGCGAACCGGCCATAGGCGTCATGGGAGAGTGCCCGGAGGCTGCCCCGGTCGATGGTGTCGCCGACGAACGGCAGCACGATCTCGACCGCGGCGTCTGCATAGGGCCTGGCGGCCAAGCTTTCTAGCAAGCCCGGGGCGAATTGCGGCCAGGTCTCGGGCACGAAAAGGCCGCCATCCGGCGCAAGGCCGGCCAGCAGGACATCCTCGAAACTCTGACGGCCGGAACCGCCGCGGGTGCTGATGTAATAGGTCATGCAGCGCTTCTTATCGGCGTCGGGGGCGGCTCGACAAGACAAAGATGAGGAGGAGGGCACCAGCCATGCTGAACCAGAAGATGGCGTAGTTCAGATGCTCGTTGCGGATGCCGGTGCCCTCAGTCCCGCCCGTGGCTGCGGGCCAGCCGGTCTCGCCTGAGGGACGCGCCGCGACATAGATCGGCGCCAGGTTCAGGTGCGATGCGGCCGCCATGGCCGCTATATCCACCGCGTACCAGATATTCTCCGCCGGCTTGGCGCGGGGCAGGAACCAGCCGGCCGGCTCCGGTTCGCGCACCACGCCGGTTACCGTGACCGGCCCCTGTTCACGGCGATAATCGACCAGCGCACCGCCCGCCTCGAACGGCACGAAGCCGCGATCGACCAGCACCGCCGAGCCGTCATCCCTTATGAGGGGGATCAGCAAATGCACGCCAGCCTTGCCGTTGTAAATGCGGCCGTAAAGATGGAAGGGCTCCACATCGGCGAAGTGGCCAGAGAGGGTGACGTTGCGGAAGGCCCAGCCCTGGCTGTCGACGATCATGGCCGGCAGGTCGACCGGCGCGGCATTCATCCGCGCCGCGATGGTGGCCAGCAGCTCGGTCTTCCAGGTGAGCCGGTGCAGCTGCCAGATGCCGAGCCCGATGAGGATCGGCAGCATCATGAGGACAATGATTGTCGGCCAGAGGCGGGGCCGGAAGGCGATCATGTGGCAATGACGTCGGCGCTTGAGCGGGCGGGGAGATCACGCCCACCCAACCCCCGGATCAAGTCCGGGGCAGGCCCTCCCCCATCGAGGGGGAGGACTTTCCAGCCGCATTCATGTCCCTCCCCCTTGATGGGGGAGGTTAGGAGGGGGTGATGCCGGGGGCCGGCGCAATACACCCCGAACGTCAGCCGGCTGGTTCGGCCGGGTTGATCGGTGTGCCGTGCGGCATGCCGCCCCAAAAGTAGATGGCGATGAACAGGAACAGCCAGACCACGTCGACGAAGTGCCAATACCAGGCCGCGGCCTCGAAACCGAAATGGCTCTGCGGGGTGAATTGCATCTTGTAGACGCGCCATAGGCAGACCGACAGGAAGATCGTGCCGACCAGCACGTGAAAACCATGAAAGCCGGTCGCCATGTAGAAGGTCGAGCCGAAAATGCCCTGGCGGAAGCCGAACTCGGCATGGGTATATTCGTAGAGCTGGCACATTGTGAAGAAGACACCGAGCCCGATGGTGCACCACAGCGCCTTCTTGGCCTCGTCATTGTGGCCTTCGCGGAGCGCGTGGTGTGCCCATGTGGCCGTGGTGCCCGAGAGCAGCAAAACCATGGTCATCAGGAAAGGGAAATGGAATGGATCGACCGGCGTGATACCGGGCGGTGGCCAGACGCCGTTGATCCCGGCGTTGGGGAACAGACTCTGGCTGAAGAAGGCCCAGAAGAAGGCGACGAAGAACATCACCTCCGACGCGATGAACAGCACCATGCCGTAGCGCAGGCCGAGTTTCACCACGGCGGTGTGCGCCTTCTCGACCACGGACTCGTGGATCACGTCCTTCCACCAGAGGAACATGGTGAGGAGGACCATGAGGAAGCCCGCGACGAACAGCCACGGGAAGTTGTAGTGCATCAGGAGGATGCCGCCCACCGCCATGGTGCCGCCCGAGATGGCGCCCAGCAGCGGCCATGGACTCGGCTTCAAGAGGTGGTAGGGCTGCTTCGGCCCACCTTCGATCAACACCTCTGTCGGGTGCTCTGACATGCTCGCCTCAAATGAGTCTGGGACAAAAATTTGCGCCGACACTATTCGACGCGCGCGCCGCCAGCAAGCGGAGCGGGGTTCGGTACGGGGCCGGCGGGCGATTTCGCCGCAGTCGCGTGTGCCGCAGTCGTCTGGGCTTGCGCCGCGATCGACTGGTCGATCTCCTGGGTCTCCGCCGCCCTGCCCTCGTCGCCGATCGCCTTGTCGAGCGCCTGGCTTTTCGCCTTGTAGAAAGTGTAGGACAGCGTGATTACCGACACGTCGTCCAGATTGTGGTCCTTGACGATGGCCGGATCGACGAAGAACGCGACCGGCAGGTCGGCCGATTCCTGCGGCTTCAGCACCTGTTGGGTAAAGCAGAAGCACTGGACCTTATCGAAATAGAGCCCCGCCTTCTCCGGAGTCACATTGTAGACCGCGGTGCCGACGATTGGTTCGCCGCTGAAATTATGCGCATGGAAGGTGGCCATGCCAGTCTCGCCGATCTTGAGCGTGATGCTGCGCTGGTTGGGACTGAACTCCCAGGGAAGTCCGCGATCGACCGCGGTATTGAAGCGAATCTCGATGGTGCGGTTGACGGTGGTATTCGCGGCCTCGGCCGCGCGCTGCGTGGTGCCGCCGAAGCCGGTGGCGCGGCAGAACACCTTGTAGAGCGGCACGGCCGCGAAGGATAGGCCGATCATCCCGAGCGTGATGCCGACGAGCGCGCCGACAACGACCCCGTTCCGGTTCATCCGCTCAGCCCCTGATCTTCACGATCGTGACGATGAACACGATGACCACGAAGGCCAGCAATGTGGCGAAGATCGCCCAGTTGCGCGCCTTCTGCCGGCGTCGCGCCTCGGGGTTGAGGTGGATCGGGGTTGGTTTCAGCATGATCCGATCAGCCCAGCAAACCCCGACCGGAGTCGATCATCAGGAGCGCGAACATCAGGAAGAGATAAAGAATCGAGAAGCCGAACATCCGCTTCGCCGCCCGGTCTGTGCGATCGCGGATCACGGCGATCGCACACGCCACGAAGGCGAGGCCCAGCAACACACTGCCGGCGAGGTAGATCGGGCCGGCGGTGCCGAGGAAATAGGGCGCAACGCCCAGCGGCAGCAAAAGCAGGGTGTAGGCCAGCATCTGGCGCTTGGTACTGGCCGGGCCGGCTATGACCGGCATCATCGGCACGCCGGCGCGGGCATACTCCTTGCATCGATAGAGCGACAGTGCCCAGAAATGCGGCGGCGTCCAGAAGAAGATGATGAGGAACAAGACGATCGCCGGCCAGCCGACATGCCCGGTGGCCGCCGCCCAGCCAATCATCGGCGGGAAGGCGCCGGCGGCGCCGCCGATCACGATATTCTGCGGCGTCCGCCGCTTCAGCCAGATCGTGTAGACGAAGATGTAGGTGAAGGAGGCAAGCGCCAGCAGGCCGGCCGCCAGCAGGTTGACCGCGAGGCCCATCAGGCTGATCGCGGCGATGGTAACGATGACGCCGAAGGCGGCCGCGTCCGAGGGCTCAATCCGGCCCTGCGGCAGGGGGCGCATACGGGTGCGCTCCATCACCGCGTCGATGTCGCGATCGTACCACATGTTGATCGCGCCCGCCGCCCCCGAGGCCAGCGCGATCGACAGGATCGCGACTGCCGCCAGCACCGGGTGCATCGGCGCATGCGCCGCCACCAACCCCGCCACGCCGGTGAAGACGACGAGCGCCATCACCCGGGGCTTCAGCAGGGTCACATAATCACGCGGCAGAGCGGAAAGCTGTTCTTCCCGCTCTGTCGGCACCACATCCGCGATATTCGCCACGAAAGCCTACCTGACTACCTGATCTGGGGCAGCGTCTCGAACTGGTGGAACGGCGGCGGCGAAGACACGCTCCATTCCAGCGTGGTCGCGCTCGGACCCCAATAGTTTCCCGGCACCTTCTTGCCGGCGAAGACGGTGTAGAGAGCGACGCCTATAAACCACACCATGCCGGCGCCTGAAATATAAGACCCGATCGAGGAGATGTGGTTCCACATCTCATACGCGGCGGGATAGTCGGGAACGCGGCGCGGCATACCGGCCAAGCCGAGGAAATGCTGCGGGAAGAATACCAGATTGACGCCAATGAAGGTCAGCCAGAAATGCACCTGGCCGGCCCATTCCGGATATTGGCGACCGGACATCTTGCCGATCCAGTAGTAGAAGCCCGCGAAAAGCGAGAAGACCGCGCCCAGCGACAGCACATAGTGGAAATGCGCCACGACGTAATAGGTGTCGTGCAGCACCGTGTCGATCGACGCGTTGGACAGCACCAGACCTGTGACGCCGCCGACTGTGAACAGGAAAATGAAGCCGAATGCCCACAGCATCGGCGTCTTGAACTCGATCGACCCGCCCCACATGGTGGCAATCCACGAGAATATCTTTATGCCCGTCGGCACCGCGAT
>CAZVYC010000089.1:0-18585 GCA_964631425.1 uncultured Rhodospirillales bacterium
GCGCCGGAATTCAGCGCGTTGATGATCATCTTGCGGTCGACCGGCCCGGTGATCTCGACGCGGCGATCCTTGAGGTCGTCGGGCAGGGGGGCGATCCGCCAATCCCCGGCGCGGACGGAAGCCGTCTCCGGCAGGAAATCCGGCTTCTCGCCGGCATCGAGCCGCTCCTGACGTTCGGCCCGGGTCGCAAGCAGGCGGCGGCGCTCGCCGCCGAATCGGCGCTCGAGCTCGACCAGGAACGCCAGGGCCTCTTTCGTCAGGATCGAATCGAAGCCCGGCTTCAGGGCTCCGGAAATGGCTAAGCCGCTGGCGGCGTTAATCGTCGTGTCCATATGTCCGACAAATGTCTTGCGTGAGGTGTCCGCTCTATACCACAGACATATTGCAGTGCCAAAATGTCGGCGGGGTGGACGGCTGCTTCATTGCAGTGAGTCGAGCCTCGGCCGCAACTCCCGCTCGAAGAAATTGATGAACGCCGCCTGGTCGGGTCCGATGCCGATCAGCGCCAAATGATCGAAACCCGCATCGGCGTATTTCCGGATTGCGGTGACATGGCGCTCCACGTCCGGACCGAGCGCAATGGTCTTGGCGAGATCTTCCGGGCGCACGAACTTGACCGCCGCTTCGAAGTTCTTGGGCCCCGGCAGCTCGGTATTGACGGCCCAGCCCAGCGCGCTGAAGGCAAAGCGATCCTTGGCGAGCTTCATCGCCTCTTCCTCGGTCGGCGCGTACGCAAGAACGACCTCGGTGTAGCAGGGCGCCGGGTGGTCGATGCGCGATTTGAAGCCCTCGATCAGCTCAGGATTGGGCTCGGTCGCCATGATTCCGTCCGCCTTTTCGGCGGCAAGCCGGACCGAGGCCGGGCCGCTCACGCCCACGACGATCGGGACAGGCAAATCGGGTATGTCGAACAGCCGCGCATGGCCGAGTTCGAAATAATCGCCCTTGTGCGAGCAGAAATCTCCCAGCCACAGCAACCGGCAGATATCGATGGCCTCCGCCAGCATCTTGTGCCGTTCGGGCGTCGAGGGCCAGCGCGGATCCGTCACATGCTCGTTCAGACGTTCGCCGGCGCCCAGGGCAAGCGTAAAGCGATTGTCGCTCATCAGCGCGATGGTTGCCGCGGCTTGGGCGATGATGGCCGGATGATAACGGATGATCGGGCAAGTCAGGCCCGTAGTGATCTTGATGCTGTTGGTCGTTTGCGCGATCGCACCGAGCACGCTCCAGGCAAACGGTGAGTGGCCTTGCGCCTCGACCCAGGGGTGGAAATGGTCGGAAATCGAGACGAAATCGAATCCGGCAACCTCGGCGCGGACAGCGTTTTCCACCAGCGCTCTCGGCCCATGCTCTTCCGACATGAGCTTGTAACCAAACTGAAGCATCCCACCCTCCGCGCATGCTCACCTCTTCAATGCGCGAGCGGAATAATTGATCCCGGTCCGAGATGAAGCGGCCTGGAACCGTTTGAAGGTAACGGGGGCCGCGACGCGGCCTTATCGGCGGGCCCTAGCGCGTCATAGAGGCTTGCTCTCAGATGCCAGGACCGCCTGGAACATCGGCAGATAGTGCGCGTACCCTGCAGGATTGCGTTCGTAGATCTTTCGGAAATCGCTGCCCACCGGATCCGGCTGGCCGGACTGCATGCGAAGCGCATGGGCGGGCTTGGGGCCGTGGAAATGCACGATCAGCGCGTCATCGCATGCGCCCCAATAGGGCTTCCAGTTCCAGACCGGCGGGAGCCTGAGCCACTCGCCTTTGAACAGGTCATTGAGCGCGCTCTGATCGTCCCACGGCGCAGTCACCGGCAACCGTCGTTCGACGGTCTTGACGAGTTCGTCCTGCCGCTTGCGCAATTCGGGGATGTTCATAATGAGGACGCCGCTATTGAAATAGCTGTAATCGTCCCGGTGATGCTCCGGTGCGGATGCGACGTATTTCGGATATTCCGCAATTTCCGGAAGCGGCTTAAGGAAGATCACGTCGATGTCGGTATAAAGGACGAACTCGTCCTCGATTTCCAAGGATGGGATATCGCAGCGTAGCCAGTGGCCGCCGTAGATCTCCATCTGTTCGAAGAATTTCGGCCTCAGGATATCGAGCAGTGAGGCACGATGCCGGGTGACATTGACGCCCCGTCCGACAAGCCATTGTATGCGCGCCTCGGTCTCTCCGTCGCTGCCGGCATCATCGACGATGCAACAGGGAGCCAGAGTCGTGATCCCGCAGGACAGGACGGCGACCTTGATCTGGTCGAACGCATGGCGAAGCCCGTTGACGTTCGTCGTGAAGTACCATTTTCGGATTTTCATGTGAGGCAGCCTGGACATGGGCAGCCGGCGATCCCGCGCACCGGGTCTCGGCCGCCCATTCTGCTCTAAGCGAGGTCGATCGCGTACCGCTTGAGATCGGCGAGCGCGCAATAATCGAGTGCGCCCAATTGCGTTGCCCGCAGCACCACGCGCGGCGCCATGCCGGCCTCAAGTGCTTCCTGCCAACGCGGCGCGCACAGGCACCAGCGATCGCCGGGCTTCACGCCGGGAAAGCCGTAATCAGGAAGCGGGGTCGACAGGTCATTTCCGCGGCCCTTGGAGAATTCTAGGAACTCCGCTGTCGCAACCACGCAGACGGTGTGACTGCCGAAATCGCCCGGGCCGGTGTCGCAGCAACCATTGCGGAAGAACCCGGTCATCGGCTTGATCGAGCAGGTTTCGAGCACGCCGCCCAGCACATTCAGCGACGGGGCGCGGCCACGTCCGCCGCCGGTCACATCCAAAGGCATGGCACACTCATCTTCTGATGCTGCGGTCCATCATTCTAGCCGTACCGAAAGCACCCTGCCACATGATCGTCGACGATTCCCGTCGCCTGCATCCAGGCATAGACGATGGTGGGACCGACGAATTTGAACCCGCGCGTCTTAAGGGCCGTCGATATCTGTTCCGACAGCGCGGTCTTGGCCGGGACCTCTTTCACGCTCTGCCACCGATTGCGGATGGGCTGGCCGCCTGCCATGCCCCAAACGAATTCTGAGAAATCCTCGCCGGCGTCCCGCATGGCCAGATAGGCGCGAGCATTGCCGATTGTCGCCTCGATCTTGGCCCGTGCGCGGATGATGCCGGGATCGAGAACCAGCCGATCGATATCGGCCTGATCGAACCGGGCGACGATCTCCGGATCGAACCCCTGGAACGCCCGGCGGAAGGCGTCGCGCTTGCGCAGGATGGTGATCCAGGCGAGCCCCGCCTGAAATCCGTCCAGCACCAGCTTCTCCCACAACGCTCGGCTGTCGCGCTCGGGAACGCCCCATTCCCTGTCGTGATAGTCGCGCATCAGCGCGTCATTCTCAGCCCAGGAACAGCGTTCCGGCATTAAACGGTCTCCTTATCCCTCGTCCCGCCGGCGCGCCAGCGGGTGATGGCTGCGCACCACGCGCTGCAGCCGCTCGCGCGCGACGTGCGTGTAGATTTCGGTCGTCGCGATGTCCGCGTGCCCCAGCATCTTCTGCACAGCCCGGAGATCCGCGCCATGGTCCAGCAGATGGGTTGCGAAGGCGTGGCGCAGCACGTGCGGGCTAACCTTGGCCGGGTCGATTCCCGCCATGGCCGCGCGCTCCTTCAGCAACTGCGCGAAGCGCTGCCGGGTCAGATAGCCGAGCCGGGAACCCCGTGAAGGGAACAGCCAGGGCGATGATTTCCCGGCGGCGACGAAGCTCTTCCGGACCGCAAGATAGGCAACAAGCGCCTGCCGCGCCGGCTCCGACACTGGCACCAGCCGATCCTTGCCTCCCTTGCCGCGCACGGCCAGCACCCGCGCGTCGCGTCCCACCGCCGAGAGCGGCAGCCCAACCAGCTCGGATACACGCAAGCCGCTGCCATAGAGCAGTTCGACCAGGAGTGCAAAGCGCAACGCCTGGGGGTCGTCGGGTTCTGGCTCGATCGCCGCTAGCGCGTGGACCTCGCCTTCGGACAAAAGCTTTGGCAATGGCCGGCCCAGCTTGGGAGCATCGAGCGCCGCGGAGGGATCGTCCGGCCGCCGATTCTCCGACAGGAGAAAGCGGTAGAATTGCCGGAATGCCGACAGCCTTCGGCCGACCGTCCGCGGGGCGGCGGACCCGCGGTCATGCAGGGTCGCGAAATAAGCCCTCAGCTGATCTATGGTGGCGGATTCCGGCACCGTACCCGACGGGCCGAGATACAAGGCCAGATCGGCCAGATCGGCCGCATAGGCGGCGCTGGTATTGGCCGAAACACCGCGCTCGCCCACCAGCATGTCGAGGAAGGCGTCGACTCCGGCCGAGAGCGGGGCGTGCTCCTTGGGCTTACGGCCGCGCGCCATGCTCCGCCTGTATCATTATCAATGGTCCCACAAGGTCGCCGTGATGGCCTCGAAGGCGAGCGTGCGCGCCTCGGTATGCAGCAGCGCCGCGTCCAGATCGGCAAGCGCGCGCTTCAATGTCAGCGGATGGGCCTTCGATGGGCCGGTTCGTCCCAGGAGTGCCAACGCGCGCAGCGTGGTTTCCCCGACATGACCGTTCTTCGCCGCCTGGTCGATCGCAATCAGATCGCCAAATGGCGGCTCGGGCTGGCGGTCGCCGGCAATGCGGATGTTCGGCGGAGGCGGGTTGGTGACACCGAAGGCGGACAGGATCATCTGGATGCGCGCCTGATGGGGCGCATCGAGCTTCGCATACTGTTCCCAATCGCCAATGCCGACTGGATCTGCCTGCTTCAGCAGCACGCGGTACGGCCACAAAGCCGCACCGCCGCCCGATTGCTCCGCCAGTTCAGCCCACGGCGTCGCCGCGTCGATATCGCCGACCGTATAGAACAGGATGGCAACCCGCGCGGCAAGGCTGCCGAGTTCGGGCGCGGGCTGCAGATTGCGCAGCGGGTCAACCATCGCGACACTGACCTTGTCCGCCACATCTGTCGGCGACAGCAAGCCGCGCGCGGCCAGTACCAGCTTCCGGTCGGTGTCGCCTTCCTGATCGATGGCGTGGAACAAAGCGGCTGCTTCAGCGCCGCTGGTGGGCGGCCCTCCATCCCCCGCCGCGTCGGCCGTCGCCCCTTTGAAAACCTTGACCAGACGCTCGCCATAGATGGCGCTGGCCCGGCCGGCACCGAAGGCGGCGTCGAGGCGCTGCTCAGGCCCGAGACTGGTATCGCGCACAGCCGCGACCAGGCGCGCCGGCGATGCGCTCGCGGGATCGGCAGACAGCGGCGCGCCGGAGATACGGGCCGCGGCGCCGAGCATGGCGATGTCCACCGGCGGAACATCGCCTTCGACGGTTTCGCCGTCGCGCTGCCGACACAGCAGCAGGGCACTCGCGCTGCCAGGGTCAGTCAAAATCGTGGCGAAGGCATGCAAATCGATGCAGGCCGCTTCGATCTGTCCGGCCAGCAGTTCCGCCTCGACCTCCGAATGGGCCAGTGCCGGGTCCTGGATTGGGCCGGACGCTGCGCGCGCCAGGGCGGCTGCTTCGTCGATATTGCCTAGCGCCAGCAGCTTGCGCACGCGAAGCTCGAGAAGCCGGGTCCCACCGTCGTCGCCCGGCGGTGCATCCGCGATGCTGACCAGCAGATTCTTCGCGAGCTCATGCTCGGCGGCCGAATCGATGCGATCGGGCAGCGCCGCCATGAGCTGCAGCACGGTCTGGAACGGCGTTTCCCGCCAGGTCTTGCGATCGAAATCGGTGTCACGCTCGGGCAGGGTGCCCACCGAATCCGGACCGGTGGCGCCCGACCCGCCGAGCGATCCGGCGCGCCCGGATGATGGTGCCGCGAGAGGGCTTTCGCCAGTCTGGTAATCCGGACTTCCCTGGTAACCCGGACTCTGCGGGGCCACATCGGCCGTCGGCTTGGCCCAGAATTGCGCCGCGGCAGGGGCCGCGGACACCAGTGCGATCGCGGCGGCGGCGAGAAGGAATCGTGTCATCTTCAGTGGGGCAGCTTGTCGGCAGAAATCGGCTTCTCGATCTGACCTGACGGCGCCGGTATGTCCACGCTGCCGAGGACGGCAAGGGCGACGGCAACCACCACCACGACGGCGGCGACAACGATCAACAAGGTTTTCATGAGTTACCCGGCCAATTGGCAATCGCGGACGGCTTTGTGATAAACAGCGACGTGATCCTCAGTCAAACATTACAGCCGGTTGCCGAGTCGCACCCAGCCAAGCCTCCGGCCCTGGACCGTTCGGTCATTCTGGTCGGGCTGATGGGGGCAGGGAAGACGCGCGTGGGCAAGCGGCTGGCCGAGCGGCTCGGCCTGCCGTTCATCGATGCCGACCATGCGATCGAGGCCGAAACCGGCAAGACGATATCCGAATTGTTCGCCCAAATCGGCGAGGCGACGTTTCGCGAGGGCGAACGCCGCATGATTGCCCGCCTGCTCGGCGGCCCGCGGTCGATCATCGCGGCCGGCGGCGGCGCCTTTATGGACCCGCGCACACGCGCCACCATTCGCGAGCGCGCGCTGTCGGTCTGGCTGCGCGCCGATCTCGACACGCTGGTGGCGCGCACGAGCCGCTCGAACCGCCGCCCGCTGCTGGAAGGCGTCGATCGCGCCGCCAAGCTCCAGGAGCTGATGGATATCCGCTATCCGATCTATGCCGAGGCCGAGTTGATCGTGGACAGTCTTCCCGGCCCCGTGGAACAGACGGTGGATGCGGTGATCGTGGCATTGAACCAGTATGCGGGATCAGCGTCATGAACGAGGTTCCAACCGAAATTGTCCGCGTCGGCCTGGCCGATCGCGGTTATGACATCGTGATCGGCCCGCGCCTGATCGAGCGCGCCGCCGGGTTCCTGAAACCACTTGTCGGCGACCGCCGGCTTGTGGTCGTCAGCGACGATATCGTAGCGCCGCTCTATCTCGACAAGCTGGACGCCGTGCTCGTCGCCGCTGGGATAGGATCGCCATCGACCGTCATCTTTCCGGCAGGAGAGGCCAGCAAGAGCCTCGAAAGCTATGGGGGCCTTGCCGAGCAGATCCTGGCGTCGGGTATCGATCGCCGGACGGTGCTGATCGCGCTCGGCGGTGGTGTGGTGGGCGACCTGACAGGTTTCCTGGCCGCGACGCTCCTGCGGGGCATCGACTTCATTCAGGTTCCGACCACGCTGCTGGCCCAGGTCGACAGCTCCGTCGGTGGCAAGACCGGGATCGACAGCGCGCACGGCAAGAATCTGATCGGCGCGTTCCACCAGCCGATCCTTGTCCTGGCGGATACCGATGCGCTCGCCACGCTGCCTGCGCGCGAGCTCAAGGCGGGATACGCCGAGGTCGTCAAATACGCGCTGCTCGGCGACGCGCCTTTCTTCGAGTGGCTCGAGCGGCATGGCGCCGACGTCCTTAGCGGCGACGCCAAGGCCCTGAGTCACGCGATTGCCACCAGCTGCCGGGCCAAGGCGCGGGTCGTCGAGGGCGACGAGCGGGAGTCCGGGCAGAGGGCGCTACTCAACCTTGGTCATACGTTTGCGCACGCGCTGGAGGTGGAAACCGGTTTCGGCGATCTGCTCAATCATGGCGAGGCCGTCTCGATCGGAATGGTGCTGGCCTTCGACCTGTCGGTGCGGCTCGGATACTGCCCGGTCAATGCGCTGATGCAGGTGCGCAGCCATCTGATGCGCCATGGGCTCCCGGTTTCGCCGCCGGGGGGCGTCGCTTTCAGCCCGCACGCGCTCATCCAGCGAATGCAGGGCGACAAGAAGGCTGAGCGCGGCCGCCTGACCTTCGTGCTGGTGCGCGGCATCGGCCAGGCCTTCGTCGCCAAAGGAGTGGAGTCCGGTACGGTCGAGACGACCTTGATGCACGCCCTGGCGGCGTAACCGGGAATGGCCTTGCTCTCGACGCTGGCCGCGCTTGTTGCCGGCATCGCGATCGGCGCGCTTGCCTATCCCTGGGCGGACCGGCTCCGCCACCGGCTGAAACCCGATGATGGCGACGAGGCGCTGCGCAGCGCCATTGAGGAGCATACCAGCGACGATGCCGGCGACGCCGAGGATGCGCGCCAGGAGCGGGCGATGCTCCGTTCGATCCTCGACCTGGCCGAGGTGACGGTGGGCGAAGTGATGACCCATCGGCGCCAAATGGTGACCGTCGACATCGATCTGCCGCCGACCGAGATCGTCGACGCGGCGCTCGCGAGCGCCTATACGCGCCTGCCGCTCTGGCGGGATGAGCCGGACAACATCATCGGCGTAGTGCACGCCAAATCGCTGCTCCGCGCCGTCCGCGCCGCTCGCGGCAAGATCGACAGCCTCAATGTCGAGATGGTCGCTACCAAGCCCTGGTTCGTGCCGGACACGACGACCCTGCTTGACCAGCTCGAAGCCTTTCGATCCCGCCGCGAACACTTTGCGCTGGTCGTTGACGAGTACGGCTCGCTGCTGGGCCTGGTCACCCTGGAGGATATCCTGGAGGAGATCGTCGGGGATATTGCCGACGAGCTCGACACCCATGTCGCCGGCGTCTTCGCTCAGCCGGATGGCAGCTATATCGTCGACGGCACCGTCACGGTGCGCGATCTCAATCGCGAGTTCGACTGGAACCTGCCGGACGAAACCGACTATTCCACCGTCGCCGGGCTCGTGATCTACGAGTCCCGCCACCTGCCCGAGGTCGGGCAGACCTTCACGTTCTTCGGCTACCGCTTCGAAATTCTGAAGCGGCACCGCAATCAAATTCAGACAGTGCGCGTAACGCCGCCGATCCACGCGTAGGGCGGAAAAGCGGAAAAGTGCATTCCGCCTCCCGCCTCGGGAATCGCGCGGAAGCGAGGCAGCAGGTTGTCATCGAGTCATCCGCAGACGGCGGAATCTGCTTTTTGTTTTTCAGCCCTACAGGACTACGCCACGCGCTTCAGCAGGTCTGCCATGTCATTGGCGTGTTCTTCCTCGACCTTGAGGATATCGATCATCAGCTTGCGCGTGGTTGGATCGTCATCGCCGATCCAGCGGATGATGTCGGAATAGGTCTCGATCGCAATGCGCTCGGCGACAAGATCTTCCTTGATCATCGACGGCAGGTCGATGCCCGGAACATATTCGGAGTGACTGCGCTCGGCCAGGCCTTGCGGATTGAAGTTGGGCTCTCCGCCCAGCTGATTGATCCGCTCGGCGATCCAGTCCGCATGCTGCTGCTCTTCCTGCGCATGGGCGAGGAACTCCGCCTTCACCGATTCCGAGGCGATACCGGTCGCCGTGAAATAATGGCGGCGATAGCGGAGAACACAGACCAGCTCCGTCGCCAGCGCTTCATTGAGCACCTTAATCATCTGCTCGCGGTTCGCCTTGTAGCCGGCGGTTACCGCGCCGTCCTCAATGCTTTCCCGCGCGCGCTTCCGGATTGCTGCGAGGTCTGAAACGAATTCACCCATGGGAATGCCCTCGGTATGAAGGGAAACAGGAGTGTGCCGGCGCCGCATCACCGCCGGTTTGATGTATCAACGCCGGGCAGGCAGGGGCGTTCCCACGTGGACGAACGATTACAGGTCAGTACTCAATGCAGGCGCTACAGTTACAAGAAGAACGCTTCCGCACGCGGGCGCCGGGTCAGCCGCGGCGCTTGCGCTTCTTACGGGCGGCATAGCGCGCGTCGCGCGCTGCCTTCTGGGCGGCCTTAAGCGCGGCCTCGGCTTCGGCCTTGGCCCGCTCCTCTTCCTCGCGGGCAAGCCGCTCGGCTTCGAGGCGCGCAGCCTCCTCGGCCTCCCGCGCCGCCTTCGCCGCGCGTTCGGCTTCGAGCTTGGCCTCGCGTTCGGCGCGCTTCTTGGCTTCGCGCTCTGCGCGCGCCGCCTCGGCCGCCTGCCGCGCCGCCATCCGTTCCGGGTCAACCGTGCCAAGCTTTTCGCGCAGCTTTTCGAGCTGTGCTTTCTTCGCATTGGCGGATGCCGTCAACCGTTCGCTAAAGCCTGCCTTCTTGTAGTCACTCATTGTTCGCCCGCACCGAGATCGCCGCTTTTCATCAATGTAGGAATTGGAGGCGCGACGGATAACACGGCGCGCGCAACATTCAAGCAGTCATCTGCTGTTCGCCGGGCCTACGCCTCCCTGACGAAGACCAAGCTGAGATTATTCGCCGGCATTTCGACGATTTCGGTTCGGCGCATTCCATGGTGCGCCGCCAGCGCGGTCACGTCATCCATGTCGCGCACGCCCCAGCGCGGGTCGCGGGCCTGGAGGTCGGCATCGAAGCGCCGGTTGCTCTCGGCGGTATGTTCGCCGTTACGCTTATAAGGGCCATAAAGGTAGAGCACGCTGCCGGCGACCAGGGTCCTGCCGGCGCCCGCCATCAGTCCTTCAGTCGCGGCCCAGGGCGAGATATGAATCATGTTGATGCAGACGATCGCGTCCGCGCGGGCAACGGGCCATGTCCCTGCCGTTACATCGAGCACGATCGGCGGCAGCAAATTGGGCGCGCCGGCGAAGACGCGATGGGCCTCGATGCTGGCGAAGCCCCGATCATCCTTGTCGGTCGGCTGCCAAGTCAGCGACGGCAGCGCCTGGGCGAAAAAGGCGGCGTGCTCGCCCGTGCCGCTGGCCAGCTCCAGCACCAGTCCACGGGATGGCAGCACCCTTTCCAGCACAGTCAGGATCGGGCCGCGATTGCGCGCCGTCGCAGGAGAATAGGCCCGCGCGTGGACTGTCATGGGATCAATCGATCTCATGTGCCGGAAGCCGCTCGGGCGAGCCGCGCGGGCCGGCCCGCAGATATTGCACGGGCCAAGCCATCGCATGTCCAAGCTCGCGCGCGGCGTGCAGCGGCCAATAGGGCTCGCGCAGCAGCTCGCGCGCCAGCAGGACCATGTCGGCCTGGCCGCTGCGCACGATGTGGTCGGCCTGCGCAGCGGCGGTAATCATGCCGACAGCTGCAGTGGGCACGGCGGCTTCACGCCGAATCCTCTCGGCGAAAGGGGTCTGGTAACCGGGGCCCACCGGAATCTGGACGCTCTCCAGATTTCCGCCGGACGAGCAGTCGATGAGGTCGACGCCCAGCGCCTTGAGGCGGCGGGCAAGCTCGACCGAATGATCGACATCCCAGCCGCCCTCCGCGGCCCATTCGGTCGCCGAGATCCGAACGAACAGCGGGCAGCGGTCGGGCAGCGCATCGCGCACTGCCGCGGCCGTCTCCAGCAGGAACCGGACGCGGTTATCGAAGGCGCCGCCATAGAGATCCGTGCGCTGATTGCTGAGCGGCGACAGGAATTCGTGGAACAGGTAGCCGTGTGCGGCATGAAGCTCGATCACCCGGAAGCCGGCATCGTAGGCCTGGGTGCTGGCCGTGACGAAGGCGGTCCTGATCTGGGCGATTTCGTCGGCCGACAGCGCGCGCGGTGACGGGTAGGTCGCACTGAAGGGCAGGGGGCTGGGTGCCACCGGTTGCCATCCGCCGCCAGTCTCGGGAACGGCGCCGGAGCCGCTCCATGGCCGGCGCGTGCTGGCCTTGCGACCGGCGTGGGCAAGCTGGATTCCGGCAACCCCGCCCTGCTGATCGATGAACCGGACGATACGCGCCAGAGGCTCGAAATGCGCCTCGCTCCAGACGCCCAGATCCTCGGGCGAAATCCGGCCCTCCGGCACCACGGCGGCCGCCTCGGTGAAAACCAGTCCGGCGCCCCCCACCGCGCGTGTCGCCAAGTGCACGAAGTGCCAGTCATTGGCGAAGCCGTCGACGCAAGAATATTGACACATTGGCGAGACGCCGATCCGGTTGGGCAAGGTCAGGTCCCGCAGCCGCAGCTCGGAAAAAAGATGAGACACGACTTAAATCCTTCTTTCAGCTTGGTGATCAGCGCACACTGGCGGTCGCCGCACAGGACGGAGGGTCAGTCTGTTCAAACCATATAGTTGATGTAGCAGTTGCTGAAAACGCGGCGAAGAGTCGGGGAAGGGTGCGCCGTGGTCATCCTGCCTCAACTGTACGGCTCCACTATGCCCTATAGGTTCGCCGCGGCCGTAAGGCGGCGAATGGGAGTCGGCCGAGCTTCTGGAGGCCGGCGACGCTCGACAGGCTGTGCAGTGATCGCCTTGTCTCTGCCAATAGCTGGTGCATCGCGATGCCTTCCTTCAGCTCGCCATGCTCCTCGACGCCACGAAGGAGCCGGAGCGAAAAAAGCCCTAAAGCGAAGGCGAGTGCGAAGAAGAACGTCCAGGAATGAAGCGTCAGCGCGTCGAACGCGACCGAGCTGCCCGGACTTTTCCAGGTGACCGACAGGCTGAGCTCGTGGGCCGCGAAAAAGTCGGCGCAGGCGCCGCCGAGCAGCGACGCCACGCTCGCCGCCACCGAGGTCACGACGCCGTTTGCGGCCAGATAGGAGGTGGCATGGCCGACCGGCGACAGCTTCATGGCGATATTGCCCGACGCGAGGCCGACGCCGGCTGTCGACAAGCCCATTGCGATGTGAAGCAAGACGATCAGCGGCAGCACAAGGCCGGCAAGCCAGGTGAGCCCGGTCGCGCTCCAGGCGAGCAGGCAAAAAAGGAACAAGGGCGCGGTGATCCGGAGGACCGGCCGGTTGCCGAACCGGTCGCCGAGCCTGCCCCAGATTTGCAGGAAGGCGAGATTCGAGAGCTGGCTCACGACGTTGAGCATGACGACCGTCGACATGGGAAAGCCCAGAGTCCGCAGCATGTAGACGGCCAGGAAAGGCGCCGCCAGGTTGACGGCGAAGTTCCATGCCGCGAGAAAAGCAATGAGCCGGCGGAAGATGCGGTCGCGGAACGGCTCGACCAGGACGCGGAAAGGGTCGAACGCAGTGCGCTGCGGCGCCATCGGGGGTTCGGGCGTCTTCGCCAGCAGGTAGACGCCGAACAGTCCAGCGCCGCCGCCGATCAGGAACAACGCCGAATAGGCGTACACACCGCCGACTGCGATATGCCGCTTCCAATAATCGACGAAGAAGCCGGCCCCCAGGCTGACGAGCAGACTGAGCGTCGTCGTGCCGAAATTCCGCAGCCCGAAGAACCGGCCGTACCGGTCTTCCGGAACCAGATCCCGCATCCAGGAATTCCAGGCGCAGCCGCTGATCGCCCCAAACCCCTGATGGGTCGCGAGAAAGACGGCGAGAAAGGCGATGGCCAGCGGATGCGGCAGCAGCGGCACCGCCGCGACGGCGAGGAGAAACAAGCGGCCGATACCAGAGGACAGCACGCTTATACGGCGGCGGTGGCGAAAATGCTCGACCAGCAGGACGGCGGGAAGCTGCAGCAGCTGCACGAAGAACGGAATGGCGGCGAGAATGCCGATCATGAAGTTGCTGGCGTCGAGAGTAACCGCAAGTCCGACGAGGAATACGCCCGTGGTGAGGGTCCCCATCGCCTCGCTGGCGAGGCTATCCCACAGAATCAGCCGAAGCGCGCGGTCGAGCCCGCCGGTGGCCTGAACTCCGGTCGAGAGTTCGGGTGCCTGATTTTCGTCAGTTGATTCAAGCCGGCTGAGGGACACGCTTGGCAGCTCGGTGAGGCAGGTGGGTGAACTAGCGGTATGCAGGTAGAGTCTCGACGGAGCGCAACTGTTCCCATCGGACCGAGCGTTACCGAGATCGCCTTCCTTGCGATGCCGGTCGGCGTGCACGGGCATGGGAACGGCAGATCGTCCCTGCCAAAATCCTCGTGAGCAGCAACGAGGCATCGTAGGGTGTGGCAAGGCACTCTTTCAGCACACAGACGATCCACTTCCGCAGACCGACGTGCGGCAGGTCGGAAGGCATCCTGCCGATGCGCACCGGGTACCCGAGGATCGAGAACAAAAGAGCGCAACGCGGAATATGATATGTGCTGGTGCAAATGACGAGCTGGTCGACGTCACCGCGGAGCCGGAGGATCGTGTCGCAGAAGAGAGCCGATTGGAGGGTGTCTGCCGCCTGGTCCTCGATCAGGATCTCCTGCGGCTCGGCTCCCGCGGCGAGGAGGAGCTTTCGGCTCAGGTGGGCTTCAGCCGTGCCATACCGCCCGACGCCGCCTGTCGCGAGAAAGACCCGGTCCGGGACATCGCGCGCGAGTGCGAGCGCTCCTTGTACGCGGCGAACAAGCGTACCGCTCGGTCTCCCGTCAGGGAGAACGGCGGCCCCGAAGATGACAAAGTATTTGCTCAACCGGCCCCCTGCGCCACAGTTCAGGAGCGTCGTCCCGCCTCGATGCAACAACCCGTTCGGCCCAAGGTGTCGCCTCCGTCTTGGGTACGATCCGTCACTGATGTGTCTGGTCCGGACACAAATTTGATCAATGGCGGATGGGGTGTCTGTCGAAACGACTTTTTGCCAGCTTTCGCTACCCGTCGCCGTTCTCAGTCGTAAGCCCTGGATTTCCTACGACTCTGGACTTTCATATTTCGCCAATCTTCGTTGACCGTCGCGACCAGCCGTGCGATTCTGTGGGACGCGATGTGGGACGCAAAAATCAGTCCGCCCCACACCCGGACGGAGGGGTGATGGGCGATCTCACAGCTACTCAGGTCAAGAACGCGAAGAAGGTCGGGCGGTACAGCGACGGTGACGGCCTGATGCTCGTCATCGGCACGGACGGGTCGAAGAAATGGGTTCTGCGGGTCCAGGCCAACGGCAAGCGCCGCGACTTCGGCCTAGGATCGGCCGCGGATATCGGTCTGGCTGATGCTCGGGAGGCGGCGGGCAATCTGCGGAAGGTGGTCAAGGCTGGCGGGGACCCTGTAGCTGAGAAGCGCAAGGCGAAACTCGCGGCAGCGACGATCCCGACCTTCAAGGCCGCGGCCCTGCTCGTGCATGGCGAGCACAAGGCGGCATGGAGGAACGCGAAGCACGGCAAGCAGTGGCTCGCCACGCTAGAACAGTATGTCTTCCCCAAGTTCGGGGACACCAGGATTGATCAGGTCGACGGCGCCATGGTGCGGGATGCCCTTGCCGACATCTGGTTGACTATCCCGGAGACCGCGCGTCGGGTTCGCCAGCGGATCGGGACAGTACTCGATTGGGCGCACGCCAAAGGCTACCGCTCGGTCGAGATGTCGATGCGCACGATATCTCGGGGGCTTCCGCGGCAAGCCAAGAGCGATAATCATTTCGCCGCTCTGCCAGCGCAACAGGTGCCGGCATTCATCGCCAAGCTCAAGGAGACCGACGAGGCCACCGAGACGGTGCGGCTGGCATTCGAGTTCCTGATCCTCACGGCCGTGCGTTCAGGCGAGATGCGCGGCGCGCGCTGGAGTGAAGTCGATCGTGAGGCAAAGGAGTGGCGCATTCCGGCTGAGCGGATGAAGGCCAAGAAACCGCACGTCGTGCCGCTTTCGGCCCGGACGCTGGCGATCCTAGATCGCATGGCCGAGCTGCGGAAGTCGGACAAACCGGATGCATTGGTCTTTCCTGGCGCGAAGGCGGGCAAACCAATATCCGACATGACACTAACCATGCTGTTGCGCCGGATGAAGGTCGAGGCGACGGCACACGGGTTCCGGTCGTCGTTCCGAGTCTGGGCCGCCGAGTCGACGAACTTCCCGCGCGAGGTCGCCGAGGCTGCACTGGCGCATGTCCTCAAAGACAAGGTCGAGGCCGCCTATCAGAGATCGGACATGCTGGAGAAGCGCCGGAAGATGATGGACGCCTGGGCCGGGTTCTGCGCTGGGGGCGGGAAGGTCGTGCCGATGTCGCGGAAGGCAGTCTCTGCATGACGCGACCGCCGGCAACCAGGGCGCTACACGCTAAGGGTTGAGTGCTGGAATTTCAGCGTCTACCAGCGGTTGACAGCGCAATCTGGCGCGGTATTATGCTACCCGACCGCGCCCCATAGATGGCAGGTCTCCCTTGAGGAGGCCTACTTAGTAAAGGCTGCGAGCGAGAGCTGATCGGCTCTCGATATAGAGGTCGGGCCGAGCGGAATCCTGAGAAGGGCCGTTCGGACCAAGAGACTGGGGTCGATGCCATATCGGCTCCGGTGCCCGCCTGAGGTCGCGCGATCGAATTCATCCCATTTTTTGGGATGGTCGGTCGCGCCTGTTCTGAAACCTCAGGAGGCGCAAATGCTTTCCCATTCGCAAGAACCGCTCACAGTTACCATCCCCACCGCCCGCTCAATAACTGGGCTCGGCACCACCACAATCTACCAGCTGATTAAGGACAACCGCCTTCAGACGGTTAAGGTGGGTCGCCGCACCCTGGTGACCTATTCGAGCCTGAAAGCCCTCGTCATGCCCGAGGCGGCGTGAGACGTGCGCGCCCAAATAGAACGCCCCGCGCCGGGTGGCACCGGCAACGGGGCGGGATTGGTCTGCTCTGGCAGGCACGACCTTATCCCTTCGCCTTCGGAAAAGCAATCCGAGACCGGTTTCTTAGACCGGCTCTATGACGCCTGGATTGCGAGCGATACTGAGGAAACCTTCCCGGAGGGCGTGGAATGATCACGCTCCACCCGTACCAGGATCGTGTCCTTGAGGACGTCGAGTCGCGGATCGCGGCCGGTAAGCGCCGAATCCTCCTGGTCGCCCCGACTGGGGCAGGCAAGACAGTTCTCGCCACCGAGGCCGTCCGTCGCCATGTCCAGTGTGCCGGCCGGGTAGTTTTCCTGGCGCACCGACGCGAGCTGATCGACCAGGCAGCCGACAAGCTCTTTCGCGCTGGCATCGACCACGGCGTGATCCTGGCCGGGCATCCGACCCGGCCGGGCGAGCTGGTGCAGGTCGCCAGCATCGCGACGCTACATGCCCGTGCCATCCGGAGCAGCACCATGGATCTGCCGCCGGCCGACTTGGTGGTCGTCGATGAGGCGCACCATGTGCGGGCGCGGACATATCAGCAGATCATCGCCGCTTACCCCGACGCGGTGATCCTGGGACTGACCGCGACGCCGTGCAGAGGGGATGGGCGCGGGCTCGGCAAGGCCTTCGACACGATGGTCGAGGCTCCCTCAGTCGCCGAGCTGACCGGGTTGGGCTATCTGGTGCCGGCGCGCATCTATGCGCCAAGCGCACCTGACCTGAAGGGCGTGCGAACGGTCGCGGGCGATTACAACGAACGCGAACTCGCCGAACGCGTCGACATCCCGCAGCTTGTGGGCGATGTGGTGACGCACTGGCTACGGCACGCGGAACGGCGTCGGACGGTCGTCTTCGCTTGCGGGGTCGCGCACTCGCTCCATCTGCGCGATGAATTCAACCGCGCTGGCGTCGCTGCGGAGCATCTCGACGGTTCCACGCCTGCGGAGGAACGCGACGCCATTCTAAAGCGGTTGGCCGCAGGGACGATCGACGTCGTCAGCAATGCAATGGTCTTGACCGAGGGGTGGGACGCCCCGGCGGTGAGCTGTCTCGTTCTGGCGCGGCCGACAAAGAGTCTCGGACTGTATCGCCAAATGGTCGGGCGCGTACTGCGGACAGCGGCGGGCAAGGTCGACGCGGTCATTCTCGATCATGCCGGGGCAGTCTTCCAACACGGACTGCCGGACGACCCGATCACCTGGACGCTGGACGCGGACAAGAAGGCCGAAAATCGGGCACATCGCGCGCGTCAGGATGGCCGGAAATCGACCGGGCTGGCGACATGCCCAGAATGCGCCGGTGTGCGGTTGGCGGGCCGGCCCTGTGAGTTCTGCGGATGGCGTCCGCACGGTCGAGCGGAAGGCGTCGAGGTCGTCGACGGGGATCTGGTCGAGGTGGGTAAGAATGGCCTGCGCGCACCGCCTGCGGACAGCCGCGCCATGCGCCGCGCGTTCCATGGTCAACTCGTCTGGATTGCTCGGGAACGAGGCTATGCCGATGGCTGGGCCGCGCACAAGTTCAAGGAGAAATTCGGGTCCTGGCCTGAGTCCCGGCACGTCATGCCGGCCGAACCCGATGATGCTACTCGGTCCTGGGTCCGATCCCGCCAGATCGCCTATGCCAAGGCGATGCAGAAGCAGCGCGGTGCGGCATGACCACCAGCACCGTAGAACGCGCTCGCGGGCGCTGGCGGGAAATCCTGCCGCTGTTCGGCGTCGAAGCCCGCTACCTGACTAACCGGCATGGCCCCTGTCCGATCTGCGGGGGCCGAGACCGCTTTCGATTCGACGATCGCGACGGCTCTGGTTCCTATTATTGCAACGGCTGCGGTGCTGGCGCCGGAATCATCCTGATCCGCAAGCTCAAAGGCTGGGACCACAAAACCGCGTGCGACGAGATCGATCGCATCATCGGTACAGCCGCAACTCGCGTACCGCAGCCGGCGCGCAAGCCCGATGACGATCGCAGTCGGCGAGCTGCAGCGGTTGCCCGGCTTCTCAATGAGGCGGACTCCCCGGACGTTGTAGAGGCCTATCTGCGGCGTCGCGGGCTGTCGATCACTTCGGGTGCGCTTCGCGGTCACCCACGCTGCCCCTGCTTCGATGGCGACGGCAAGATGGTGGGTCGGTTCCCTGCCGTCCTGGCTCCGATCATGGGACCAGATGGCACGATGCAGAGCGTCCAGCGCATCTATGACGCGGCCGTGAATCCCCGAAAGAAGACGATGCCCCCGGTCGATACGATCAACGGCGCGGCTGTCAGGCTCGCTCCGGCTGATGAGGAGTTGGGCGTTGCTGAAGGGATCGAGACCGCATTAGCGGCCAGCGAGCTGTTCGGAACGCCGACCTGGGCGGCACTCTCGGCG
>CAZVYC010000090.1:0-18222 GCA_964631425.1 uncultured Rhodospirillales bacterium
CTTCGCCGCTCAGGATGCGCTGCATCTCGTCGGCGATATCGCGATCTTCCCGACTCATGAATTGGGGGCCGGCCTCGATGATGGTGACGCGGCTGCCGAACCGGCGAAAAGCCTGCGCCATTTCGACCCCGACATACCCACCCCCGAGCGCGATCAGGTGAGCCGGCGCGTAGTCGAGTTCCAGAGCCCCAATATGGGTGAGCGGCTCCGCGGACTTGAGGCCCGGGACATCCGGAATTGCCGCCTGCGATCCGATATTGACGACGACCTGCTCGCCCCTGAGCAGGCGCGTTCCGCCCTCGTTGAGCGACACTTCGATCGTTTTCGGCGCGACGAACCGTCCGCGCCCCATGATCAGCTCGGCGCCACTCTCCTTGTAGGCCTTCTGGTGGAAGGCGATCTCACGGTCGACCATACCTTGTTTGCGCTGCCGAACCGTTGCCATGTCGGTGTGGACTGGGCCGGTCACGGTGCCGAATGGCGTGGCGTTGCGGGCCAGATGCGCGACGCGTGCACCCCATATCTCGTTCTTGCTCGGCAGGCAGGCGACGGCCGGGCAGGAGCCGCCGACCCATTGGCGCTCCACGACTGCAATCCTCTTTCCTGAACGGGCCAGGCTCCAGGCCAGCAGCTTGCCGCCCTGGCCGCTGCCGAGAATGAGCACGTCGAGGTCGTCCGGCTCTGACGTCTGCTCTCTCGTTGATGCGAATGGATCACTAGAGTGGGGTTGCGTGTCGCCCATGATCGGCTCCTTCTGTGGATGGTGACCGGCTCGGCTTGCGTTTGGCGGCTGAATGTCAGCCTAAATGGCGCGATGGGGCCTGGGCACGTGGCTCGATTTCATAATGCTTATTCCTGAGCGGAATAAACGGTGTCGCCGTGCCGTGGGCATCGCCCACCCTCATCCAGTTCGCCGCCGAATTGAGTGCAGCGCGCGCATGGAAGAGCTTTCCCGTCGTGGATAGTAGCCCAAACCGGCCGTACGGTCATGCCCTCTCGATGTGGGCATAGGTCGGATAATCGGTGTATCCGCGGGCATTACCACCATAGAAGGTCGAGCGGTCGTAGGGGTTAAGCGGAAGACCGCGCCGGAACCGTTCGGGCAGGTCCGGATTGGCGATGAAGGTGCGGCCGAACGCAACGAGATCGGCATCGCCCGCCTCGATGATCGCCTCCGCCGACTCGCGGGTGAACCCTCCAGCCGCGATGAGCACGCGGGAGAATTTGGGGCGCAGATGCTGGGCGGCGATGGGCTGCTGCCCCTCCGCGATCAGCTCGATCCCCCGGATCCGCGGCTCGATGACATGGAGATAAGCGATTCCGCGCCGGTCAAGCTGCTGGGTCGCGTAGCCGAAAGTGGCGGCCGGATTGCTGTCCGACATCGAGCCATAGCTGCCGCTCGGCGCCAGCCGGACCCCGACCCGGTCGGCGCCCCAGATCGAGATCGCGGCGTCGGTCACCTCAAGCAGGAAGCGCGCACGATTTTCGATTGCTCCGCCATATTCGTCGGTGCGCTTGTTCGATCCATCCTGAAGGAACTGGTCGGGCAGATAGCCGTTGGCGCCGTGGATTTCGACGCCGTCGAAGCCGGCGCGGAGCGCCCGGGCGGCGCCGGCACGGAACTCCTCGATGACGAGCGGAATCTCATGCAGCTCGAGCGCCCGGGGCATGGAGAACGCGACCTCCCCATCACGGGTGTATGCATAGCCTTCGGCGGGGATCGCCGATGGAGCGACGGGCGCTTCGCCATTTGGTTGCAGGTCCACGTGCGACTGGCGACCGACATGCCAGAGCTGCAGCAGGATCTTCCCACCCTTGGCATGGACGGCATCCGTGACGCGCTCCCAGCCTTCGATCTGGGCATCGGAGTAGATCCCGGGGGCACCCGCATACCCGGACCCTCGGATTGAGACTGGCGTGGCCTCCGAAATGATGAGACCGCCCTCGGAAGAGCGCTGGGTGTAATATTGGACCATGAGGTCGCCCGGAATATCGCCCGGCTCCGACCGCATTCGCGTCAGTGGTGCCATCACGACCCGATGCGACAGCTTGTAAGGGCCGATTTGGGTTGGCGTGAACAGCTTGCTCATTGAATTGCTCCGTTAGTGAGGGTTCAGCTCCGAGGGGCGGCACTTGGTGCGGCTCAAGCCTACTTGCGCGAGAAGCTCAGAAGCCGGCTGCCGAACAGTACGGCCAAGGTTGCGGGGATGCTGCCGGTCACTGTCAGGACGATGCTGGCATCGGCGAAGCTGAACGCTGCGGCATGGCACAGGCGGGAGATAAGCGGCATCATGGCTTGGGGTCCTTGATGCGGCGCAGCGCGGCTAGCGCGCTCGCGACAACGGCGCAGATGAGATTGCCGTCTTGTGTGCCATCGATCAGTGACAGGACGATCATCGAGTCCTGGTTGATGATGAAGGTCGCGGGAACCGCGCCGGCATTCGCCGATGGGCAAAGGCGGTAGCGTTCGGCCACGACAGAACCTGCGTCGCGAAGAAGGTGGATCGTGCCGGTGCCCGGTGGGCAGGCACGCGCGGCTGGCGAGACCGCCAGAACCGACGCGCCGTGCAGGGCGACCTGCGGCACGCAGTCGATCAGCGCCTGGAACTGCGCGTCAGCGTCGGCCGGATTCCAGCCATCGAGAAACGAAAGAATGACGGGGCCATTCGCCACCATCGTCGCCAGAGAGACCCATATCCCGTTATGATCGGGAAGCGAAAAGTCAGGCGCATGGTCGCCAGCGCGCACGGCCTGTGCCGAAACCGCTCGGCGCGCTTCGTCTGCGCGAGCCGCGATGCCGTTCGCCTTCCTTGTTGGCTTATCCACTGCTGCCTCCTTTCTGGTGGCTGCCCACCGGGTTCGAGGAGACAATGGCCATTCCGTTTAGCGCGTGGCACTAAGGTCGTGGCAATATGATCCATTCCACGGAGGCATATGCATGGATCGGCTGGCGGCGATGGAGGCATTCGTGCTGGTGGTCGATTCGGGGTCGTTTTCGGCGGCCGCCCGGCGCCTCAACGTGGGGCAGCCTGCGATATCGAAATCGGTGGCGCAGCTCGAGGACCGGCTGGGCGTCAAGCTGCTTGTACGCACGACGCGCGGACTGACGCCGACCGAGGCCGGGTTCAATTTCTATGAGCGCGCGCGACGGTCGATCGAGGAGGCCGATGAGGCGGAGCTGGCGGCTCGCGGCGCCGGCGCGGGGCTGGCCGGGAAACTGCGCGTCTGCGCGGCGGTGACCTTCGCGCGCATCCACCTGATGCCGCGCATACCCGAATTCCTGGCGCGGCATCCCGACCTGGACATGGAGGTGGTCCTCGACGACCGGAACGTCGATCTGGTGCAGGAGGGTATCGACGTCGCGCTGCGCATGGGTCAGCTTGCCGATTCGACACTGACCGCGCGGCGCATCGCAAGCACGCGGCACGTGGTGGTCGGAACGGCGAGGTATTTCGAACGGGCGGGCGAGCCCAAGGCGCCGGGCGACCTGATCGCGCATGAAGCGGTGATCTATGCGCAGCGCGGAGGTGGGGCGGTCTGGACCTTTCGACGCGGCGGGGCCGAGCTGGCGGTCACCGCGCGAGGCCGGTTGCACGTCACTGCGGCCGAGGGCGTGCGCGCGGCGGTGCTGGCGAACGCGGGCATCGCGATCGCCTCCGAATGGATGTTCGCACCCGAGCTCGCCGACGGAACGGTCAAAGCCGTGCTCGAAGATTGGGAATTGCCTGCGCTGGATCTGTGGGCGGTGTTCCCGGCCGGGCGGACGGCGACGACCAAGGCACGGACTTTCACCAGCTTCGTCGAAGAGGTGATGAACATCCCGGCAAGTGCCGTCGCCCTGTCATAGTCGCAATTCGCCGGCAGCGCCTATCTGGCCGGGCCTATAAGGCTGCTTTGCCGATCGAGCCGCCGCCGTCGACGAACAGGGTCTGTCCCGTGATGAAGCCCGCCTCCTCGGAAAGAAGGAAGGCGATCGCGGCTGCAATCTCGTCGGGCTTGCCGAAGCGACGCATGGGAACGGCGGCAAGATACCGCCGCTCGCCCTCGCTTCCCGGCGGGTTGTTGGCTCGGAACAGCTCTGTCTCGGTCGGCCCTGGGGCGACCGCATTGACGGTGATGCCCGTCTCGGCCAGCTCCAGCGCCCAGGACCGGGCGAAGCTGACCAGCGCCGCCTTTGCCGCGGCATAGGCTGTGCGTTCGACGATTCCGAGAATGGTTAGGCTGGAGACGTTGACAATCCGGCCCCAGCCGTTTGCACGCATGGCAGGAAGGGTCGCCTGCACCGTTTGTACGGCGCTGTGGAGATTGAGCGCGAGCACAGCGTCGAGGGCATCGAGCGTGATTTCGCCGACGCGCTGCGGACGGACCAGCCCGACATTGTTGACGACGCCGTCGAATGCATAACGGGCGGTCAGAGCATGCAGCAGCGCGGCGGTCTCCTCCCGCCTGGACAGATCGATCAGCACCAGATCGCCGGGAAAATCGACGGACTCACGGGCGAGGCCGACGACATGATGGCCGGAAGCGGCAAGTCTCTCCGAAAGCGCGCGGCCGATGCCTTTGCTGGCGCCGGTTATGAGGAAGGTTCGTTTGGTCATGATCATCTCCGTGGTGGCGCGCGCCTTCGGGAAGAAGAGGCGCAGCGAAAGGGAGCCTCAGGCGTTAATCGTCACTACCGGGTTGAGCGTCGGACCATCTCCTCCGGTTCCGGCCGGCGAGTATAAAGCCAACCTATTCCGGGCTGGTGGCAAAGGAACCCCAGAGACTGCTGCGGCTTCAAAACCTGTTCTGGGCGGAGGCGGGACGGAACAACGTCTTGCCGATTGTGGAGGCCTCGCGGGAGCGCGCGGCTGGCCCGCCAAGAAAAAGGCGGCTTGAACAACCTCGATACCGGGACCGCGCCGGCGGTAGCCAAAGACCGATGCAGGTGGCGGAGCACGACCCGGACACGACAAGTCCAGCTAGCGGGCTCGTGCCGCCGTAATCATTATTTCCACCAATAATCCTTCTCCGGCCAGCCGGGCCTCGACAGTTGCTCGGGCCGGCGCCGGATTGCCGGCGATCCATGTCGTCCAGGCCGTGTTCATTTCTGCCCAGGTGCCGATATCCCTCAACCAAATCTGTGCAGTGAGAATGCGCGACTTGTCGCTGCCACCCAACGCGAGATACTTGTCGACCTTGGCTAGAATTTGCTCAGTCTGGCCCTGAACCCCCAATGATCTGTCATCACAGGTCAGACCGGCCAGGAATACGAAATCACCGAACACGACACCCTGGCTGAGAAAAGGGCCAGGTTCGATGTGATCGATCATTTGCGACGCTCCCTGCTGGCCGTTGCCGATTCAATCGAGATGACCCATATCGCGCACGGCCCGCATTGCGTCGTAAGCCGCCTCGCAGGTGCGGTCGATCTGAGCTTCCGTGTGGACAATCGACACATAGAATTTGGCAACGAACAGCACATGATTGCCGCGCTTGGTCAGCTCGATGCCGAACTGTCGCGAAGCAAGCTGGTTCGTGGCCGCATGGCTCGCGAAATCGAACACCGGCTCCTCCCCGAACACGGGCTCGGCGAAAGACGGAGGGCCGATCATCTGAAAGGGGATCGACAGCCGCAGCGCCGCATCACGAAAGCCGGCGCCCAGCCGCTCCCCGATGACGGCGAGCTTCGCGGTTCCGTTCTCCTCCTCGAGCACATCGAGGGTTGCCAGTCCGGCAGCGCAGCACAGAGAGTTGCCGTTCAAGGTCCCGCTGAGGAATATGGAGCGCCCGTCGCGCGGCCGATCGGGTACCGCGAGCTCGATGATGTCGCGCCGCCCGGCGATGGCGGCGAGCGGCAATCCGCCACCGATAATCTTTCCCAGGGCGCAAAGGTCGGGCGTTACGCCAAAAGCCTGCTGTGCGCCGCCAGGCGCCAGGCGAAAGCCGGTGACAAGCTCGTCAAAGACAAGGATCGCCCCGATCTGGTCGCTCAGCGCCCTGAGGCCGGGCAGGAATTCGGGTTGGGGAAGAATCGAGCGCTGCACAGGCTCGACGATGATCGCAGCGAGATCCTCGGCGTGCTGCAAAGCGATATGGGTCGTCGCCGCGAGATCATTGAAGGGCGCGACCAGGACCGTATCCGCGACAACCTCCGGTATGCCGGCGCAATCGGGAAACCGGTTCTGGCCATGCTCCGGCGCCGACCCAGACTGCGCGTAATCGTGGTGGCCGTGATAGCCGCCCTCGAACCTCAGGATCTTGGTCCGTCCGGTGAAGGCGCGCGCGAGCCGCAGGTTGAAGAATGTCGCCTCGGCGCCATCGCCAACGAACTTGACGGCTTCGGCGCACGGCACCTGTTGCGCGATTCTGGCGGCCAACTGCAGAGCCTGCTCGTTCATCGCGTAAAGGTGCGTTCCGCGAGCTGCCTGACGGGAGATCGCTTCGACGACGCGGGGATGGGCATGCCCGAGCACCATCGGTCCGGAGCCCAGGACATAATCCGTGAATGCCCGGCCATCGGAAGCAAAGACTTGGGCCCCCTCGCCGCGATCCGCGATGAAATTCAGGCCATCGGGATAACTATGCGACCCCAGTATTCCACCAGGAATTATGTCGACGGCCCCTCCTCGGTTCGGCAGCGGGCTCATACTGGGAGGCTCTTCGTCACGCCAACCCCGCGGTAGGCCATGCGTGCCGCCGCGCCAAGCGCCAGCAACCCGCCGACGACCGCGAAGGCTGCGTGGTTGCCGATGGCACCGCGCAGCGGTGTCACGAACAGCGGATTGAGAAAATCACCGACATACATAGCCATATAGAGGAACCCCATCGCGCGGCCGCGAAGGTCCGGAGGCGCCTGACCCAGGACCAGGTTGGTGACATAGGGTCCGAGGCCGCCACCGCCCAGGCCCGCCAAGGCGCATGCGATCACCGCCATGAAGACACCATGCGAAAATCCCACCACCAGACAGCTCAGCGCCATGGTCGCCAGGATCAGAAACAGGGTCCATCGAGTTCCGACTTGTTCGACGATCCGGCCATACAGCAGGCCTCCCACGATTGTCATGATCGTGATTGCCGTCAGCACACGCGACTGGATGACGGGACTGGTCACGCCGTCGCCTGCAAGCACGAAGGAAAGGTGCAGGAAGAACATATAAGCCGCTACATACATCGGCACGATCATCAGATAAGTCGGCCACATCGGCAGCAAATCGATAGAAGGCCGCGGCGGAGCCCCGTCGCGGCCCACGGAGTCGGCGCTCTTGGGGAAACGCGCAAGGAAGACAAGGCCGATCATGAGGGACGAGGTCAGATAGAGTGCGAACGGCGCCCGCCATCCACCGATCCTCGCCACCTCGCCCGTTATCAACAAGGTCGCGGCGCCGGCCGCGGCGATGAAGGCACCTTGATAGCCGAGAAACCGCGCCCTTTCGGCGCCGCTGAAGCGGTTGCCCAGCATCGCGAAAGTCGACGCGCCGATACCGGCCGACGCCATTCCCTGAAGCACGCGGGACGCCAGCAGCGCTGTCGCGCTGTCGAGGTAGAGCCCCGCCGATCCCATGACGCCATAGAGCGCGAGCGCCAGCAGTAGCAGCCGGCGCAGGCCGATCCGGTCCCCAAGCCAGCCGGCAATAGGGCCGCCAACCATGATCCCGATCCCCGAAAACGTAATGATCAGCTGCGCCTTGAGCGCGGCGCCGCCGCCGCTGCCGAAATGCGCGGCAATGGTCGACAGGACCGGCGAAATCGCGCTTAGCAGCAGCATGTTGAAGGACAGGCTGGTCAGCAGGATGAAAGTGCTGAGCCGGTTTCGGACACCAGCCGGTGGCTTGGCCTCCGCCGCGACACGGGGCACAGGTTCGAGCGGGTTCGACGCCACGCTTCCCTGCGCGCCGCGACTAAAGGCCCGACCCCAATCCCGGGCCGAACCGGTATTTCAAGGAGAAGCCGAACATCCGCGGCTCGCTGTAGGACGCCGTGTCATACCCCAGCTGAGTCCAAAGCCCATTGACGCCAGTAATATAAGTATTGTTTGTAGCATTCGTCATAAAAAACTCCGCGTCGAATGGATGTCCCAGGATATTGGTCCAGTCGGCCCTGAGATTGAGCTGATCATGGGACGGGATTATATTGAGTCTCTCAGCCGCGGCGACGCTGTCATATTGCTGTCCGTTCCAATAATAGTCGAATCCAATGGCAATGTCGCCCCACGTCTCGTCGACAGGAAGATGGTACGTTCCTGAAATGCCGTACTGCACCTTCGGAAAATACAGGAACGGCGGCAGCAGGCCCGGCACGGGCGCGTTGGGATAAACGCTGTAGCGCGCATAGACGTAGGCAAATTCCGGTGAAATCTCGACGCCCTTCATGGGGACGAACGTACCCTGGAACTCGCCGCCCTCGATCGTCGCACCGCCCCCGTTCGAGAACGCCTGCGACACTCGCAGCACGCCCGTCGCATCGACGAAGGTGACGGGCTTCTTCAGCTGGATATCCTTGTAGTCCGAGTGGAAGAGATCGAAGTTCGTCCGGGCGTGCATCCCGAGAAAATCCCAATCGGTCTTGAGGCCTATTTCCACATCGGTAACGTGCTCGGGCTGATATTTCTGGAACTGCGGCGGCGTGATCAGGTTGAACCCTCCCGGGCGATAGGCGTTGCCCGAGCGGACATAGACGAGCGTGTCATCGGTCAACTGCTCGTCCAGGCTCAGATTCCAGCCCGGCGCCTGGAAGTTGCCGGAAACCGCGTTGACGCAGTTCACCGAAGCATTGATCGAACCGCAATTGGTCGGCGCGCCGCCAGGGCCGCGGATGATGGCATCGACCTTCGCCGTGTTGGTCTGGACGTTCGAGACGAAATCCCATGTATAGCGATAGCCGGCGGTAATCCTCAGTCCCGGAACCCAATCGGATAGATCGTAGATGCCGTGCGCGAAAACTGCTTGGCTGCGGGCGGAGTTCCAGAAGTGGTAATAGGAAGTCGAGCCGAGAGAAACCGTCTCGAACAGGTTCGTCCCCAGCGGGTGATCGAATTCGAGATATCCGCCCAGGACCCACGTCAATTTGCCGTCGAGCGATTTGCCTTGAACCTGTAATTCGTCCGTATATTGGACCGAATTATCTTGCCACCCTTGGTTGTTCACAAGGCTGCCTGTGAAGGTAATCGGCAGGTATGTTCCGCCAGTATTCGCTGTTCCCAGCGTCTTCGTGATCTGCGCGGAGGCAATGTTCTGGATTGTCACCGCGTCGGTGACATCCCATCTCGCTATGTCGGTCACGCCATAAAAATAATCTTTCCCGATAGCCGGCCCGGCCTCGCCCACGACGGTTCGCACGCCCAGTGCCCGTTGTTCCGCCAGCACTGCCGCAATGGGATATCTGGCGAGCAGCGAGAATGCCGGATTGGCATTGACCAGGATCGCGGCATCACCGTGCGTGTGCTGCCAATACCCCGTATATAATAGATAGTTCTCGAAATTGTCGGTCGGCCGGAACGTGACGCCGATCCGCCAGGAATAATAATTGCGATTGTCATAGTCGTCGCCGGTGCGGGCGTCGATCGTATAGCCGTCGCGCTGCTGCGCCTCACCGGCGACGCGGACGAGCAGAATATCGGGAACCACTGGCACGTTAACCGCGCCCTCGAATTCGTGGTCATCGTAATTGCCGACGGTCGCCTTGGCATATCCCTCGAAATCCCCGGTGGGATGCTTAGGCTCAAACGAGATCAGACCGCCGATCGAATTTTTTCCGAACAATGTGCCCTGCGGCCCCTTGTCGACCTCGACATGGTCGAGATCGAAGAAATTCCCAGGCGACAGGCCGTGAGCGAGCCCGGTGGCGCTGACCTCGTCCGCTTTGCCGACAGGAACACCGGCAAAATAGGTGACGACGCCTTCCAGGCCCCGAAGATTGACTTGCTCCGAAAACGGAGCGTTCGGATCCGATTCCGCCAGGCTCATTGCGAGCGACGGGACATCGTGAACAAGGTCATAGACCTGCTCAATGTGGTTGTCTTCGATGTCTTTCTGGGTGAGCGCTGTGATGGCGGCCGGGACCGTCTGGATCTTCTCATCCCGGCGCCGCGCCGTCACGACCACCTCCTCGATTCCCGTGGTCGTCGTGGACGCAGTCGGTTGATCGGTCTGCTGGGCATACGCGCAATCAATTTGCCCAGCGACGAGCAGACACGCAGTCGCACACCACACACCCCGTATAAGCACTGTTTCCTCCCGCCGGATTCGGTGCCTGCGGCGCACGGCGAATCCATCATTGCCATTATAGCTATTTTATATAATTTAGTGGAAGGAGTTACATCCGAGTCAAGCGCTTTCTGGCCAGTGACTGAGTTTGCGTTCAGAGCATCACCGGGTGTGATTAAAGTGTCGGCGAGCGCCGCTTGGCCGCGCTGAGAGCAGGATTCATCAAATGGGAGGAGGTGTCTTATGACCAATGAGAACGCGACCATCCAGCGACTTGCCGATCGCGCCGCGATCCAGGACGCGCTTGCTCGGTATGCACGCGGAGTCGACCGGCGGAACTGGGATTGCCTGCTTTCCGCCTTCCATCCGGGTGCCCCGGTAGACCAGGGCGACTACAAAGGCACGATCGAGGGCATGGTCGAAACGATGAAGGTCCGTCACGGGCAGATCAACCAGGCGGCCCACCTGATCGCCAATTGCCTGATTGAGTTCGACAGCGTGGACGGCGCGGTCGTGGAAACCTATTTCCTGGCGCTGCTGCGCAGTGGCACGCTGCCCCCGGAAATGCGGCAAGCGTTGCTGGGTGAGAGGGCGGCCGCGCCCGGTGAGATCGACCTTCAATCGCTGGGGCGCTATGTCGACCGCTTCGAGCGGCGCGCCGGCGATTGGCGGATCGCGCGGCGTGTCTGCATCGCGGAGACGGTTACCGGCGATCTTGCTCCGCGAGAACCGACCTTCAGCGCGAACTGGGTCGCGGCCAGCCGCAATTCCGACGACGCCTTATGGCGGATGCGCCAGGAATTCGGTCTGAAATGAACCCCGACAGCATTCGCCTTGACGGGCGCGTCATCCTCGTGGCGGGGGCGGGCGGACTCGGGATCGGCACCGCCGCCGCGGTTATGCTCGCGCAGGCCGGAGCAATCGTCGTCGGAATTGACCGTTCGGAAGAGGGTCGCGCCACGGCCGAGGCGGCGCTGTCCGGCAGCGGCGCTCGCTATCAGATTGTCGACTGTGATCTGAGCGACCGTGTGGCGGTGGAGGCACTGGTCGACCGAGTTACCCAAGATCTCGGGCCGATCCGTGGCGCCTTGAATGTCGTGGGCGGAATTCAGGGCCGCGACAATTTTGCCCCGCTGCTTGACCCGTCGGCATCCGATATTTTCGAGCGGGTGCTGGATGCCAACTTGCGATCGACGTTCAACACCTCGGCCGCCGTGGCCCGTGCGATGACAACCCACCGGCTGGGCGGCAGCATCGTGCAGATCGCTTCCACCACCGGTTTGGTGTCGATGCCCTTCGGCGCGGGCTATGGCGCGGCAAAGGCCGCGCTGCTCAATCTGACGCGAACGATGGCGGTCGAGTGGGGAAGCGCTGGAATTCGAGTCAACGCAATCGCCGTCGGGTTGATTCGAACCGCTCGCTCACGAGAGGTCGTGCAGGAGGTGGAGACAGCCGCGCGGCAGGTGGTGCCGCTGCGACGCGTGGGCCTTTCGGAAGAGATCGCCGGTCCAGTTCTGTTTCTTCTTTCGGACCTCGCCAGCTATGTTACTGGCGCCACCCTAAACGTTGACGGGGGCTCCATGGCGCGGGCGCCCTATAATGACCCGGACAACCTGCCCGTGTTCGTCAATGACCATTCACTGAGGGCACGCCTTCTTGGATAAAGTCATCTTCCTTTCGGCGTTGCCGACGCTCATGGTGGTTGATATCTCGCAGTCAGAGCTTGGCGATATTCGACCTCTTGCTTGATCTTGGTGAACGCCTTGGCGCGAGATGATTTGGCCCCTGACAAGAAACGGCGGCTTCGCCTGCCGCGGGTTGCAGAGATCGTCGCGGGCGCGCTGCGCGATCGTATCTTGTCCGGCGAATTGGCGGATGGATCGATGCTGCCAAAGCAGAGCCAAATCCTGGAGGAATTCGGGGTCACTCTGCCGGTGGTCCGGGATGCATTCAGCATCCTGGAGACCGAGGGCCTGATCACCGTCCGACGCGGAAATGTCGGGGGCGCCGTCGTTCATCGACCCCAACCCTCGAAGGCCGCTTACATGCTGGGACTGGTGATGCAGTCACGGTCGGTGCGGCTCGAACACGTCATGAATGCAATACGCTATCTCGAACCGGCCTGCGCCGCCGCCTGCGCCAGTCAGCCGGACCGGGAACGGATGATCGCCCCAAAGCTGCGCGCCATTATCGACGAATCCTACAGCGCGATCGAGGACACTCAGCGCCATATCGGCCTTGCGCTCCAGTTCCACATGGAACTAGTGGCAGGATGCGGAAATCCCGCGATGAGCCTCGTGGTTGGCGCACTGAAATCCATCTGGTCCGCCCATGTCGAAACGCATGGCGGGGGAACCGAGCAGCCATGTACGGACGCCACGCGCAAAGCGAGGAGGAAGGCGATCCATGAGCATGAAAGGCTCTATCAACGTATCGTTGAGGGTGATGCCGTGGGTGCCGAGCAGGCAGCCAGAGAACATTTTCCCGAGGCCTTCCAAAAACAGCCGCAGGGGTGGCAGCACGAATTCGACCTAAGCGCCATCGTCAACGTGTCGGTTCTCCGCAACGACTAGCCCGACTATGAGCGCCAGCCGGTCGGGAAATTTAGCGTAGCACACATTCCTCGTCGGATGCCCTTGATCCGGAAGCCAGGCTATTCCGGGCTGGAATAAATGGAATTGCTGCGGGCGGCCTGCCGGCCTCGCGGCCTGCCTCCTAGCTAGTAACCCGACCGTTCCCCGATCCCGGCATGGGCGCCATCTGACGTCGCGATGTTGGCGGGCGGGGCGGCGGTCCCTATCGAACGCAATCAGAAGGAAGTGTCCCCATGTCACGCATTTCTACTCCCCCTGTCGCTGGCGCGACCGGCGCCGTCGCCGAGATCTATGCCCGCATCAAGAAGTCCGTCGGCAGCGTTCCCAACACCTTCGCCGCGATCGGCGCGCTCCAGCCCGCGGCACTGGGAGCAATTCTCGATGCGGAGGCTGTGCTCGCAGCCGGCTCGCTCAGCAAGCAAGATATCGAGACGATAAAGCTTGTCGCCAGCTCGGCCACAGGTTGCGATTATTGTGCCGCGGCGCACAGCCTGCTTGCCAAGCTGGCCGGGCTTTCGCCGGACGCGGTCCGGAAAATCCGCGAGGGTCACCCGACAGACGACATGAAGCGCGACACGCTGGCGCGCTTTGTGCGCACCCTGGTGACCACGAGCGGCACGATCGGCGACCAGACAGTCGCCGCGATCAAGGCAGCTGGCTATACCGACCAGCAGCTGGTCGAGATCAGCTTCGCGGTCGCGCTGATCATCTTCACCAACGTGTTCAACCGCATCAACGACACCGACGTCGATTTTCCGCCGGTGAACTGAACAGCAGCGCGGAGGCGCTGCGGGCGTCGCGGCCAACGCGACAGCCTGATCAGCGCTCTCCAGCGCCTCGCCCCGAAAAAGGAGGTTCCTATGTCTCTCATCATTGATCGTCTCGCCAATAGCTGGCTTACCCGCAAGGATCTCGATTACCATCTCGTCCGCGCCTCGATGGTCCTCATCTTTCTGTTCTTCGGCTACCAGAAATGGTTCGAATATGAAGCCCAGGTGCTGATTCCCTATATCAGCAACGGCCCGCTGATCTTCTGGCTTTACCCGGCCTTCGGAATCCGTGGCGCGAGCTGGTTCCTGGGCGTGTCCGAGTGGCTCTTCGGCACGCTGCTGTTCCTCGGCTTCTGGGACAAGCGCGCCGGCGCGCTGGGCGCGCTGGGATCGGTCGCCACCTTTGTCGGAACAGTTACGATCATTCCGTTCATGCCGAACGGATGGGCGCCGTCCGCCGGCGGGTTCCCGGCCATGGCCGGGAACGTGCCCTTCCTGATGAAGGACGTCGTGCTGCTCATCGTCTCCGTCTACCTTCTGAAGCAGGACGTCGTTCGGCTTCACGCGGAACACACCGGAAGACGGCCGGTTTCGCTTCGACCGAGATCGTCCGCCTCGGCGTAACGGCGGCATACGGGGCAGACGGGCTCCGGTTCGGCCGATGCGGGTAGCGGGGGCTGCGACTAGGGTCAATTCCAGCCGGAATGGGGTCACCATTCCGGCTGGAACGGTCTTTGTGGCCTGAACGATTGGAGCCGACGGACTAGGTGTTTAAATGACCGAAACCTCGAATATCACGATCAAGCGCGCCTACGACCCGCCGGCAGCTGCCGATGGAGTTCGTATCCTGGTCGATCGCCTTTGGCCGCGTGGGCTTCGCAAAGAAACTGCGAACTTGGCCTTCTGGTTTAAGGATTTGGCTCCCAGTTCCGAGCTCCGCCGGTGGTTCGACCACAAGCCTGAAAGGTTTGATGCCTTCAAGCTCAAATATCGCGCTGAACTGGCTGGAAACCCTGCCGTTCCCGAGGCTCTCGCCCAGATCGGAAACCGTCACGCGACGCTGCTCTATGGCGCGCGCGATCCGCACATCAATCACGCAGTTATTCTTGCGGAGTTCTTGCGAGATGCTCGCAAAGACCGGTAGGCCTGACTGCGCGACGAGCGTCCGGCGGTGCTTTACACCGCGGAGCCCAGGGGGCAACTGACGATTCTGCCCCATGACGGCCAACACATCCGCGAAGCCGAGGCGGCTACAGTATTTGCCATGTGTTCGCCGAAAACGACAAGGGCCTAGCCGTTTCCAGCTAAGCCCTTGTTAACTTTGGTGGAGCCAGGCGGGATCGAACCGCCGACCTCTACAATGCCATTGTAGCGCTCTCCCAGCTGAGCTATGGCCCCGATCCTGGGAATTCCGGACGCCCCTTGAAGGCGAGCCACGGAACCTAATGATCCGACGCGCCGGCTTCAAGCCAGTTCGTCGAGAAGTTGCGATTATTCCTCGTCGTCGCCCGGGTCGACCTCGACTTCGACCTCCTCGATCGAGTCCTCGCCGAGCTCGGCTGCGTCCTCGATCAATCCGGTATCGTCCTCGGCCGCGTCGGGCACCAGGTCGACATCGTCTGCATCGCCCACGGGTACGTCCTCGAAATCCGCCACGCGGGTGCCGCTCTTGCCGGCCGCCTTGCGCTGATCCTCGACCATGCCGGGGCGAGCACGGCGCGACTTGAGCAACGCCTCGGGGTCATAGACCGTGCCGCAGGCCGGGCAGGACGGGGGATCCTTGCTGAAATCATAGTAGCGCGTCCCGCAATTCGGGCAGATGCGCTTCAGGCCCCACTCGGGTTTTACCAACTTCTCTCCTCCAGAAGGTCTCGCCGCGGCCCTCGGGCAAGGCCCAAAAATACCGGCGCAAGACCCAAAATACCGACCGGGCCGGGCCCAAGCCTCAGCCAGGCCGCCCGAATAAGCCGCGTGCTTTGCCATGCAAGGTTCCGGTTGTCAAAACCTAAGGTGAATGTCGCGTCGCCGGCAGGGCTCCTTGCCCGCTCCGCGCGTTGTGCTAACACACGGGACCAATTCCCGTTCACGCGAAATCGTGTGGTCGCCTTGCCCCATCGCCCGTTCCATGCCACCAAATCCGAAGCGCTGTCCGGCCAGGCCCGGGTGCCGGGGGACAAGTCGATCTCTCACCGCGCGCTGATGCTGGGTGGGCTCGCCATTGGCCGCACCCGGATCAGCGGGCTCCTGGAAGGCGAGGATGTCCACGCCACCGCAGCCGCGCTTCGTGCGCTCGGTGTGCCGGTCGTACGCGAAGCCGAGGGTGAATGGACCGTATCCGGCGTGGGCGTCGGTGGATTGGCTGAGCCGGAGCAGGTGCTCGACATGGGCAACAGCGGCACCGCTGCGCGGCTGCTGCTGGGCCTCCTGGGCACGCACGATATGACCGCTTTCATGACCGGCGATGCTTCGCTGGTCAAACGGCCGATGGCGCGTGTGACCGGACCGCTTTCGCGCATGGGCGCGGAGTTCGTCACGCGTGGCGGCCGATTGCCGCTGGCGGTGCGTGGTGCGGCCAGCCCTGTCCCGATCGTTCACCGCACTGAAGTGGCGTCCGCGCAGGTCAAATCGGCCATCCTGCTGGCCGGCCTCAATGCCCCTGGCCAAACAACAGTAATCGAATCGGGACCGACGCGCGATCATACCGAACGCATGCTGCGTCATTTCGGCGCCACCGTTTCGGTCGATACGTCGGAGGAAGGAACCACTGCCATCACTGTGCGGGGCCAGCCGGAGCTTGCCGCCGCGCCCATCATCGTGCCAGGCGATCCCAGCTCGGCCGCCTTCCCGGCGGTGGCTGCGCTGATCGTGCCTGGCTCTGAGATCAGGCTCGTCAATGTCGGGATGAACCCGCTGCGCGCTGGCCTCTACGAGACGCTGATCGAGATGGGGGCCGACATTGCGATCGCAGGCGCCGGCGAGGCCGCTGGCGAACCGGTGGCCGATTTCACAGTCCGCGCAAGCCCGCTCAAGGGCATCACCGTACCGCCTGAGCGGGCGCCCCGGATGATCGACGAATATCCCGTGCTAGCCATGGCGGCGGCCTGCGCGGAGGGAACCACTCGGATGCTGGGGCTGGCGGAGCTCAGGGTCAAGGAGAGCGACCGGCTTCTGATGATCGCCGAGGGCCTCACCGCCTGCGGCGTCAAGCTCGAGATGGGCGAGGACAGCCTGATCATTCACGGCACCGGCAAACCGCCCGCCGGCGGGGCCACGGTGGCCACCGCCTTCGACCACCGGATCGCCATGAGCTTTCTGACGCTAGGCTTGGCTAGCGATTCTGCGATCGCGGTCGATGACGCCACTGCAATCTCTACCAGCTTTCCGACTTTCGAGGGCCTGATGCAGGGCCTGGGCGCGCGCATCCTGCCGGGCGGCAGTTGATGGCACAGGCCATTGTTATCGCGATCGACGGTCCGGCCGCCAGCGGCAAGGGCACGCTCGCCCGCCGCATTGCCGAGCGGCTGGGCTATGCCTGGCTCGATACCGGCCTGCTCTATCGCGCCGCAGGGCTGGCGGCGCTGGATGCGGGCGGGGATCCGGCCGATCCCGAGGCGGCGGCTGCGGCGGCCAACCATCTTGCTCGCCGCATCGCCACTGAAGGGCCAAACTTATTGGACGATGCCAGGCTGCGCAGCGATACGGCAGCCGATGCTGCCTCAAAGCTGTCCGCCGTGCCGGCCGCCCGTGCCGCGCTGCTCGCCTTCCAGCGCGATTTTGCCCATAACCCTTCCGCCGCCGGTCGGCCTGTCCGAGGCGCGGTGCTCGACGGCCGCGACATCGGCACCATCATCTGTCCCGATGCTCAGGTGAAGCTGTTCGTCACCGCCGCGGTCGAGGAGCGGGCGCGCCGCCGGGTCAAGGAGTTGCAAGCCAGGGGCCTCACGGCTATATATTCCGCCGTCCTGGAGGACCTTAAGCAGCGAGATGCACGCGACAGTCAGCGAGCGGTGGCCCCGCTCAAGCCGGCTGACGGTGCTTTTTTGCTTGATACCTCCGCGCTGGATGCCGACGAGGCGCTCGCGAAGGCGATGGCGGTGATCGAAACCGCTTTGTCGCGCCTCACTTCGCACGCCTGACGGCTCCGCCGCCTCTCCGGGACCGGCCCAGGCCATGGTGGCAGGGCGCCGCTTGCAACCGCCGGTTCGCTGAACCGGCCCTGAGGCCGTCATTCCTCCGCGCAAGGATGCGGGGCGGCGGCGTTGGTTCAGTCGAGGATCTTGTATGGCTAAGGCATCGGCCGTCGCGCGGAGTACGTTCGCATCCGACAGCAAGGAAAGTTTCGCAGCGCTTCTCGAGGAATCGCTGCAGTCCCGCGACAGCTTCGAAGGCACCGTGGTCAAGGGGCGTATCGTCGGAATCGATAATGACTTCGCCATGATCGATGTCGGCCTGAAATCCGAAGGCCGCGTCCCGCTCAAGGAATTTGCCGGCCCCTCGGGCCAGGTCGAAGTAAAGGTCGGTGATACCGTCGAGGTGTTCATCGAGCGTCTGGAAGACAAGAACGGCGAGGCCATGCTCTCGCGCGAGAAGGCCAAGCGTGAGGAATCGTGGGTGGCGCTCGATCAGGCTTTCCAGAAGCAGGAGCGGGTTACCGGCATCATCTTCGGCCGTGTC
>CAZVYC010000091.1:0-18046 GCA_964631425.1 uncultured Rhodospirillales bacterium
CGGGATTAAAGCCGTAGGCGCCGAACGGCGAAGTGCCGGCGGTGCCGATCCACTTGTTGCCGCCCTGGTGCCGCCCCTGCTGCTCGGCTAGGCGCTGGCGCAGCGTCTCGATGATCTTGTCCCAGCCGCCCAGCGCCTCGATCTCAGCCTTTTCCTCCTCGGTCAGAAGCTTTTCCGCCATTTTGCGGAGCCACTCCTCCGGGAGCGCACGCGCCGCGACCTCCTCCGGTGTGGCGCCTTCGGGCGGCATGACGCCGCGGAAGACCTGGCCGAAAACGCGATCGAACCGATCGAGATAACGCTCGTCCTTCACCAGCGCGGCGCGGGCGACATAATAGAATTCATCGACGCTGAAGCCGGCGGCACGCGCATCCAGCGCCTCCATCAGCATCAGGTATTCCTTGAGGCTGACCGGCACCTTGGCGTCGCGCAGGCCGAAGAACAGGCTGGGGAACATCGTGTCGGGAGAATCCTTTCGGCGCCTTATACCACCGGAAAAGCAAGGCGCACTCTTGGGACGCTAACTTGACAGCAGGACGCCCATCTTAGGTTGACAAAAGTGTGTGTTTGTAACTATAGTTACCACACTCAGTGGCGGCAAGAGCGCACTCATGGGAAAATATACACCGCTTAAAAGCTTTTTGTCGGAACGACACACGACCGAAGTGCCAATGTCCTTCAATGAAATAGAGCGCTTGATCGGTGGCCAGCTTCCGCCCGTCGCGTTCAAGCATCGTGCCTGGTGGAGCAATAACCCGACGAACAATGTCATGACGCAAGCGTGGCTGGAGGCCGGGTACGAGACCGAACGCGTCGACATGGCTGCGCGCAAGCTTGTTTTTGTCCGAACCGGCGCAGCCCGAGCGCCCGCGCCATCATCCCACGAGGGGTCCAGCAAGACGCTTCTCGATCGGCTGCGCGACCGTCTGGCGGGAACGGTCACCATCCCTGCTGGAGTCGACATCACGCAACCGCTGGGCGAGCGCTGGGACGCCGAGCACTAGGAGATGCAACCGATCCTGCTGGACACCTGCGCGGCAATTTTTTCGGTCACTCGGCAGCTGAAATCTTCGGCAGAGGCGCTCCTTGCCGCCGCCGATATGGATAACGTCGAAACTTATGTCTCACCGATCACGGCGTGGGAAATTGCCGGCTTGGTGGCCCGTGGTCGACTGATATTGGCGACGGACCCGGATATCTGGTTTGCGGCCGTTCTCCAAAGCGGGATCAAGCTCGCTTCCATGGGTCCTAACATCCTGATCGCCTCGTGGTCGCTGCCCGCCTCGCCGCTGCGGGATCCGGCCGACCGGATACTTGCCGCCACCGCCCGCACCTGCGGATATCGTCTGATGACGCGGGATGGCCCGCTGCTCGACTACGCCGCGAAAGGGCATTTGAACGCGATCCCGTGCTGACGGCCGTCCGCCTTTCAGGGCCTTGCTTTTGCGGCCCTATACCACGACGCGACGGCTGCGAACGCCGCGTCGGGCCTTACCAGCGGACGCCAGCCTGTCCTGCCGCGAAAAGCCGAGTCGTCGACCGCGAGCGAGTCCAGCAGGCTGTCCGCCGCCTCGGCGCGCCCCGCCAGCCGGGCGCCGAGCCTGAGCAGCACAGGCGGCATAGGCGCCAGCCGCGCCGGTTTGCCGAGGGCCGCTGCCAAGGCGCGGATTAGGGCCGGCGTCGACAGCGGCGGCCCATCGGCGACGTAGAACGTACCGCCGCTTGCAGCCGGCGCATCCACCGCCGTCAGGATGGCGTCCACCAGATTGTCCCGCGCGATCAGGCTGCGCTGGTTGCGGACCGAACCCAGCGGCAGCGTGATGCCGCTATCGACCAGCCGCAGCAGAGCCAGAAAATTCGCCCGCACGCCCGGCCCATAGACCAGTGGCGGCCGCAGCACGACTGTCTCCATCCGGCCGGCCACTTCGGCCAGCGCCCGCTCGCCTTCGAGCTTGGAGAAGCCATACGGTGTGCCGGGCGCGGCAGGATCGGCCTCGGTCAGCGGTGCGCCGCGGCTGATGTCGGCCGCGGCCTTGACCGAACTCACCAGCACGAAGCGGCGGACCCCGGCCTCGGCGGCCTGCCGGACCAGCCTTGCCGCTCCCGCGGCATTCACCCGCCGGAACGCGGTCAGCGCATCCGTCTCCCGCCGCAAAACATGCGCCCGCCCGGCCAAGTGCACCACCGCGTCGATGCCGGCCAGCGCCGGAGACCAGTCGGTCTCCGGTCCGATCTCGCCGATGGCCACGAACTCGTCAAAACCGGGCGTCGGCGCGCGTAGCGCCGTACGGAAAAGGCGCCCGTCCGCCCGCAGCCGCTCGACCAGGCCCCGTCCGACGAAGCCCGTCGCCCCGGTGACCAGAAGCTTGCCCTGCATTCGATTACTTTGCCGGACCGACCTGCATCATCTCGATCTGGTTGCCGTCCGGGTCCTCGGCCATGATCACGACCGTATTGTATTGCTTGATTTCCTGGACCGGCCCGACGCCCTTATAGCCGGCCTTGGTCAGTTCCCCCGCGATCTTCCTGGCGTCGGGCACCCGGAACATCAGCAGCGCCGTGCCCGGGGTGAGCTTGATGTGGCCGCTCGCGTCATGGACCATGATAATGTTCGAGCCCTGCCCCGGCTGCGGCCAGTCCAGCGCCTTCTCCGCCGGATTGTAAAGCGCGCCCGCCTTCATGCCGAAATATTGCGAATAGAAGTCGGTGGACCGCTGGAAATCGGCCACCGCGATCTTGACCGACATCAGGGCATAGGGCGCCGCCGGCACATCGGCAGCCGCCAGTTTCGTCAGCAGGCAGGTCGCAGCCACCACAGCTGGAATCTTCAGTGATCGAGCCATCTTATCCTTCCCCTCCAGGCGCGGCGGCAGCGACATCCAGCGCAGCAGCAGCGCCACGAGAATGACCGATGGCGCGACCAGCCACCAGCCCCACAGCACGCCGAGCCAAGCGAAGATCGCCAGCGCCAGCTGGACCAGGATCGCGGTCTTGGCGGTACGGCTGTGACTGCGGCCCAGTTGGGTCGAGCGCTGGTAATAATGCTCGCGATGCGCCTCCCAGATCCGCGCACCCCGGCGTGCCCGCTTGACGAGCGTGATTGTCGCGTCGGCCAGGTAATAAAGCGCGATCATGGCTGCGAACAGCTGTCCGCCGTCCATCGCCAGCCGCACAAGCTCGTATCCGAGCAGGTAGCCCAGCGGAATGCTGCCGACATCGCCCATGAAGATCTTGGCCGGCTGCCAGTTCCATACCAGGAATCCTACTGAAACGGCGGCGATCATGGCGCCCCGGAACGCTTCGAGCTGGTTCGGCCCGTGGCGAAGCGAGACCAGCATCACCCCAAACCCCATCGCCGCGGCGCTGCCCCCGGCCAGGCCGTCGATGCCGTCCATGAAATTGAATAGGTTGATGAACCACAGCCAGGCGAGCGCCGCGACGACACGGTCGAGCGGCAGGGGCAGGAAACCGCCGGAGATCGACAGGTCGCGTGGCAGGAATGCCATCACCAGCCCGGCGGCGACGCCCTGCACCGCAAGGCGCACCGCGGGTCCCAGGTCGCGCCGATCGTCGATCCATGACACGGCGATCAGCGCGATCGCGCCCAGAAGGAGCAACGGCTCGACGGGATCGCCGAGCCGCCCAGCCTGCCAGGCGGCCCACAGCCAGAATGGCAGCAACGTCAGCATCACGCCCCAGCCACCGCCGCGTGGCGTCGGGATGGTGTGACTGCTGCGTTCATTGGGGAGGTCGAGAATTGCTCGCCGCCGCAGCACCGACAACGCGATTCGGGTCAGGGCCGCGCTCGCCAAGGCGGCCACCAGAAAGAACACGAGAGTGTGGCCCAGGAACTCGTTGATCAAGTGTCTGACCCGTTATGCGTGAGAGCCGAGCAGGTCACGATAAACCGCGACCGTCTCGCGTCCAACGGTTCGGGCGTCCAATCCCCTCTCCACCCACCCGCGTGCCGCCTGGCCGCAACGCCGCCGGAATGCGTCATCTGTGGCCATGCGCTCGAAAGCGCCGGCGAGCGCGGTGACGTCGTTGGCATTGACCAGAATGCCGGTTTCCTCGGTTCGGACGATCTCGCGGCAGCCTGGTACGTCGGTGGCGATCAGCGGACGGCCGCAGGCGGCTGCCTCCATCAAGGTCATCGGAATCCCCTCGCCGCCGTGGCTGGCCAGGACGGCGACATGCGCGCGCGCCCAGACCTGGCGGATGTCGTCGACATGGCCGACCCACTCGATACCGGGCTCGGCTGCCCAACGCCGCAGGTCTTCGAGCGGGATGGCCGCCGGATTCTCCACATCCGGAGCGCCGGCCAACAGCAGCCGGATGCCGGGAGTCCGCGTGCGCGCCAGCCGAAAGGCCTCGACGACCTCCGCCACCCCCTTGATCCGCAGCATGCGCGTGGCGCAGGCGATCGTGACCGACCCTTCCGGCGGTTCAGGCAGCGGCCGATAATGCTCGGTATCGACGCCGGAACCGCGAATCAGCAGGATGTTATCCGACGGCACGACGTCGAGCCGGCGGAGCAGCGCCCCGTCGTCGGGATTTTCGACGAGAAACCGTACGCCCGGCCGCCCGGCGATGTTACGAAAAAGGGGCAACAGAAAGCTCCGCAGCAAGCGGGCCTTCAAGGTTGATGCCGTGAATAGGAATCCCAGGCCGGTCAGCGCGTTCACGATCTTTCCGACGCCGGCAAGACGGGCGGCGATCGAGCCGATCAGGATCGGCTTCTGCGAGACGTGATGAACGAGCTGGGGGCGCTCGCGGCGATAGAGCCGGACGACCTCGAGCACGGCTGCGAGACCGGCCAGGATGTTAGTGCTGCCGCGTCGCCAGCCCAGCGGATGGAGCACGAAGCCCTCGCTTTCGATCAACGCGCCATGGCGCGTGACGCGGGTTGCAACCGCCACCCGAAAACCGGCGTCGCGCGCCGCACGTGCCTGGGGTAGTCGATGCGCCCAGAAATACCAGTCCTCAGTCACCAGATAGATCAATCGGGCCGCCTCGCCTTCGGCGCGGGCCCCCGCCCTATCCGATGCCATGATACTCCTTGTACCACGCAACGAACCGCGGAATCCCTACGTCGATCGAAACCCGTGGCTCGAAGCCGAGATCGCGCCGGCTCGCGTCAATCTCCGCGGCAGTGGCCTTGACGTCCCCAGGCTGCATCGGCTCGAACTGCAAAAGGGCTTTAAGACCGATCGCCTGCTCGATTACTTTGATGAAACGCAGCACCGGCTCGGGCTTGTTGTTGCCGAGATTGTAGAGCCGGTGAAGCCGGGCCGGGTCGGCGGGAAGAGCGAGCGCGGCCAGAATACCGCCGACGGCATCGTCGATATAGGTGAAGTCGCGCTCGAGCTTGCCATCGTTGAAGACGGGAATCGGCTGGCCGGCGAAGATCGCTTCGGTGAAGCTGAAATAGGCCATGTCGGGCCTTCCCCATGGCCCATACACCGTGAAGAAGCGCAGGCCGGTCGAAGCCAGCCCATAGATCGCGGCATAACTCTCGGCAAGCAACTCCCCGCCGCGTTTGGTCGCGGCATAAACCGAAACCGGATGATCGACGCGATCCTCGACAGCAAAGGGAAACTTGTCGTTGCCGCCATAAACCGAGGAGGAACTGGCGTAAACTAGGTTTGGTACGGGATCGAGGTGCCGCGCGCACTCAAAAACCGAAACCTGACCCAGCAGGTTCGAATGGATATAGGCATACGGGTTCTTCAGCGAATAACGCACACCTGCCTGGGCGGCCAGGTGGATGATTCCTGAGACGGGTCCCGCCGCTCCGAGCACCGCCGACAAGGCTTCAGGATCCGCAATGTCGACCCGGTGGAACGAGAAGCTTTCCGAAGCCTGAAGCCGCGCCAGCCGCGCCTCCTTTAGCGCGACCGAATAATAGTCGTTGACGACGTCGATACCGACGACGCGTTCGCCGCGGGCCAGCAGGGAAGCGGCGACGTGATAACCGACGAAGCCGGCTGCTCCGGTAACGACGACCGTCATGTAGGGTTGAACTCCGGATGACGATACCGTCCCCGACGTGGGGAGAACCGTTGGAGTTCTCTTAAAAGTTGCCGCGCCGGTCCGCAAGGCCGGCGCGGCGTGGATCTCAATCTAGAACTTATACGCTAACCCAACCGTCAGGATGTCGATCGCGACATGCGATTCGGCCATGACGTTGCTGGTCGTGGTGAGGCCGAACTGTTGATAGTAGCTGCGGCTGACATTGATCGAACTATCAGTCAGGAAGATGTGGGCATAGCCGCCATCAATGCCGATATGCTCGTCGAACTGGTAGTGGAACCCGGCAGCGAGCCAGTATCGGTCGCCGTCCGGCACACGCGTGTCGCGATAGGCATTGACGGTCGGCGTCTGATCAAATTTGACACCGCCGCGCAGCTTCCATTGATCGTCGAGCTGATATTCGGCGCCCACCGCGAATGAATACGTATCGCGATAATATTCCGGGGTGACGAGCTCACCCAACGTGGGGCTCTGTGTTTTAATGTCGATGCTCTTGAAGTTGCTCCAGGTGAAGTAGTCGAATTCTCCAAGCAAGGTGAGTTGGGGCGTGATTCGCTGTGAGATACCGGCCGTAATGACGTCGGGCAGGTCGAGCGCGGCGGTTCCTTCGACCTGCTGGTTGGCGAGCGCCAGCAGGCCGCCCAGGTTGGCGACAGTGACGCTGGTATTGGCTATGTGCGTGAGACCATAGCGGTAGGTGAGCCCCACGCGCGTGTCGGGTGTGGCCTGGATCAGAAGTCCGCCGTTGAAGCCGGTCGTCCAGTTATGCCCGGTCACCGTCACCCGGCCATCGGTCGCGATCGACGGCCCGCCGGCGGCCAACGCGTTCGGCACAGCGGAGCGGAGCTTGACGTACGCATATTGCTCATCAAGCCCGATGCCGAATGACAGCCAGTCATTGAGCTTGACCGCGACCGTGGGCCCAATATCGATCGTCTCCAGATAAGTGTCGATCGAGTCGTAGCGGCCGAAAAAGTTCTGGTCATACTTGGAGGCAAACCCGAACGGAGCGGTCACCCCCAACCCGACCCAGACCGGCTGGTCCGGGATCTGCGCACTGATAAAGAAATCGGGAATCGGAGACGCGGATCCCGGGTTACCGCCGCTGCCGCCGCCCGGCAGCGAATTGGGCGCAAGAGGAGAATGGTCGATCGTACCGCGGTCGCTCATGCTGGCGCTGGGTACGATCAGGTTGATGCCGGAGTCGGTCTGGATGCCCGGCAGCTGGGTCATGCCCGCCGGGTTGAAATAAATCGTACTGGCATCATCCGCGACGACCCCGTTACCGGCTTGCGCGCGACCGAGGCCGGCGGCTGATTGTTCCTGGATATAAAACCCCGCAGCTGTCACCCGGCCAGCTGCGGCAAGCGTGGCGAACGCGACCAGAATCCCAAGATTCCGTCCGGCATTGCTGAACATTTACCCTCCCTTCAACTACAAGAATCAGCGAGTAGCACAGGCCAATCCCCGTGTAAAAACCTTATCCTATTTCGCACTGCACAATGAAAACCGCGCAATTCAGGAAAAACGGGGACTGGAAACCGGTATAACATTCCAATTGCGAGTTCAATGACCGAACCTGGTCCTTGGCCCGCAAAACAGGTCGACAGACAGCTTGAAACGATGAAACTCTCTCGAAAGCGGCTCGGACCGCGATCAATCGAGCCCGAAGGATGGTCCGGCAAACTTAGAGCAATTCTAAACACGGTTGCTTTTTGCGACCATACGACTAAACTCGCCGGGAAGCTTAAGGGCCGGCCGCCATGGCCGCGAGCCCGCACGAGGAGGATGAAATGACGGCGCTGAAAGATTCTAAGACGCTGGAAAACTTGAAAAACGCCTTCGCCGGCGAGAGCCAGGCCAATCGCCGCTATCTCTATTTCGCACAAAAGGCTGACGTCGAGGGCTATAACGACGTCGCCGCCGTGTTCCGCTCGACCGCAGAAGGTGAGACGGGCCATGCCCATGGTCATCTCGAGTTCATGGAAGAGGTCGGCGACCCCGCTACCGGCAAACCGATCGGCGCGACCGACAAGAACCTGGGGGCCGCGATCGCCGGCGAGACTCACGAATACACTGACATGTACCCGGGCATGGCCCGCACCGCCCGGGAGGAAGGCTTCGACGAGATTGCCGACTGGTTTGAGACCCTGGCGAAGGCCGAGCGCTCGCATGCCGGCCGTTTCCAGAAGGCGCTCGACGGCCTCAACGGCTGAATACGTTCTGCGTAATTGAACCGAATCGGCGGCCGCCTTGGCCGCCGATTTTTCCTTTCGTTCCCCATTCAAAGGGCTTGTGATGGCGGAGCCCAACAGCGGCGCACCGTTTCGCCACCCGATCGCGTGGCAGAATCCCGATTTCACCGACTGGGAAAAGATCGAAGCGGAGATGCACCGCGTTTTCGACATCTGCCACGGGTGCCGGCGCTGCTTCAACCTTTGCGACTCGTTCCCCCGCCTTTTTGACATGATCGATGCCACGGCTTCGGGTGAGCTCGATGAGGTGCCGAAGGCGCGCTACAAAGAGGTCGTTGACGCCTGCACGCTCTGCGACATGTGCTTCATGACGAAGTGCCCCTACGTGCCGCCGCACGAGTTCGATCTCGACTTCCCGCATTTGATGCTGCGCTACCGCGCGGCCGAACTGAAGCACGGCATCCCTTCGCTCGCCGACAAGCAGTTGGTCCAGACCGATCGCAACGGCCGGATTGGCTCAGCCCTCAATGCGTTGGCGAATTGGGCGGTGGACCGCGGCAACGGACTGACCCGGCCGGTAATGGAGAAGATCGCCGGCATCGACCGCGATGCCGCGCTGCCCACCTTCGACAGCCCGACCTTTGTCAATCACAGTAAAAAGCATCCAGCCAAGATCGACTCGGCCGCACCGGCAACTGGTCGCAAGGCCGTGCTCTTTGCCACCTGCTTCGTGAACTACAACGACAGTGCAATCGGCAAGGCAGCGGAGGCCGTGCTCGCGAAAAATGGCGTGACCACGGAAGTGCTGCATCCCGAATGCTGCGGCATGCCGCAGCTCGAGATGGGCGACATGAAGAATGTCGCCGATCGCGCGGCCAATGTGGCTGCCTTCATGAAGCCCTGGATCGAGAAGGGCTATCGGATCGTCGCGCTGATTCCCTCCTGCGCACTGATGCTCAAGTTCGAATGGCCTCTGATCCTGCCCGACAACCAGGACGTTGCGTTATTGTCCAGGAATACGTCGGACCTCAGTGAGTACGTGGTGGATATCGCGAAGAAGGAAGGATTGGCACCCGGGCTGAAGCCGCTTGAAGGCGGCGTCACGCTTCACCTCGCCTGCCATGCCCGAGCCCAGAATATGGGCCAGAAAGGGGCGGAGTTGCTGCGCTTGATCCCAGAGCCCGATCTCGCAGTGGTGGAACGGTGCTCTGGCCACGGCGGTTCGTGGGGGGTAAAAAAAGGGAATTTCGAGACCGCAATGAAGGTCGGCAAACCGGTGGCGCGACAGGCAGCGAAGAACGCGAAAGCCTTTGTCGCCTCCGAATGTCCGCTTGCCGCGATGCACATCCTGCAAGGGATCGAAAATGTCGAAGGCGCCGCGCTGCCCGAAAAGGCTCATCCGATCGAACTGCTGGCGCGGGCGTATGGTCTGACGGAGGACGTCTGATGCCGACCGCCGCCCGTGCGATCACGCGCGAAGACATCATGCCGATGTCGGACTATGCCAAGATCCGGCGCGACCAGCGCAAGCGCATTTCCGAGGCCAAGCGGCTGAGACGGGTGGAGGTCGGCCCCTATGCCACCTTCCATTTCGAGAACTACGACACGATGTGGCATCAGGTGCATGAGATGCTCTTCGTGGAGAAAGGCGGCGAAGCACAGATCCAGGATGAGCTTGACGCTTACAATCCCCTCATCCCCAACGGCGATGAGCTGGTGGCGACCCTCATGTTTGAAATCGACGAACCGCGTCGGCGAGAGGCACAGCTATACGCGCTGGGCGGCATCGAGAACCATATCGTGCTGTCGATCGGCGGAACGGCGATCCGGGGCGAGCCCGACCCGACGCGGGAGAACACCAGTCCCGAGGGTAAGGCCTCATCCGTGCAATTCATCCGTTTTCCCCTGACGCCTGGGCAGAAGCGCGCATTTGCCGGCAACGCGGCGCCGGTGATGATTGGCTGCGATCATCCGCGCTACGGCCACATGGCGACACTGCCGACCGAGATTCGGCAAGTGCTGGCCGGTGACCTCACGCTCTAGCGGAATTCCCGGGCGAACTTCCCTCAGGTCCAGTCCGCGCTGGCACATCCGTACGGCGCGCGACACACAATACGTCCCACTGCGCCAAATTGTCCTTGCGCGCACGAGAAGTTTGATATAGGAACAAGAAAAGAGGGCCGCACCCGAAGGCACGGCCCGAGTTTAGGGAGGAAACGCCTCATAAGCAGGCGTCGGATATGGCGGGGAAGGTGCCATATCGATCCCGAGCCTACCGCGACTGCGAAAAGCTGTCAAGACAGTATCACACGGTTTTATGTGCGATGCGGTAGTGCATTCGTTTATTTACAAAATTTTCGGTTGCGCTGCACACAGAGGTGTGATCTGTCAAGGTCGCCTGGTGCACGCGGACATTCAATTTTTGCATGTTGCCGACCTGCTCAAGATCCCGAGCTCATGATTCCCAAACCAGCGGAAGCTCTTTCACCATCAGGGTCGCGCCCGGGAGATAGACCAGCTCTGTGTCTGGCTTGAGCCGCAGATTCGGCAACGCCGGCAAAACCTCCTCCAGCATGATCCGCAATTCGATACGAGTCAGATGCGCGCCGGGACAGAGATGCGGCCCGGCGCCGAACGCCCAGTGCCGCGGCTTGCCGGCGAAACGGCCGAAATCCACCGTCAGCGGATCTGAAAAAGCTTGGCGGTCGAGGCCGGAAATCGGCGTGGCCGCGACGATGGAATCGCCCTCTTTCATGCGCACGCCGTGGAATTCAATGTCCTTCGCGACAGCGCGGCCGATGTGAGAAATCCCGAAACGTCGCAGCATCTCCTCGATCGCCGCCGGTATCAAGGCGGGGTCATCGACAAGCGATGCACGATGGCGCGGATTCGTCGCCAAGAAGTGGAAAACATGGGTTGTCTGCGATGCGACGGTGTCGAGCCCGCCCAGAAAGAGCATCATCGACATCGACAGCATCTCCTGGCGGCTGAGCGGCCGGCCGTCCACCTCGCCCTCGAGCATGGCGGCCAGCATGTGGCCCCGCGACGAGGCCTCCGGGTCAGCCAGCTGCTCATCCAGCCAGCCGGCGAGAAAAGCCCCGGCCAGCGCGAAGCCGGCGCCGATCTCCTCCGCCGTCTCTCCGCGGAAAATCATGTGGACGAACGGCAGGAATTCAGGCCGGCGCTCCCTCCCTACCCCCATCATCCGCAGGAACATGTCGACCGGAACGATCGCGGCGAATTCCGACACGAACTCGCACGCGCCGCGATCACGGAAGCCGGCGACAAGCTCACGGACCATGTCGCGGCATTCGGCACCCATGGTGGCAAGCGCGCGGGGCGAAAACATCTTCCGGGTCAGGATCTTCCGGTATTTTCCGTGCTCCGGAGGCTCCAGATTATTGGGAATCAGGATTGGAGCGTCCGGCTGCTTGGGGATTGCCAGAGACCTCACGGAAAATAGATCGCCCCGGCTGAACACCTCTTCGATATACGGCCCGCGTGTCACGACCCAGTAGCCACCGAGATCGGGCGACCAGAAGATGTCCGGCTTGTCGTTCAATCGGTACATCCAGGTCCACGGATCGGTCCGGAACTGCGGATCGTGCCGAAAATCGTAATGGCTCACCAGTTCAGGCGGAACGTGCGCCGGCACGATGACCGAACGGTCCTCGATTCCATGCACCGATTGCTCAATCATGCCCTTTACCTCCCCGGTCGTCGCGCACTATGCATCGTGCGGGATACTGCTCCACCATCCGTTCCAAGTAGAAGAGCCGATTCGCGCGGCAACGCTTGCCTGCATGTCACGATTGCCTGCCATCCCGAACCGAATCGCAGTTCCGCCTTCTCACGATCCGATGCGCCGGTTAAGACCGCTCAGCTAAGAAATCGCGCGGTCGTTCAATTCGAGATGATGGCCAACCTGGAACCAGCATGAGCGTATTTACCGACACTTTTCTATTGGTCTATGCGGCGCTGTTTCCGATCATCAATCCGTTCGGAAATGCGCCTATTTTTCTGGGCCTCACGAACGCTTGCACGAAGGAGGAGCGCCGCGCGCTTGCCGGAAAAATAGCGGTGAACAGCTTTTTCCTGCTGCTCGGCTCGCTGTTCGTCGGATCGCATGTTCTTGAATTCTTTGGCATTAGCGTGCCCGTAGTCCGGATCGGCGGCGGGTTGGTAGTTACGGCGTTCGGATGGAAGCTCCTCAATTCGGAAGCGTCGCCGAGCGGAAATCATGCCGCGGCGAGCGCAGCTTCGACAGAGCCGGACCCATTTTACCCGCTGACCATGCCGCTGACCGTCGGTCCGGGATCGATTTCGGTGGCGATAACGCTTGGCAGCCAGAGGCCCACCGCGGTCGGGCTTGCACAGCTGATCCTTCTCGGCGCAGCGGCGATCGTCGGGATCCTGGCGATCACGGCCTCCGTCTATCTGTGCTATCGTTTCGCGGAACGCCTCGTATCATTGTTGGGACATGCCGGCGTGGCCGTCGTCGTGCGATTATCCGCCTTCATCCTTCTTTGTATTGGTATCCAGATCATCTGGAGCGGCCTCAGCGACCTTGGCCGGGTTGGGCTGTAGGATTCAGCTGAACCTCACAACCCGAAGCCCGCGGCCTCGCGCCGTGTTTCCTATTGCCGGTCCGCCGCTTGCTCCGGGGAATTCGCCACGCCGACCTCACGCGAAAACTGGGCGCGCGCCAGCTGTATGGTAAAGAGGGCGCCTGGATGATTCTTGCGGTTTGCGGCAAAGATCACACCGCCCATTGCTTGCAGGAATCCGCGAAAGATCGCGAGCCCCAGCCCGGTGCCAGGCGTTTGCCGGTCCTCGCGAACGATCCGTGCGAATTTATTGAAGATGGTCTCATACGCATGCTCAGGAATGCCGGTCCCTGATCGGCGACCTCCAGAACAACCATCCCATCTTCCAGCTTGGCGGCCATCTCGATGACTGTTCCCGCCGGCGCGTACTTCGAAGCGTTATCGAGCACGTTGAACATGACCTGCTCAAGCAGCAGGAAATCGGCCTCGACCATCGGCAAGTCTGGCGGAAGCGCGACAGATACGCTGTGACTCGCTGTAAGCGGCCGCGCCCGCTCCACTGCCGACTCGATCGTGGAATGCGTTCCAATAATCGTTGTAAGCGGGGTGCGCAGATCGTGGGAAAGCGAGGTCAGCATCGCGCTGCGCAGGCGTTCCGTTTCCGCCTCGATCCGTGCCTCGTCGATGGTGAGCGCAAGCTGCATGCGCCCGGCCTCGTCATTGCGCATCGACAGCACGAGCACGGGTACTGTCGAGGTTTTCCGAATCGTCTCGAGAACAGCGAGTCCGCTCTGGTCGGGCAGCCCCAGATCCAGGATTACGGCGTCGAACTCTTCGGCGGCCAACAGGTTCAGCGCGGCTTCGGCGGTCCGTGCTTCGGAAGTCCTGAACCGCTCGGCCCCGAGCCCGACCTTGAGCTGCCGCTGGATCTGTATCTCGTCGTCGACAATCAATACCGAGAGCTTACGTACCATCAGCCCCTGCCAAATTACCATAGCCGGCCCAAGCTCATTCCACTCAGTCCGCCATGAGTCACGAATGAGAAATATCAGGGGTGATTATATACGAAGCCGTCGTTAATGCCAGTTTACCATTTATAAATGAAAAATATATGTTGCCAAGTTTAGTATAAAATCTACATAGGGCTGTGGACGACTTCCACTACGAAGGTACTCAGATGATAGCGATACGGAGGCACCGTTTGTCATGATGGAGCGGCCCTAAAGGCGTTCCTGGACATCGCGGTTCCTGATCATGGCTACTCAGCCGAGACCTGGGCGGCATCCTCGAACCAATGTCGACCGCGGCGTCGAGGCAATGCGGCGACGCGTTGGTCTCGACCGGAGAACCGCCAGCCGACAAGAAGGCGGAAGCGATCAAGTATCGCGCGGTAAAGGTCGTCGCCCATGACGGCATCCTCCATGCCGACTTCGATATTGGGATTATCGTTGATCTCAATGACCAGCGGTCCGTCGGCGCTTTCCTTCAGGTCCACGCCGTACAGGCCGTCCCCGATCAAGTTCGCCGCCCGCACGGCCTCACGGATAATTTCGGGCGGCACATCGTCCAGCGCAACCGCCTGCGTTCCGCCTTCCTCGTGGCATCCGCCCGCATGCTTCAGGATCTGCCAATGGTGCGGACACATGAAATACCGCGCGGCGAACAGCGGCTTACCGCCCAGCACCCCGATACGCCAATCGAAATCGGTACTGACGAAGGCCTGCGCGACGATCAGCTTCGATTGCGCCAGCATCCTGGTTGCAATCGACCGGAACTGACGCGGTGTCGCTGCGCGTTCCACGCCGATGCCGAAGGCGCCATCGGGCTTCTTCAGGACCACAGGAAATGGAAGAACCTGTTCCAATTCGGCGAGACGCTCGCGGCAGACGAGCCAGGTCTTCGGATGTGGCACGCCATTGGCCCTGAAAAGTTCCGCCAAATACACCTTGTTCGTGCATCGTCGAATCGAGATCGGATCGTCGATCACAGGAAGTCCCAGCCGATCCGCCTCATCGGCGAAACGGTAGGTCTGATGGCCGACCGCCGTCGTCTCGCGAATGAACAGCGCGTCGAATTCGCCGAGCCGATCGAAATCATGATCCCAGATCAGCTCGACTTCTATATCAAGGTGCCGGCCAATCTGGACGAACTTGCGCAATGCCGGCAGGTGTGACGGGGACAGCGCTTCGGTGGGGTTCTGGAGTATCGCGAGACGAAAGGGAGCATCGTGCCGCCCGACTGCGTCGGCGCCCTCCTTAGGAAAATGATCCAGTGCTGCGCGAAGACGCTCGAAATCCCGTTCCGTCAGATCATCAAGCGTCAGCGGTTTGAGCCTGGTGACGACTGGCTTCGGCCCGAAAGCGAAGGTGACCCGCAGCAGCGGAAATGGCAGTTGGGCGTAGATCTGCTTTCCGATCGCATCAAGCTCGGGATACCCGAACTCCCCGAGGAAGAGTGCCAACGTTCTCATTCCTGTGCGAGGCATGCCCGGCTTGGTTGAAAGCGTCCGGTTAATCTTGCTCAGCACGCTGGCCCAGAGCTCGTCGACTGCGAGGTTGATCAGCGCCGCAGCGGTCGGAACGACCGACTGGCATCGCGCCTCGGCGATCATCGAGCAGAAATGGGCCGCACCGAGCGCCTCAAGGTCGGCGCACAAATTGACGATCCTGGCGCTGGGACGGCGAAATTCCGGTTCATCCCCGAAATAATCCTTGGCTGCTACCACACGCTCTCCGCGACGAGCGCAAGGAAATGCATCGACACGGTCGACGACAAGAGTAAGCGGCATCGGGCGTACCTGACCCTCCAAATTTCGATATTTCCACGGCGGCTCATTTAACCTGATCGAATCACGGCCGGCAGCGCTCATGCTGGCGACCGCAGAAAGCCCGCCCATTGCAACAGCTATATCGACTGAAACCCAAACACGATCCGTCGTAAAAAATCCATATCAAGGAAGGCAGTCCAATATAGTACAATGCCTAAACCTTCCTACGAAGGGCACATAAAAAAACTTTTATCTCTGGAGGAAATATCTATGACGTATCTTTTATGTTGCAGCCACGCTTCCTGTCTGGATTTTTTACGGGCGAAGTGACTACTTAACGTGAACTGATTAAGAAGCCGGTCCGCACGCGGAGCTTGTTCATGTTCGACATTCTTTGGCTCGCCCTGACGGTGGGCCTTTTCGGGATTGGGCTCGCCTTTCTGTCCGCCTGCGAGCGCATGTGAGGTGACCTGATGGTTTTTGATTATCTCCTCGGCGCCGCCGTCGCCCTCGGGCTGACAATCTATCTCATCTACGCCCTTATCCACCCAGACCGTTTTTAGGACCGTGCCATGACCTTCAACGGCATTCTCCAGATCGCGATCTTCGCGATCGTGGTCATCGCGCTCACCAAACCGTTCGGCGGGTTCATGACCCGCGTGTTCAACGGGGAGCGCGTGTTCCTGTCCCCGGTCCTAAGGCCGGTCGAGCGGCTGCTCTACAGGGCCTCAGGCGTGAACGCTGGGGCGGAGCAGAGCTGGCTCACCTATGGCGCCGCGATGCTGCTGTTCAACCTCGCGGGTGCGGTGCTGCTCTATGCCATCCTGCGGCTGCAGAATTATCTGCCGTGGAACCCGCAGAACTTCCCCGCGGTACCCCCCGAGCTCGCGCTCAATACCGCCATCAGCTTCACCACGAATACCAACTGGCAGTTCTATTCGGGTGAAACCACCATGAGCAATTTTTCCCAGATGGTGGGGCTCACCTTCCATAACTACGCGTCGGCCGCCACCGGCATTGCGCTTGCCATTGCGCTGATCCGCGGCTTCGCGCGCCGGTCGGCCAAGACACTCGGCAATTTCTGGGTCGATCTGGTACGCTGCACGCTCTATGTGCTGCTCCCGATCTGCGTGGTCTATGCGCTTGTCCTGATCTGGCAGGGCGTGCCTCAGACCCTAGGCGGGTTTATCGACGCTACGACGCTGGACGGCGCGAAGCAGTCGATCGCGATCGGTCCGGTCGCTTCACAGGAAGCGATCAAGATGCTGGGGACCAACGGCGGCGGCTTCTTCAACGCCAACTCCGCCCATCCCTTCGAGAATCCGACCGCACTCTCGAACTTCATCCAGATCGTCTCGATCTTTTCGATCGGCGCGGCCTTGACCAACGTGTTCGGCCGCATGGTCGGCAACCAGCGGCAGGGCTGGGCGATATTCGGCGTCATGGGCCTGCTGTTCCTCGCCGGCACATTCGTCGTCTATCCAGCCGAGGCCGGCGGCAATCCGGCTTTCGCGTCGCTCGGGATCGACCAATCGGCCGGCGCGGCTCAACCGGGCGGCAACATGGAAGGCAAGGAAGTCCGCTTCGGCATCGCCAATTCGGCGCTGTTCACGACGGTTACCACCGACGCGTCCTGCGGCGCGGTGAACAGCATGCACGACAGCCTGATGCCGCTGGGCGGCCTGATCCCGATGCTCAACATCCAGTTGGGTGAGATCATTTTCGGCGGCGTGGGATCCGGTCTCTACGGCATGCTGCTGTTCGCCATCATCGCGGTGTTCGTTGCCGGGCTGATGGTCGGGCGCACGCCCGAGTACGTCGGCAAGAAGCTCGAAAGCAGAGAGGTCAAGATGAGCATCATCGCCATCCTGGTCCTGCCGCTCTCGATGCTGGGCTTCTCGGCGATCGCCACGGTGGTCCCGGCCGGCACAGCGACTTTGACGAATGCCGGCCCGCACGGCTTCAGCGAAATCCTCTACGCCTACACCTCGGCGACCGGCAACAACGGCAGCGCCTTCGCCGGGCTCGGCGCCAACATGTTCTGGGACGTGACCATGGCGATCGCCATGTTCATGGGCCGGTTCCTATTCATCGTGCCGATGCTGGCGGTCGCCGGGTCGCTTGCCGCCAAGAAGATCGTTCCGCCCTCGGCAGGTACGTTTCCGACCGACGGCGGATTGTTCGTGGCGCTGCTCATCGGCGTGATCCTGATCGTCGGCGGCCTCACCTTCTTCCCCGCGCTGGCACTCGGCCCCGTGGTCGAGCATTTCGCCATGCGCGCGGGCGCCCTGTACTGACTGGAGCTTAAGAATCATGGCCTACACTCCCGCCGAGGCTTTTCACGAATCGACCCATCACCCAAAGCGGTCGATCTCGATCTTCGATCGGTCGATCGTGGTTCCGGCCATCGGGTCTTCTTTCGCTAAGCTCAATCCCGCGACGCTGATGCGCAACCCGGTGATGTTCGTGGTCGAAATCGGCGCGGCGCTGACCAGCGGCGTCTG
>CAZVYC010000092.1:0-17925 GCA_964631425.1 uncultured Rhodospirillales bacterium
CGAGGACAGCGTCGCCGCGATCTTGCGCGCGATATGCCCGCTCTTGCCCATTCCAGTGACCACCACTCGGCCCTTCAGCCCGAAGAACAGCTCGACGGCTCTGGTGAAGCTCCCATCCAGGCATGCCGCCAGCGCATTCAGCGCCCGCGCCTCCTGCGTCAGCACGCGCCGGCCGATCTCCGCCGGCTCGTCCGCCGCATGGCTGCGTCCTTGCGGGACGGCCGCATTCAAGCTTTTCATAGCTGTGTTATTCGACATGCGCGGACGATAGCGACCGCCGCGCGGCGAGACAACCATATGCCGGCGGGGGACAAGGGATGAACGAGGACAGCGGCACCAACCTTGCGGGCCAGGTCGCGGTGGTGACCGGCGGGTCCAGCGGCATCGGCCAGTACACCGCGCTCGGTCTCGCCCGGCAGGGCGCCGAAATCGTCATCACCGCGCGCGATCCCCACCGCTTGGCCGGGACCGCTGCTTGGCTCAGCACGCAGGTGCCCGGCGCCAAGGTGGCGGCCGAGACGGTCGACTATGCCTCCTTCGCCTCGGTCCGTGCGCTGGCCGCCCGGCTGACCCGGAGCCACCCCAGGATCGATATCCTGGTCAACAATGCCGGCCTGGTCATGACCGGCCGCCGCGAGACCGAGGACGGGCATGAGGCTACGTTCCAGATCAACCACCTGTCCCCGTTCCTGCTGACGAACCTGCTGCTGCCGAACATCAAGGCGGCTCGGCCCGCCCGCATCGTGACCGTTGCCTCCAACGCGTCGCAATCCGCTACGCTGGACCTGGCCGATCTCGATCTCAGGCACGGCTGGGGGCCGATGAAGGCCTATGGCCGCTCCAAGCTCGGCAACATCCTGTTCACCTATGCGCTGGCCCGCAGGCTGGAGGGCACGGGCGTCACCGCCAACTGCCTCCATCCCGGCTTCGTCGGTAGCCGCATCGGCAACAAGGGTGGTATCGCAGACATAATCTGGGCGCTGATCAAGCCGTTCGTCCTGACGCCGGCCGAGGGCGCCGACACCGCTGTCTGGGCCGCCTCGGCGCCGGAGATGGCGGGCGTCTCCGGCCAGTATTTCTGCAAGCGCAAGCCGATCCGCTCGAACGCACAATCCTATGATCCGGCGGTCAGCGAAAAGCTCTGGCGAATCAGTGCCGAAATGACCGGCATTCCCGGTTGAGTCGCCCGCGCAAGCTGCTAGTTTCCGCAGGTCAGCCAAGAGCGCCAGCGAGGGGTGGATGAAGACCGTTCGAATCGGGACGATAGCCGCGGCGCTGTTGCTCGCCGGCTGCGCGCTGCTGCAGAAGCCCGCCGCGCCGCCGACGACCTACCTGCTGTTCTTCCACGAGTCGAGTGCCCAGCTGACGCCCGAGGCGAAGACCATCGTGGATCAGGCCGTCGCCGCGGTGCGCGAGCGTCATCCCTCGACGATCACCGTCGCCGGCTATACCACCAATGTCGGCACGCCCGAGCACGAAAGGGAAATGGCCGAACACCGGGTCAAGACGGTGCAGGACACGATGATAGCCGAGGGAGTCGATCCCAAGCTCTTCCTCACCATCCCGATCGGAGCGGCCGACGATAATGCCGGCAAGACCGGCGATCGCCGTATTGAGATCCGCCTGAGCTACGGCTCGTAAGGCTTCAGCGGCGGCCTGCGGCCCACACGGCCGCTGCCGCACCGGCCCAGCGGCCCATGGCTAGGCAGGCCGACAGCAGGTAGCCGCCGGTCACGACCTCCCAGTCGATCATCTCGCCGGCGGCGAACACACCCGGCAGCGTCCGCAGCATCAGCCGGTCGTCCAGCGCATCCCATGCGACGCCGCCCGCGCTTGAGATCGCCTCGTCGATGGGCCGCGGCCGCAAAACCGGCAGGCTGAGCCGCTTCAGCCCGGCCGCCAGCGCCGCCGGCTCCTTGAGTGACTCCGGCGGCAGCAATTCGCGCGCCAGCCCGGCCTTCGCCCCGGTGATCCCGACCGTGCGCCGCAGATGCTCGGCCAGCGAGCGCCCGCCGCGCGGCTGGCCAAGGAGTCGCGCGACCCGCTCCGGTGCATGGTCTGGCAGCAGGTCCAGCACCAGCATGGCCACGCCGTCTCGCTCGAGCGCATCGCGGAGCGCCGCTGAATGCGGATACACGCCGCTGCCCTCGATCCCGACTTCAGTAACGACGAACTCCCCGCGCTGGCTGCCGGCCGGACTGGTCAGCACCACCGGTTTCACCGGGTGCCCGGCGAACCGCTCCCGGAAATGCCGGCTCCAGCCCACGTCGAATCCGCAATTGGCGGCCTTGAGCGGCAGGGTCGCCACCCCCTTCGCCGCCAGGATTCCAGCCCAGCTTCCATCCGATCCCAGCCCGGGCCAGCTCGCCCCGCCCGGCGCCAGCACCAGCGTGTTCGCGTCCACTGGCCGCTCGCCGTCCGGCGTCGCAAAGATCGCCACGCCGTCGCGCCATCCCAACCAGCGGTGTCGCACATGGAACCGCACGCCCTGGCCCCTGAGTCGCCTCAGCCAGGATCGCAGCAGTGGCGCCGCCTTGAAATCGACCGGAAACACCCGGCCTGAGCTGCCGACGAAGGTCTCGATCCCCAGTTCCGCCGCCCAGCCCCGGATCGCGCCCGGCGGAAATGATTCCAGCATCGGCGCGAGCCGATCCTCCGCCGCCCCGAAGCGGGAGAGAAATGCCGCGAAATCTTCGGCATGCGTGAGGTTGAGCCCGCTCTTCCCCGCCATCAGGAATTTGCGCCCGACCGACGGCATCGCGTCATAAAGATCAACCGCGGCGCCCCGCGCCGCGGCTGCCTCTGCCGCCATCAGCCCGGCCGGCCCGCCTCCGACAATGGTGACGGAAGGCCGACGATGTTCCAGCGGATCAGCCCCGCGACACGAACAGCGCGATCGCAGCGAGGCCGGCAACCACGCAATAGATCGCGAACGGCCGCATCACCTTCACCTCGGTTACCCGGAAATACCGTGTCAGGAACGCGACTGAAAGGAATGCCGCAATCCCGGCGACGATCCCGCCGACGATCGATTTGGTCAGGTAGTCGGCGTCGGCTCGGCCTTCGCTGATGGCATGCAGCAGCTTCGGCACCTCCAGGATCGCCGCCCCGCCGATGATTGGGGTCGCCATCAGGAACGAGAAATGCGCCGCCGCATCGGCAGACAGCTTGCGGTTCAGCCCCATGACGATGGTGACGCCCGATCGCGAGATGCCGGGGATCAGCGCTGCGCACTGCGCCAAGCCGATCACCAGCGCATCCCCGAAGTTCATTTCCTCGATCGGCCTGCCCGCCGTCGCCGCACCACCGTTTGCTCGTAGCCTGTGATAGCGATCCCCGACGAACAGCACGATGCCGTTGATCACCAGGAATGCGGCGGCGATGGTCGGTTGGGCGAACATCTCGCGGAACAGCTTGTTGAACGCCGCCCCCGCCGCCGCCGCCGGAACCGTGCCGACGATCAGCAGTATGATCAGCCGGCGCAGCATCGACACCTCGCCCTTGTCGCCGGCCCCGAACAGCGCCCGCAGCAGCCGCCACCAGTCGCGCCAATAGAATGCGAGCAGCGCGATGGCGGTGCCCAGGTGCAAGATGACCAGGAACGGCAGCAGGCCTTGGCCCCTCGGATCGATTGGCCAGAGCAGCGCCGCTGGCAGGATGACCGCGTGTCCCAGACTCGATACTGGGAAAAGCTCGGTCACGCCTTGCAGCAGCGCCAGCGCGATCACTTGCAGATAGGTGAGCAGCATATTCCCTCACGCTCGGTTTCGATCTTGGGGCCTGGCGGCCGGGCGCCGGACCTTAGCGGCTCGCCGGACGTGAAGCCAGCCCGGCCGTGCCATGAAGATGCCGCGGAATTGCCGACGATTTGTACCCCGGATGGCACAAAATCGTAGAGGAAAACGTCCCTTTCGGGTGGCCAGCGCTGAATCGCGGATGTAGGTTCGACGCCGTCCACGGGAGATCAAGCTTGGCGGCAGCCGGAATCATCAGGATCATCGGCGCGTGCACAGTTGGCGCTGCCTTGCTGCTGCCCGCCGGGGTTACTCGCGCCGCGTCCAAGCCGGCGCCCGAAACCATCCCGGTCTCGATCGGCGGCGGCGCGGTGGACAGCGCCGCCTTCCGCTACAGTTCGGCGCTCGCCGATATCATCTCGCGGCCGCCAGGCCTGCCGGAATGCGACCCCGGCGCCGCATGCGGCGTGCCCGGCGTGGTCGGCGCCGCCCGCACCTATGACGATTCCGCGACCCTGCTCAAGGCATTGACCGAGGGTCAGCTCATGACCGCCGTGATCCCGGCGCTGCCGCTGCTGCGGGCCCGCTGCGAGGTCAAGCCGGGCATGACGCCGCCCGCTCTCTCAGTGCTGAAGGTGCTCTATCGCCAGCCGCTCTATCTCGTCGCCGGCCCCGGCGCGCCGGAGCTCGCCAAGCCCAAGGAATGGGCCGGCAAGGCAATCGTCACCGGGGTGCCCGGCAGCAGTTCGGACGAGGTCGCCGGAGCGCTCATCGATGCCTATCGCCTGCCGCGCGCCAAGATCAAGCTGCTCCGGCTGCCCTCCGACCAGGCGGTCGCGGCGATGCGGGACAGCACGACCTCCGTCGGCATCTTCCTTGGCCACGTGCATGACCCGGCGGTCGCCGACCTCATCAGCCGCGGCCTGACACTGATGTCGCTGCCCGACTCGCCCGATCGCGCCCGCCTGTTGCGCGCCTTGCCGGTGTTCCAGGTCGACGCCATTCCGCCCGATACGTTTCCCGGGCTGCCTGCGATCTCCACCCTGACGCAGCCCGTCCTCTGGGTGACCGGGCCGGCGTTCGACCAGAAACTCGCCGAGCGGCTGGTCGAGGATGTTTCGGAGCCGCACAACCAGTCGCGTCTGTCGGATATGGTCGAGCCGGTAAAGCCGGTCCCAGAGGGCGGTTCTTTCCTCCGCCTCCCGATTCCTCCCGCCGAAGGCGCAAAACACTTCGCCGACACCAAGGGCTACCCCGTCGAAATCCTGCCCTGCCCTCAGCCGCAGCCCGCCGCCGAGGAGAAGCCCGTTCGGACCGCAAAGGATCTGAAGACGCGAAGATAAAGGATTAAACATGAAGGAAACGATTCATATTAATCGATCTTCCTTCGTGGCCTTTGTGCGATGGCACCGCCAACCCGCTCCCGACGCTGGCATCGTCCGTGAAGCCTTGCGCATCGATCGCACCCCAGCCATTTTGCCCCGGTCCCAACCGGACGCGAAAACATGAGGAGGAGGAATCATGGATACCGACGCCAAGAAAGCCGTGCTCAGGATGATCCCGTACGGGCTCTACGTGTTGACCGCTGATGACGGAGCCGGGAACGTCGCCGCGGCGACAGTGAACTGGGTGACGCAGACCGCCTTCGCGCCGCCTTTGGTCGCGGTCGGGGTCAAGACCGATTCGGGCGCGTATGCGATCATCAAGTCGGCCCGCACCTTCGCGCTCAACATGCTGGGCAAGGATGCCAAGGGCCTCGCTTTCACCTTCTTCAAACCGGCCAAGCTGGAAGACGGCAAGCTGTCGGGCCAAAACTTCAAAAAGGGCACCACCGGCGCCGCCATCCTCGACGCTGCGATCGGCGCGGTAGAATGCAAGGTCACCGACATCGTCGAGGAAGGCGACCACCACATCTTTGTCGGCGAAGTGATCGAGGTGCACCTGCCGAAGCCGATCGAGGGACGCCCGGATGCCGCGATCCTGGAGATGAAGGATCTGGGAGATAACGTGTTCTATGGGGGGTGACGGGACATCGGGCGACGGCTTGCGTCGGGTTTCCTTCACGCGAGCCGCCCTCTCATTGCGAGCGCAGCGAAGCTGAATCCTTAGTGGGGCGGGCATCCGTGCCCGCCTTGCACTGCCAGAAGGGAGGCACGGACGGCCGCCCCACTGAAGACATGGATTGCTTCGGGCGGAAGCTAATGCATTCCGCGACGCAGCCCGTCCCGAGTCCGAGAGAACCTAAACCGGATCGGACGCCAGGATGCTCTGCCGCGGCACGTGGCGATAGCCGGCGGGGTCCAGCCGCGCCTCCATGCCGGTGTCGCCTTTGAACTGACCCGGCGATCGCACCGCCTCCAGGCATTCGGCGTAGGTTGAAAATATCCAGTACCGGCTTGGTCGCTCCCCAGCCGCCGAAGCGTTCGGTGTCAGACCGATATCCTTGCCTTCTGCGTAGCAGACACGCTCGAACAACGCATAGGCCACGGCTTCCGCGCCAACCATCTCCTGCGCCATCGCATTCCTCCCCCAGTTGCCGGCCGATCCGAAGTCGGCCGCTCTCCATAGGTGGGAAGGAAAGCTGCGCGTTACAGGCCGACGAACGGCCCGCCCAAGAAATCGCTGCCGAATAATTACCGCATATCTGCCGTGACATCCGCGCCGTCGCAGGAACGCGGAAGGCAGCCGGTTGTTGCCTGTATCAGTGATCGCGCGCCTGCGGCTGCCGTCGCATCTACGGATCACCGGAGAAAGCGGATGCGCCTGCTTGCCGTTCACCCAGGACCACTGATGTACAATCAGGTGTTCCTCAGGCTCGAACCGCTGGGGCTCGAACTGGTCGCCGCGTCCGCGCTCGCGGCCGGCCATGAAGCCCGCCTCATCGATCTCCAGGTCGAAAGCGAGCGCGACCATCTTCGTCTGCTGGACCGCTGGCAGCCTGACATCGTGGCGTTTTCCGGCAATTACCTCGCCAACGTGCCCGAAATCATCGACCTTGCGAAGGAAACCCGTCGGCGCTCGCCTGACGCGGTCATCGTCGTTGGCGGCCACAGTGCCTCCTTCGTCCCGGAGGCGATCCTGCAGCACGCCGAAGGCGCAATTGACGCCGTGCTGAAAGGCGAGGGCGAGGCCGCCATTGCCGCCCTGCTCACCAACCTGGAAGACAAGCCCAAGGCGGTGGCGCTCGCCGCCACGCCCGGCGCGGTAGCGCTCTCAGGATCTGGCCTGCCCCCGGTCTTCGTCGAAGACCTCGACGCGTTGAAGCCGGCGCGACATCTCGTGCGCCGCCGGCGCAAATATTTCCTGGGCCCCCTCGACCCTTGCGCCTCGATCGAGTTCTCGCGCGGCTGCCCATGGGATTGCGCCTTCTGCAGCGCCTGGACCTTTTATGGCCGATCCTACCGCCTGATCAGCCCGGACCGCATCATCGAAGACCTCGATTCCATCCGCGAGCCCGGTGTCTTCATCGTCGACGATGTCGCCTTCGTCCATGCCGAGCACGGCATGGCGATCGGCGAGGCCGTCGCCAGGCGGGGCATCCAGAAGCGCTATTACCTTGAAACCCGCGGCGACGTGCTGCTGCGCAACAAGGAGGTGTTCCAGTTCTGGAAGCGCCTCGGCCTGAACTTCATGTTCCTGGGCCTGGAGGCGATCGACGAAGAAGGGTTGGAGCGATACCGCAAGCGCGTCTCGCTCGGCCGCAATTTCGAGGCGCTGGAGTTCGCCCGGTCGCTCGGCATCCATGTCGCGATCAACATCATCGCCGACCCGGACTGGGACCACGCTCGCTTCGAGACAGTGCGCAACTGGTGCATGGAAATCCCCGAGGTGGTGAATATCAGCATCAACACCCCATACCCCGGCACCGAGACCTGGATGACCGAGGCGCGCCGCCTGACCTCGACGGACTATCGCCTGTTCGACATCCAGCATTGCGTGCTCCCCACACGCCTGCCGCTCGCCGAATTCTACCGCGAGCTGGTAAAGACCCAGCAAGTCCTGAACATGAAGCACCTGGGCTGGCGCACGGTGAAATCGACATTCGGCCTCATCGCTGGGCATGCACTGCGCGGCCAGACGAATTTCGTACGCAGCCTGTTCAAGTTCAACGGCATGTACAATCCGGAGCGCATGCTGGCCGACCATGCTCAGCCGGTCGCCTATCACCTCCAGCCACAGCCACCGTCCGAGACGACACCCAACCGCCGCGACCTCTACGTGCTGCACCAGCCCGAACGGGAAGCCCGCGGCCGGACGCACGCACATTAAGATTGGCGCTCGGAAAGGGACAGGACGCTGCTCGCCAGAAAATCGATGAACGCCCGCACCTTGACCGGCGGCAGGTGTCGCGAGGGATAATAGAGATAGAGTGGAAACCGCTCCTCCGCCCAGTCCGGCAGAATCTGAACGAGCGCCCCGCTCTCCAGCAACGGGTCCAGCCCCAGCGCGAAGCTCTGCGCCACGCCCAGGCCAGCGACTGAGGCGGCGAGCTTGGCGGCGAGGTCATTCAGCACCAGCCGACCGCTTACCTTGACCTCGACGATCTCGCCATCCCGGTGAAACTCCCAAGGGAATGGACGGCCGGTCGCGGGGTCGCGGAACAACAGGCATTCATGGCTCTCCAGCTCCTCCGGCCGGCGCGGCGCGCCATGCAGCGCCAGGTATGACGGTGCCGCGCAGGTCAGGATGCGCGTCTCGAACAGCTTGCGCACGATCAGCGCCGACGGCTCCGGCAGGCCGAACCGCACTGCGACGTCGATCCCCCCGCCGATCAGGTCTCCCAGCGTATCGCGTACCATGATCTCCAGCGTCAGGTCCGGATAGGCGGCAAGAAAACCCGGCAGCCGCGGCGCCAGCACCAGCCGTGCGAACCAGGGATCGACGGGTCACGTGCTGACAGTCGACGGCGGCGGCGCGCTGACGTGAGGGCTTGCGGCGTGAAAGGTTGCGGCCTGCCCGCTCACGGCAGGCCGAACACCACCACCGTCGACGAGCCCGGGTCCGGGTGCCAGAAGAAGTTGGCCGCGCCCGACATCACCGCGACGTACTGCTTGCCGCCCGCGAGATAGGTCGGTGTGCCGCCTGTAATGCGGCCGCCCGTGTCGAACCGGTACAGCACCTTGCCGGTCTTGCCGTCCAAGGCCAGGAAGTCGCCGGTCATCTCGCCCGCGAACACCAGCCCGGCCGAGGTGGTGGTGACCGCCGACAGCATTGGCCTTTCGGACGGGTAGCGCCAAGCCACCTTGCCGCTGGCGGCGTCAATCGCGGTCAGCCAGCCGCGCGACTGTTCGACCGGCTCTCTGGTGATCATGCACCAGTCGGCCGCCGCCGCGTACAGCATTCCGGTCATCGGATTATAGGCCGGCCCCTGCCACTGGATGCCACCGATCGAGCCCGGGCAAACGCGTTCGCCGCCCTTGGTCGTGTCAATCGCGATCCATGGCTTGTCGGTGTTCGCCCGCGTCGTCACCGGCACCGAATAGAGCAATTCGTGCGTGTCGCGATCGAGTGCGTTGACCAACCCCTCCTTGCCCGCCGCGATGACGACCTTGCGCGTCTTGCCGCTTTGGGTGATCTGGAACAGCGGTCCGGCCTGGGTCAGGTCGTAGTCATGCGTGTCGTGCGGCGTCACCTGGTAATACCAGTCGAGCTTGCCTGAGCGCACATTCAGCACCACGATCGAGTCGGTATAGAGATTATCGCCCGGCCGCTTGTCGCCGTCGAAATCCGGCGTCGGATTGGACACGGGCACATAGAGGCGGCCGGTTTCCGGGTCGAGCGTCAGCGAGCCCCACACCGACCCCCCGCCATGCGCGCGCGAATCATGGTCGGGCCAGGTATCCGCGCCCGGCTCACTGTCGTCCGGCACCGTGTTGAAGCGCCAGACCGGCTCGCCGGTCGCGAGCTTGAACGCGCCGATCCAGCCCTTGACGCCGATCTCGCTGCCCGCCGGCGCCACGATCACCAGATCGTCATAGATTAGCGGCGCCATCATGATGCCGCCCTGGTTCTTGGTGGCATCGGCGACGTCCTGCTCCCAGATCACCTTGCCGGTGCCGGCGTCGAGCGCCACCAGGAACCCGTCATGCGTGCCGTAGACCAGCTTGCCGTCCTTGATCGCAGCCCCGCGATTCTGCTTCAGCGGATAAGCCGGCCCGACCCGCGACGGCCGGTCATAGCGCCAGTTGAGCTTGCAGGTCGCCGCGTCCAGCGAGATCGTCGCGTTGCGGCTGGTGAAGAACATCTGGCCTTTATAAATCAGCGGGTTGGTCGGGAACGGGTTCATGTCGCCGACCTGGTACATGCAGACGGGCCTGAGCTGGCTCGCGTTGGAAGGCGTGATCTGCTTCACGTCGACGAAGCGGTCCCCGGAATAATCATGGTTGGTGAACAGCCAGTCGCTCGTCTCGGGACCGGCCGCCGTCAGTTCCGCCTGCGTTGGACCCGTTCCGACCTGGTCGGCGACCGACCGGCGCAGCGTCAGAACTGCCTTCGGCGCCGCCTGCGCCGTGCCCAGCGGAATCAGCTTCAGCGCCGCGGTGTCAGCCGAAAGCTCCTGCTCCAGCCTCGCGCCGTTGCGGCTCAGGATGAAGGCGGTTACGTCGAGATACTGCCCGTGAGACAGGCTGCCGGGGGCGCCCTGCGGCATGGTGAGATCGCGCTGATACAGGTCGGCGGCAGTCTGCCCTTGCCAGCGCTGGCCGGCGCCGGTACCGGCCAGATCGATCGCCGATTTTCCTTGCAAGTCCGTGCCATGGCACGACGCGCAGTGCGCCGCATAGACAATCGCGCCCCTCTCGACCTGCGCGTCGGGCGACGGCGCGGCAAGGGTGGGCCACACCGCAAGGCAACCCATCGCACAGAGCAGCCCCGGCATGCGCCGTGCAAGACGTTCCGACATTCTTCCCTCTCCCGGCCGACGACATTTAGTCCATATGTCTTTTGCGAGGGCGAGAATGGGCGATCCGGCGCTGCGGGTAAAGCAGAGATAAGGACAGCGCGGCGTCGGCCCTTACCACCTGCCGGAGACGCGGATACTATGGCGAGCGTCCGGCTTTGACGGGGGACAGTGAGATGATGCCGACCGCCTTGCCGTCGATGCGATGGTCAACCCCGCTGATCGCCGCCGAACTGTGGCTGGCGGTATCCTTGCTCATAGGACGGCCGGCGGTGGCACGCGACATGGACCAGCACGACAATGTCTCGCCCGAGATCCAGGCCTGGGTGACCGGCCTCAAGAACGGCAGCGGCGTATCCTGCTGCGCCACGGCCGACGGCTGGAAGCCCGAGGTGGTGCAGTGGGACTTCGATAAGCACGGCTATAAGGTGCAGATTGAAGGCCATTGGGTCGATGTTCCCGATGAGGCGGTGATCCACGGCCCCAACAAGCTCGGTCACGCCGAAGTCTGGTACTACCACCTCGACGGCGTGCCCAGGGTCAGGTGCTTCCTGCCGGGCGAAGGGTTGTAGGGGCTTCAAGGTTCGGGCTCGGTGCCCTTAACCTCGCGCCAACCGGTCGGCGTCCAATGCAGCAACGTCGTGGAGACGATGGATAATTTACCAAATTTCACGCGTCTCGCAGCATAAATAAACTCACTGCGCTTACGCGCCGCTGTGATGCTGGCGGCGTTTCAGGGAAGGGAATCGCTCCGCAACCCGATTGCCCTCAATGCCGCCAGCGCCACGTCATCGTCGATCTCCTGGTTCGCGCCCGACACCCCGATTCCGCCCAGCACCAGCCCGTCGTGCGTCACCGGATAGCCGCCCTTGGCCGCGATATAGTCCGGGATCGCATCGATGATCTTCAGCTCCGATGCCGGGATGCTGTTCATATAAGCCTCCCATTGCCCGGTCGGCATGCCGGTGTTCACCGCCGTAAAAGCCTTACGGTTGGCGGTGATGGCGGCGATGCGGGGCGCGCCGTCGCAACTGATCCATCCAGCCAGGTTAGCCGAGGAATCCATGATCGCGATGTGCAGCCTGACGTTCAGCTCCTGGGCGCGGCCGATGGCGGCGTTCAGCATCGCCTGGATAGCTTCGGTGGTCAGGGTGGCGCGCGGCGCGGCGATCTCCATGGGCTCTCTCCTTCAGTTCACGCGCTTGCGATAGGTGATGTGCAGTTCCTTCAAGGTCCTGAGCGACAGTCCGGGCAGGTGGCTCAGCGGCCCGTGTCCCGGCGCCAGCCGGATATCGTCCAGCCGGGCGAGCAGTGAGCGGAACGCGGTGTTCAGCTCCAGCCTGGCATAGGGCGAGCCGATGCAATGGTGCACCCCCTGGCTGAACGCCAGATGCGCCCGCGAGTTGGAACGGCGCAGATCGAGCCGCCCCGGGTCGGTGAACATTTCCGGGTCGCGGTTGGCTGCAGCGAAACGCAAATGCACCATTGCTCCTTTAGGGATCATGACCCCCCGCAGCTCGGCGTCGCGCACCGCCACTCGGAAGAAGCCCTGGCTGGGCGATTCCAGCCGCAGCACCTCCTCGACGAAATTCTCGACCAGCTCCGGCTCGGCGCGCAGCGCGCCGGCGATGTCCGGCCGTTCCGCCAAGATCGCCATCCCGGCGCCGAGCGCGCTGGTCGCGGTCTCGTGCCCGCCGACGATCAGGTGCTCCGACAGGCCGACGATCTCCGACAGCGGCATCGGCGCGCCGTCCGGCATGCGCGCGTTCAGCATGTCGGTCAGCACAACCTCGCCCGGGTTGGCGCGCTTCTCGTCCAGGTGCCGCAGGATGTATTTCTGAAGCGCGACCTCTTCCTGGGCGACGATGATCTCGCGCTCCTCGGTCAGGCCATAGGTCAATGGTTCGACCCACACGTCCGACCAGTGCTTGACCTTGTCGGCATCGGCGTAAGGCACGCCCAGCAGGTGAGTGATCACCCGCATTGGCAGCCACCAGCAGAATTGCCGCATGAATTCGCATTCGCCCGATGCCGGCAACCCGTCGATCAGATCGTCGACGGCAGCCTGCACGAACTCCGCCTGCGCCTTTACCCGCCCGGGCGAGAACGCGTTGCGCAACGCAGCGCGATACCCCGTGTGCTTGGGCGGGTCGGTGGTCAGCTTCGTGTCGCGCGGGAAACCCTCGGTCGCTAAAATCATCTGCGCCGCCGAGGTCTTGATCAGCTGCGCCTGCGGCAGCGCCCGCATGTCGATGGACCAGATCTCCGGGTGCGAGACGACATGCTGGATGTCCTTGTGTTTGCTGATCACGTAGGCCCCGATCTCAGGCATGAAATAGACCGGCGCCTGGGCCAGCAGCGCATCGTAATAGGCGAACGGGTTCTCCTGGATCTCCGGGTCCATGAAGCTGTGATCTTGGACGTTCATGGCCGAACACCTCCGCAGATGACCATCAGGCGCCGCGGCGCGCGTACCGTTGGATTGTCGATGCGCCATTCGACCGGCGTGGCGCATGCGAAATCCCGGCCGGCCACGAACAGCTCCTCGAATAGAATGCGCGCCTCCATCCGTGCCAGCGCCGCGCCCAGACAGAAATGCGCCCCACCCCCGAAGGTCAGCAGTACGGAGGCGTCGCGGCCGATATCGAACCGGTCCGGATCGGCGAACTTCCTAGGGTCGCGGTTGGCCGCGGCCAGTGAGAAGAACAGGTCGCCGCCCTCTGGTATCCGGACGCCGCCGATCTCGACATCCTCGGCAGCATAGCGCGTCGACGACGGCGCCGATGGACAATGGCGCAGTGTCTCGTCCACCGCGCCCGGAATTGCCGCCGGGTCCGCTTGCACGCGTGCCAGCGCCTCAAGGTTCTCCATCAGCGAATACAGCATGTTGCCGATCAGCCCGGCGGTCGTGTCGATCGCCGCGGTCACGATCAGCACTGCATTGGCGATCACCTGCGCCTCGCTCAGGCAATCGCCCGTCTTGTCCGGCGCGGAGAGTTCGTCGAGCAGCCCGCCGACCGGCCGCGCCCGCAGTGCCTGGACTTTGTCCTGAAAATAGGGCGTCAGCCCCTGCACGGCGGCGAACGCATGCTGCCCAGGGGGCGGATCGCTGCGGAACAGCGGCTGCACCTGCCGCGCCCACTCAGCATCGTCGATCGCGAACAGCAGCCGCACCACCTGGGACGGCAGCGCGGTCGAGACCTCCGCGGCGAAATCGGCAGGCCCGACCGCCGCCTTCTCAATAAAGCCACGGACGAGCAAGCGGCAAATGGCGCGAACGCTCGGCTCCATCGCAGCCAACGCGCGCGGGGCGAATAGGCGCGCGACCAGCCCACGCGCCCGGCGATGCTCTTCGCCGTTCATGGACATCAGCCAGTTGCGCACGACCGCGTCGACCGGCCCCTCACTGCCGCCGAACGATTCCGACACACCGCTCCCGGCCTTCAGCCTCGGATCCCGCAGCGCGACGTTGACCTCGTCCCACCGCGTGACCAGGAACACGCCGTCCCCGGCGTCATGCACGGGCGCCGCTTCCCGGATCTGATTCCAGACGGCGAAATAATCGGGCCGCGCACCCAGCGCATAAATGCCCCAGCCCCGCGGTATCGTGAGCGCTTCCCCAGGCAATTCCGTTGACCGGCCTTGATTTCCAGATCTCCGGCATGCCCGAGAACAATGAGGCACGCAAGCTTTAAGGAAGCAGCGGCAACCAACGAGCCGGAAGGGGCAATTGCATATGGGTTAGCGCGACGAAAAAAGTGAACCGCAAAAGACGCAAAGGCGCCAAGGAAGACAATAAATTTCCTACTTGGCGCCTTTGCGTCTTTTGCGGTTCAATTCTTTTCAGGCCGCCATTTCGCCGATATGCGATTGCCCCGCCTTGAGGGGGAGGTCGGCAACGCGTACCGTTTGACGAGTGGGGAAAGGCGAAACCATGAAGGCGGTCAAGTACGTCTCCGGCAAGGTCGAGGTGCATGATGTGCCGGCCCCGGTCGGGCCCGGCATCCGCGTCCGAATCCGCTCAGCCGGCATCTGCGCGTCGGATCTGGCCATCCTCGATAGCGGCTTCGAAATAGCCGGCATTCCCGGACACGAGATGGCCGGGATCCTGGCCGACGGCACACCGGTGGCGATCGAGCCCGTCGCACCGTGCGGCGTCTGCGAATTCTGCCGCTCCGGCGACTATCAGGTCTGCCGCTCCGGCGTCGCTGCGATCTTCGGCGTCGGCCGCAACGGCGGCATGGCGGAAGAGATCATCGTGCCGGAACGCTGCCTCGTCCGCCTGCCGGACCGGCTCGATGCCGCGACCGCGAGCTTGGTCGAACCGCTCGCCGTCGCGGTCCATGGGATGCGCCGAGCCCGCGCACGGCCGGGCAACCGGGTCGTCGTCATCGGCGCCGGCACCATCGGGTTGTGTGCCGTCGCTGCAGCCCGGGCGATCGGCTGCGCGGTGGCGCTCGTCGCCCGCCACGACCATCAGAAAGAAGCCGGTGCACGCCTCGGCGCCACCGAGCCAACAGGCGAATATGATATCGCGGTCGACAGCGCCGGCAGCGACTCCGGTGTCCGCGACGCCTGCGGGTGGCTCCGCCCGAACGGCACGTTGCTGCTGCTCTCCGCTTCCTGGAGCGACATCAAGCTGCCCGGCCTCGTCGTCGCGGCGAAGGAGCCGGTGATCGTCGCGTCGACCATGTACGGCCAGGACGGCGTCACCCGCGACATCGACAACGCTGCCTTCCTCCTAGGCGCGAACCCCGCGATCGGCGCGGCCATTATCACCCACCGCTTCCCGCTCGAAGCCGCGGCCGAGGCTTTCGCGCTCGCCCGCGACCGCAAGTCCGGCGTTATCAAGGTCGTGCTGGAGCCTCAGTGCTGAAAGCCGATCCCTCATTGAAAGGCTTTGAACATGGTCGAATTCTGCTTTGAGACCGTGAACTGGTCGCCCTATCTGGGCTTCGAGAAGCCGGACCTCGGCGCGATGATCCGCGCCGCCGCCGGTGCCGGCTATCGCTGGATCTCGTTCGATCTGCCGAGCATCGAATACTTCATCGCCCATGACGGCCCGATCGATCTCTTGAAGGCCAACCTCGACGCAAATGGCCTCACAATGCTCGCGCTCCACTCGCTCTCGATCAGTGACGACGTGGAAAGCGTCAAGGCGCTGACGCGGGCCGCCGTGGCCACCTGCCGAGTGCTGGGCGCGCAATACCTCCAGGCCGGCGTGATCAGCCCAGTGGACGACCGCGTGATCGAGGCGACCCGCCGTGCCCACGAACTCTGCCGCGATGCCGGAATCGGGTTCGCCATCGAGTTCCTGCCCTTCCTGCCGGTCGCGACGATCGCCCAGACCCGGGCGTTGCTGAAGGCCGCCCGGATTGCCGGCCGGAATTTCGTCATCGACACCTGGCACTTCTTCAACGGTCCGGACGACTGGACCGAACTGGAAAGGCTGGACGCGGATGAGATCGCCTATGTCCAGTTCAACGACCATGGCCCGCTGGTCAGCGATGACCTGCTGGACGAGACGATCCATCGCCGCCTGATGCCGGGCGAGGGCATCTTCGATCTCGCCCGCTTCGCCCGGGTGATCCAGGCTGTCGGCTATGACGGGGTCGTCGGCATCGAAATCCTCTCGCGCACCACACGGGAACAGCCGGTCCGCCAGGTGGCGCAGCAAGCGATGGACAGCTCGCGTCCTTATTGGGCAAATAGAGATTAGACGCGAAAAGCAGGACGGACGGGGGAAGCAGGTGCATTTCATTCATCAACGCCATCGCTGGGCCGTGGCGGTTCTGGCCGCCGCGTTCCTCGCCGCCGGCGCCCGGGCCGATTCCGACCCCACCGGCGCGCCTGTCGACGGCCCCGGCGCGGCTCTCTAAGCACAACGCTGCGCCCAAAGCCACGACCATCCGGTCGATCGCATCCCGCCGCGCACCTTTCTCTCCATCGTCAAGACGCCCGACCAGGTAGTCCAGGCGCTGACCCAAGGCATCATGCAGTCGCAGGCGACGGGACTCGACGCCGACCAGATCAGGGCGCTCGCCACCTACGTCACCGGCAAGACGCCGGGCTCCACCCACGATCCCGATCCGGGTGCCAACCGCTGTGCCGAAGCAACCGCGCCAATCCGCTTCACCACGCGCGACTGGACCGGCTGGGGGCACGACACCGCCAACTCGCGCTATCAGGCCGACGCGGGCTTGTCCGCCGCCGACGTGCCGCGGCTCAAGGTCAAATGGGTCTTCGCCTACCCGGGCAATGTCGCTGACGGGCAGCCGACGGTGGTTGGCGGCACGCTCTTCGTCGGTAGCCGCGCCGGCGGCGTCTTCGCGCTCGACGCGAAGACCGGCTGCACCTACTGGGCGCTGAACGCCGGCGCCGGCGTGCGCTCCGCCGTCAGCGTGGGGGCGCTCCCCGCTGGCGCGCCGGCCAGGTTCGCCGCCTATTTCTCGACTGAGAACGGTTATCTCCGCGCCGTCGATGCCGAGACCGGTAAGCCGCTCTGGTCCACTCGGGTCGAAGACCATCCGACCACGCGGCTCACCGGCTCGCCGACGCTCTATCAGGGTCGGCTCTACGTCCCGCTGGCGTCTCTGGAAGAGGTGTCCGTTTTCAACCCGAGCTATGCCTGTTGCACCTTTCGCGGCGGCGTGGTCGCGGTCGACGGCGCGAACGGCAAGATCGTGTGGGAAACCCACACCGTAGCGGCCGAGCCCAAGCAGTTCGCCGCCAACGAAGCCGGCACCGCGCTGATCGGGCCCGCGGGCGCCGCGATTTTCTCCGCGCCGACGATCGATCCCAAACGCAAGCTGGTCTATGTCGGCACCGGCAACTCCTATACCCAGATCTCGGTTGATTCATCCAATGCCATCATGGCGTTCGACCTCGACACCGGCGCGCGACGCTGGGTGACGCAGGTGATGGCGGACGACAATCTCTGCCCGAAAGCTGAAAAGCCCGAGGATTGTGCCAAGACCGGCCCTGATTTCGACTTCGCCGCCCCGCCGGTGCTGCGCCACGTGGCCGACGGCAAGGACATCCTGCTTGGCATCACCAAGGCCGAGACGCTCTATGCCTTCGACCCCGACCAGAACGGCAAGGTCGTCTGGCAGGAAAGCCTGGGTCCTGGCAGCCGCACCGCCGGCTCCTGGGGACTGGCGGCCGACGATGCCCACGTCTATGCCGGCAGCGCCGACGCCCGCCCCGGTCCGAATGTGGTGGTGGGCGGCCTGTCCGGCCTCGTCATCTCGACCGGCAAAATCGACTGGCACACCCCCGCCGCGCCCGCCATCT
>CAZVYC010000093.1:0-17121 GCA_964631425.1 uncultured Rhodospirillales bacterium
ATGAGATGATCGTGCTGCATGTGGCGCTGCTGTTGCGGCGACTCGGCGCGGCTGGAGCCGGCCAGGCCAGGCTCGCCCAGGCGGTGATCGATTTTATGGCTGCCGATCTCGACCGCTCGATGCGCGAACTGGGCGTCGGAGATTTGAGCGTCGGCCGTTTCATGAAGAGGCTGGGCGAAGGGCTTTACGGTCGCGCCCAGGCCTACGGTGCGGCGCTGGACGGCCGTGATCGGGCCGCGCTCGGCGCAGCCTTGCTGCGTAACGTTTATGCCGGCGTTGTGCCGGACGGTCCGATTCTGGCCGCAATTGTCGATTATGTTTTGGAGCAGCATGACCACCTGGCGCTCCTGCCGATCGATCGCATCGGCTCGGGCGACATCGAATTTGTGAAGCCGACCCATGCACGATGTGAAGCTCATGCCACCTGACCTCGAATTCTCGCGGCCTTTCGCCGTCGACCGGCTGGGAACAGCGCCGGTCACGGAAACCTTGGACGCCAAACCCGATGAGCGCGCCCGGCTGGCGAAGCGGCTTGGCTTGGTGTCGCTTGAGCAATTGGCGGCGGCGCTGACGCTTCGGCGCAACCATGACACCGGGCTTATCCATGTCGAAGGACGGCTCGAAGCCGACATAGTGCAGACATGCGTGGTCTCGCTGACGCCTTTTCCGAGCCATGTCGAAGACAGCTTCGAAGCCGACTTTTCAAACGATCCGCTCCCCGCTGAGGGCGATTTGCCCTTCGACATGGACAATGATCCGCCGGAACCGATCGTCGACGGCGCCATCGATCTCGGTGAGCTCGTGGCGCAGTATTTGTCGCTGGCGCTGGATCCCTATCCGCGCGCGCCGGGCGCGGCGCTTGACCCCACCGTGACAGATGCGGGTCCGGAAGCGCGGTCGCCTTTTGCCGTGCTCAAGAATTTGAAGGCGGGCAGCTGAGCGATACGCTGCCGACCTTGCCGCGACCGAAGTTTTGCTTTATGGAGACGGCCTTTGCGGCTGGGCGCCTCCCTGACCGCGCACCTTGTTCGATTCGAGTCCGGTTATGGCTGTTCCCAAGAAGAAGACGTCGAAATCTCGCCGCAATATGCGCCGGTCCCATCATGCGCTGACCAGCGTGGGCGTGGTCGAGTGCTCGAACTGCGGCGAGCTGAAGCGTCCGCATCATATCTGCACGGCCTGCGGCCACTACGACGGCCGGGAGGTCGTGGAAGTCTCGGCTCAGGCGTGACTTCGTCCCGGCTTCGCGCCAAGAGCAATTCCACTCTTAACGCGTCGCTCACCGTTGCGCTGGACGCTATGGGCGGCGATTACGCACCCGACATGGTGATTGCCGGCGCCGATCTGGCGCAACGGCGCTACCCGCAAGTCAAATATGTCTTTTTCGGCGACGAGGCGCGCATCAAGCCGCTTCTTGAGCGGCGCAAGGCGTTGCGCGGGCGCTCGTCCATCCACCATACCGAGGATGTCGTCGGCAGCGATGCCAAGCCCTCGGTCGCACTGCGCTCCGGTCGCCAATCCAGCATGCGGCTAGCGATCGACTCCGTTGCCGCCGGGAACGCCGAGTGCATCGTCTCGGCCGGGAATACCGGCGCGCTGATGGCGATGGCCAAGGTGGTCCTGCGGACGCTGCCCGGTATCCATCGCCCGGCCATCGCCTCATTCCTGCCGACCGCACGGGGCGAGAGCGTGATGCTTGATCTCGGCGCCAACATCGAATGCGACGCCGACAATCTGGTGCAGTTCGCGGTGATGGGCGCGATCTTCGCGCGCACCGTGCTGGGCCTGCCCGAGCCTACGATCGGGCTGCTCAATGTCGGTTCGGAAGAGTTGAAGGGCCATGACGCGGTGCGCGCCGCAGCGGAGATACTGCGTTCGTCGCCGCTGCCGGGCCGCTATTACGGTTTCGTCGAAGGCAACGATATCCCGGCAGGAACGGTGGACGTCGTCGTGACGGACGGGTTCTCGGGCAACGTAGCGCTCAAGGTCGCCGAGGGCATGGGCAAGCTTTACTCCGGATTCCTGCAGCGCACCTTCCGGTCGTCGCTGATGGCGCGGCTGGGCTATCTGTTGGCACGAGGGGCGTTCCGCAAGCTGCGTGCACGGGTCGATCCCAGGCGCTACAATGGCGGGATGTTTCTTGGGCTTTCCGGCGTCTGCGTCAAAAGCCATGGCGGCATTGATGCATTCGGTTTCGCCAATGCGATCGGGGTCGCCGTCGACCTGGTGGCGCAGGGCTTCAACGAGCGAATCGGGGAAGAGTTGCACCGGCTCGCACCAGCGACACCACCCGCAACAATAGCCGTCTGAAGGCAACATGTTTCGATCGGTTGTCACGGGCTGCGGGGCCTTTCTGCCCGCGAAGACGGTCACCAATGATGATCTGGCAAAGCTTGTCGATACCTCCGACGAGTGGATCGGCCAGCGCACCGGCATCCGCGAGCGTCACATCGCCGGCGACGACGAGAAGACCTCCGATCTGGCACTCGCCGCCGCGCGGCGGGCGCTCGAGGCGGCCGGCCTGGACGGCAGCTGCATCGACCTGATCGTCCTGGCAACGACGACACCCGACCAGACCTTTCCGGCGACCGCGGTTCGCGTCCAGCGGGCGCTCGGCATGACGGAGGGTGCGGCCTTCGATGTCCAGGCCGTCTGCTCCGGCTTCATCTACGCGCTCGCGGTGGCCAATAATTTTCTGGTACTCGGCCAGGCGAAGCGCGCGCTGGTGATCGGCGCTGAAACCTTCTCGCGCCTGCTCGACTGGACCGATCGCGGCACCTGCGTGCTGTTCGGTGATGGTGCAGGCGCCGTGGTGCTCGAGGCCAGGAGTGAGCGCGAGGCGGCCGGACGCGGCATCATCTCCACCCATCTCCACTCCGACGGCAATTACGAGAGCATCCTTTACGTCGATGGCGGCCCATCGGGCACCGGCACGGTCGGGAAGGTGCGGATGAACGGCAAGGAGGTGTTCCGCCATGCCGTCCATCGGCTGGCCGAGGTGGTCGAGGAAGCGCTGGCGGCCAACGGGCTGAAGCCCGGCGATATCGACTGGCTGGTGCCGCACCAGGCAAACCAGCGTATTTTGGATAGCACAGCGCGCCGGCTCGGCTTGCCGAGCGAGCGGGTGGTGTCCACCATCGCTCGGCACGGCAATACCTCGGCGGCTTCGATCCCGCTGGCATTGGCCGCGGCGGTGGACGACGGACGAGTCAGGCCCGGGCAGTTGGTACTGACCGAGGCGATGGGCGGCGGCCTGACCTGGGGTGCGGCCCTGGTGCGCTGGTAGCGGAATGCTGTGAAATATGATCCGGGATTCAAGAATCAGACGCAAGCAATTGGAATTGACCGCATAACGCCGGTCACCTAAGGTTTCGCGTTAGCACAGGGGAGGACCATGGTGTCTGGACAGACGATCACCCGTGCCGACCTCAGTGAGGCGGTTTATCAGCAGGTTGGGCTCTCGCGTAACGAATCGGCGGCGCTGGTGGAAACCGTGCTCGACGAGATATCCGGCGCTCTGGCGCTGGGCGAAAGCGTGAAGATATCCTCGTTCGGCAGCTTCGCCGTCCGTCAGAAGGGCCAGCGACTCGGCCGCAACCCCAAGACCGGCCAGGAAGTGCCGATCCTGCCGCGCCGCGTCCTCGTATTCCGCGCCAGCCATGTGCTCAGAGATTTCATCAACAAGCACCAATAGGGCTGGGATGGCCTGAATGGAGAGTGAAGACGAAGCTCCAGGCGGGCCCCAGGACAGGTTGCCGCTGATCGAAGGCGGCGATGCGCCGACACCGGGGCGCGTACGCGCGTCGGGCAAGGCCATCACCGCGTTCCGCACGATCAGCGAGGTTTCGACCGAGCTCGAGGTGCCGCAGCATGTCCTGCGTTTCTGGGAGACGAAGTTTTCGCAGCTGCGGCCGCTGAAGCGTGGCGGTGGACGTCGGTATTATCGTCCGGAGGACGTGGCGCTGCTGCGGCGCATCCATGGCCTGCTTTATGGCGAAGGCTATACGATCAAGGGCGTCCAACGTGTTCTGAGGACGCGCCGGAGCGAGCCCGAGGCGGTGGCGGAGGAGGTGCCGGGGGCGCCGGCCGAACCGACCATTCCGGGGCTGCCGAAGCCGCCCTCCAAGAATACCGACGCGTTGCTGCGCGAACTGCTGACCGAGCTCAGGCACCTTCGCGCGCTGCTTGATTGATCACGCGGGCAATCTCCTGCAAGCGCCTCCCCCTTGAAAGGAGTTGAACCGCAAAGACGCAAAGGCGCCAAGTAAGAAATTTATTGTTGTCCTTGGCGCCTTTGCGTCGTTGCGGTTCACTTTCTTTCATCGGGGACACGCACATAGGCTGCTCCACGCATGATTCTGATCAATCGGATCCCAAGCGGTTGCATGCGGCAGATGGGGTCACTATAGTCCGCGGCTCTTCCGGCAAGTTCCAGGACTGGCGGAATGGTAGTGCCGCAAGGCGCACATGAGACGGGTAGTGGCGCAGCCTGGTAGCGCACCTGCATGGGGTGCAGGGGGTCGTCGGTTCAAATCCGGCCTACCCGACCATCTTTCACATGGAACAGCCGAGCGGCCGCCATGGACGCAATCTCTGTCTATATCGTGACCGCCGACGCGGCCGAGGCCGGCCGCATCGCCGAGGCACTCGTCGCCGAGCATCTGGCCGCTTGCGTCAACATCCTGGGGCCGGTCCAGTCGATCTATCGCTGGCAAGAAAAGGTCGAGCGAGCAGGGGAGGTGGCGCTGATCGCCAAGACTCGGCAGGCGCTGTTCGAGCGTCTGGCCGTCCGCGTGCGTGCGCTGCACAGTTATGACACGCCGGCGATCGTCGCCTGGCCGATCGTCAGCGGGGATGCGGCCTATCTTGCCTGGATCGAGGCTGAGACGGATCCGGCTGGGGATTAGACGGGATTTCTCCTTGGAGATCCGTTTGCCGTTCGAGCACACGGGTGCTCATAGCGCGGACGCTGTTCATCCTCGGCGTTGACGATGGGTAATCGCTCGCAATGACAACGAAAACCATCCGCTCTAACGTCCCGGCGCGATTCCAGCCTCAGAGGTGATGATCGGCTGTCCCTTGGGATTGATGGCGACCGCGTTCAAAGAGAGCCGGTCTTCGCGCTTGGATGCGGTAAAGCTTGCGCCGCGATCGGTGCTGAGCAGCGTGCACCCATCCAAGCCGACACCGACGACCTGACCATTCGGCATTTGCGCCAGACCGGTGATCGAGCTCTTGGTGCCGCTCTCGATATGGGTCCAAGTCAGGCCGCCATCGACGCTGCGGCTAAGGCCGCCACTTAAGCCACCGAGCAGGATCGAGCCGTCGTCGAGAAGCACGCCGGTCCAGAAGGACCCAGGATTACCTGTCTCGATCGGGGTCCAGGCTTGTCCTCCATCGGTCGAGCGATAAACGTAACCCTGCTCAGCCGCGATCAGCATCAGGCCTTTGCCGTTCGACACTATCTGGTAGAGATTTTTGTCGGCTTTCGCGGCGCCCTTGGGCGACGGCAGCGCAACCGTATTCCATGTCTGCCCGCCATCATGGGTGGTCAGCATCAGCGACCAGAGCCCGGTGGCCCAGCCGTTCAGCTTGTCGGCGAAATAGATGGAAAAGAGCGGTTGGTCGACGGTCAGATCCTGACGCTGCGTGCTCCAGGTTTCGCCGCCATCCTCTGTATGCAGGATAACTCCCCAATGGCCGGCGATCCAGCCTTCTTGATCGCTTGTGAATGTGACCGAATTCAAAGTCGCGCGTGTTGGCACGCTGCGCGCCTGCCGGAAGCTGACACCATCGTCATCCGAAAGCAGGACAATGCCGTGATCGCCCACGGCGACAATGCGGTGGCCGGCCTTGGCAATCGCCAACATCGGCGCTTTTTCCGCTCCGACAGTCACGACGGCCGGCTGCTGTTTCAACGGGTTCAACGCCGCCGGCGCGTTGCTTGAATCCGCCGCCAAGGTACCGGGAAGGTACGCTTGGCCGACCAGGCCACAAACGACCATTAGACCAAGATAGCGAAGCTGCCGCGTCATCGTCTTCCGCCCTAATGCTGCAATATGCCTGGAACGCGTACCGGGCGGCGCCGTGGAAAAACCATTTCCAAAATCACGGCGAAGGCCGGCAGGGCGGTCATCGCCATCACCAGATTGACGATGAACATGAAGGCCAAAAGCTTGCCCATGTCGGCTTGAAACTTCAGCTCGGAAAAGGCCCAGGTTGCCACGCCGGCGGCCAACGTCACCGCCGTAAAGATCGTGGCCATGCCGACCTCGCGGATCGAGAGGTCAAGAGCCTGCTCGATCGAGGGCCCTTCGGACAAGTGAAGCTGCAGCCGGTTATAGATATAGAACGCGTAATCGACGCCGATCCCGACGGCCAGGACCATGACCGGCAACGTGGCGACAGTCAGGCCGATCTCCAGCTCCTTCATGAACCAGTATCCGATAAAGGTCGCGACCGTCAGCGGCAGGCAGCAGGCTACCACGGCGCGCAGGTCGCGATAGGCGAGCAGCACCACGATCGCAATTGCGGCATACACGTAGAGCATCATCGGAAGTTCGCTCTGCGCGACGGCCTCATTGATCGCAGCCAAAACCCCAGCATTGCCCGACGCGAGCCGCACCGCGATGCCATCGAGCTTGTTCATAGCGCGGAACTGCTTGGCGGCGGCAATTACGCCGTTGATCGTGGCCGCCTTGTGGTCGGACAGATAGACATGCATCGCGGTCATGCTGCAATCGCTGTTCACATAGCCGCGAACCCGCATCAGTTCCGTCGCCAGGGCCGCGTAGTTCTCCTGGTCGATCGGGACGACGGCCATCTTGGGATTGCCCTCGTTATATCCCGCGCTGTGCGTCTTCATCATGGAGGTAAACGATGAGACGCCGACAACACCAGGCACGTTCTGCATCATCCAGGAAAAATCGTCCTCGTACTTGCCGAGGGCAACGTTACTGCACTGATTGGCGTTCTTGGGCGCCTCGATGACCACCGTTATCCAGTCGAGGCCGCTGTCATAATTTGTCGAGATATCCAGGGCATCGCGATTATAGCGTGAATCGGCTCGAAGCTCGGGTGCGCCGGGTTGTAATGTGCCGATGACCCGATCACGGCTTTCGTAAGCCGCAAGGGCGAGCACCGCCAGGGTGAGGCCAGCGACGATTTTGGCGTTCTTTGGCTTCGAAACGCGCGCCAGGGCGCGGAGCCACTGAGCACGGCGATCCCGCTTGAGCAACGCTGTCTCGGCGTAATCCGCGGAAAAATGGAAATATGACGCGACAACCGGCAGCATGACCAAGTTGGTGACGATCTTATAGCCGACGCCGATCGACGCCGTGATCGCCAGATCACGCACCATCGGGATCGGAATGAGAATGAGCGTAATGAACGACACAAAGGCCGTCACCAGCGCCAGTGTGCCGGGAATCAGAAGGCCGGAGAAGCTGGCCCGCGCGGCCTCAATCGTGGATTTGCCCGCCGCGATCTCTCGTACGATGAAGTTGATCTGCTGCACACCGTGCGACACGCCGATCGCGAAGACAAGAAACGGCACCAGGACAGCCAGCGGGTCGAGGCCAAACCCGAGCAGCTTCAGCGTACCGAATTGCCAGATAAGCGATGTCAGCGAACAGGCGATCGGCAGGATGGTAAAGCGGATCGAGTGGCAATACCAATAGACGGCCAGCGCGGCGGTCAGCACGGAAATCGCGCAGAAGAGTAGGACGCCCTTGGCGCCGTCGGCGATGTCGCCGATCTCTTTCGCAAAGCCGATGATCTCGATCTGGAAATCGGCGTCGGTGAATTTGTCGCGAATCTGTTCGTTCAGCAGCCGATTGTAGGTGATGTAGTCGAGCTTTTTGCCCGCTTTGTCGAACTCGGCCAGCTCCGCGGTGATCAGTGCGCTCGTCTGATCATGCGCAACCAGGGTCCCGATGAAGCCGCCGCTGCTGGTCGTCTGCTCAATCTGCGCAATTACATCGTCCGTCAGGGCGTCCGGCTTGATTGTGCGGGGGATCAGCGCCGTGCTGTTGAAGCCTTCAGGGGTGATCTCATCGACAAAACTGTTGGGAGTCCAAAGCGATTGCACGCCCAGCCGGTCGATATTGGGAAACAGGGTGACGGCATCGGTTACATCGTAAAGCCGGGTGAGCCCTGCCTTGGTCCAGATCGTGCCCTTGCGCGCCTTCACGGCGATCGTCAGACGGTTGGCGCCGAAAAGCTGGGAGCGATATTGCTCAAATGTTGAAATATACTCATGCCCGACCGGCATTTGCTTGTCGAAGCCGGCTTCCATCCTGAGCTTCGTAGCAAAGAACCCCATAACGATCGTAAACAGAATGAGAATTGCGATGACAGCGGTGCGATTGTCGAACAATGTCCGCTGCAACCACCCGACACACTTGGCCAGCATTACAGTCAGTACCTTTCCAGTATATATGGGAGCGGGCCTCTCCCGTACTGTCCGCGCGGCGAAAACAGTTGCCGGCGCGGAGAACCTGATAAGCGGGACGGGTCGACCGGCTAGGGTCGGTAACCGCCCCGCATCGGGTGCTCAGAAGTTGCGCGTGACCTGCATACCGAACCAATCGCGGTCTTTGAAATAATTGCGGACATAAGTCGGGTCGCCACCATCATAGGTCACGTACTGCAACTGGAACGTCCAATCGGGGGGGTATCTGGTGAAGTTCACCGCCAGCGTCGTGCTGCGCACACCCTCGAACCAGGTATAGTTGGCGTTCGGCGTGTCGCCCTTGATGCCGACGCTGAAGGTGACGTTGGGAACGACCTGCCAGCCGGGTAGCAACGTCGAATCGTAGGTCAGGTCGAAATAGGCGACAAAACCGTACGAATCCCCGTCGCCGTAATATTGCTGGGCGGCACCCAGGTTGGTTGACAGGTCCGCATAGAGACCGAGCCCTTGATAGGTGTGATTCTTTACCCCACCGTAGTGGACTTCGACGAACTCACCCTGAATGTTCGAGCTTTGCGCGCCTGCGTGCCGGACGAGCCACGCCGCGACGTCGGTGTCGTTCGGATTGACATTGCGCCACCATGTCAGGTGCGCCTGCAGCCGATCGTCCTTCCGGTAGGTGTTATAGTTCCCGTGGCAGTCAGGGCCTGCGCCACCCAGGTCGCCGCAGGTGAAGGGATTGACCAGGATAGGATCATCCGGCCGATAGGAAAGCTCCAAACCGATCGCCCAATCGCCGAGCGCGAAATTCGTGCTGACGCCGAAAAGGGTCTCGTCCTGCGGATAGACCCACTGCGCGTTGAAGCCCGACGGCAGGCTGCCGTTCGGCAGATAGGAAAGATACGCGTTCTTGTCGTGATAGCGTTCGAAATAGACGCCGAAATCGATGTCCGCGCCTGGCGGCTTGTAGTGCGCCGATACGCCGAACTGGCCCTGGTCGGGCGGCTTGCGATCATTGAAGAACGGGGCACCCACCGCCAGGCTGCCATCCGGCGCGGTGAAGGAATAGCCGTTGGCGACAGCGGCCGCCTGGGCCGCTTGCGGATTGGTGTATGTTTTCCCGTTCACGATGGCGCCCCCGTTGAGGGCCGCATAGGCCGGATCCCAACTGAACCAGACCGGCGTCCGACCGGGGCCGGAATAATCCGCGGTGCTGAAATAGGTGCCCGAGGGCACCAGCCGATTGCCGTTCCAGGCGAACTCGTAATAGGCTTCGATATTGATGTCGTCGACCGGCGAAGTCGCGAAGCTGATCATCGGCGTCGGCAGCACGACTTCTTTCAACGGGACGCCGGGAAGGGTGTATCGCTGAAGATCAATCGGATTGGTCTGATTGATGCCGCCCTGCACGAACAGGCTTTCACCCCAACTGACGACTTGGTTGCCGATCCGCAGACGCGAATTGCGCCCGCCGATTTCAAAGTCCTTGCTGACCCAAAGATCGTACAGCTTCGCGTCGCGCGCCACCGCATCTTTCGATTCCGCCGGCAAGGGCGTGAATTCGGTATTCGTCGCCGCGAAATCATAGAGGCCGGCGCCGCGGACGAAGAATTTATAATTGTCCTCGGTCTTGATCAGGATTTCGGCGTTGGCTTTCAGGTAACCCGCGAAAAAATTGCCGGATTTATAATTGAGGTCGCCGGCATGCGCCGACTGGGTATCGTTCAGGAAGCCGCCCGTACCGGGCACGCCCACAAGGTCGCTGCTCTGGTCCAGCAGCCGCAGGCCGAAACCCGCAGTGACCGAGCCGACGAGCGAAACGTTCAAATCTCCAACTTCAAAATCATGAGCTCGGGCGGATTGGAATGAAGCGGTTGTAGCAATAGTGGTTGCAAGAAGTATAACTCGATAAGTCTTTTCTGACATGTGTACCCCTTATGGCCTCTACTTGTCCTGCTCATCAATTTATTGAATTATGCCCCGCGATCAGTTTATCGCGGGGGCGTCGCGATGTGCTTGTTACCTTTCCATCATCGCGCGAAGTGCTTCCGGTGTATAAAATGCCGGTGTGAACATGGGCTTATCTGACGTCTGGAACCATTGCATATCGACGCCCTGGGCAGCGACCGTGTAGTCGGACAGATAGCGGCCAGAGGTGAAATTATTCATCACATACCCGCCGTATGCGCAGGTACCGCCGATTTCCCAAACGGGAATCTGCGAGGCTTCGCGGACTTTCGCGGGCTTGCCAGCGACATCGTAGTCGTCAATGACCACGGGATCCCAGGTGTCTTCATCCAGGTAGTAGGTGCGGTGCGGGTAAATATGCCGCGCACCTTCCTTGACCGTCGCCTCTACCACCCATACGCGGTGAAGCTCATAGCGGCGGTAATCGGGATTGATCCAATCCTTCTTGAAGACATCGTCCTGCTTCGCGTCAATATCGAAGCCGCCGAAGGCGTTATTGGGTATGTAGAGCTCGCGCTTGCCGACCAGCTTGTAGTCGTACCGCTGCAACGAGGTGAACAGCATCATCTCTTCGTCATAGAGATACTCGTTCTCGAAACCGATCAGCGGCGTGTCAAATACATAGGCCGGCATGCGACGCACGCGGCGCTGACCGGGATAATAATAATAGGATTCGATTTCGCGATCGACCGGCGTGATGGCAAGCAGCGCCTGACCGGCGAGCGCCGGCGGGGCCGAGTATCCGTAATACTGATAGAATTCGATACCGCCATCATCCTCGACGTTCTGGCCCCCGGTACGGCCGCCCGGCCAGTAATTGTAGAGTTTCCATTGATAGGTCGAAAATTCATCCGTGCCTGGGCGCGGGCTGATGATACTAAAGCCTTTCGGAATCTCGAAGCCAATGCCGTTCACCCGGAGCAGGGCATTCCACATCGCCTCTGCGCCGGTCTTCGGAATCGGGAAGGGCGTGCCACCCGCTTTGGCATGGGCGAGGCCCCAGCCATCGTCCGCCATCTTTGCCTCTGTGGCATTCTGTTTTGCCAATGCTTCGCTGACTGCGGGGACGCCGCAATTCCGATGCGACGGGTAGACCTCCATGCTGTAGTCCTTGATCGTCTTCAAGGCATAGATCTGATTCGGCGACAGGCCGGCCGCGTACTTATCGACGTTGGCGGCAGTAATGGTGAAAAGGGGCTTTTCATCCTTGAAACGCGAGAAATTCTTGCGGTTCTTGCCCCAAACCCACCCGGGCAGCGGCTCGTCTTTGCCTTCCCACGCGGGAATGGTCCCGTCTTTATTTCCAGCTTTTTCCGCGCCGACCGGAGTGAGATCTTTGCCCAAATGAGCCGCCTCGTCGGCCGAGACCGCCGCAAATGCGCAGGAACTGACGAGGCCCATCAACGCGACCGAAGAAACCAAATTCAGAACCTTCATACGTAGCTCCCTGAGATATAACTAAAACTTCTTTTATCTTTACTTGGTATTACTGGTGAGCATGCGGGGCGTGATATTATTACTGGCCTCCGGCATAGCTCTACGGCGTCCGGATTAATCCTAAAGGGACGCTAACGGGCTTGATGTAGCTTGTCAATCTCTAAGAAAATTAAATTCCTGACAGGAAACAATACGTCTACGAGATTGTGATTATTGAGAATTACGTCGGAGGGCTGCTCCCTTACGCGTTCCGGGGGCAAATGGTCCCGGTGCCTTGGGAGAAAGTGACGGCAAGAACATTGATGAAAATAGTGGTCTTGGCATTCATTGAATTCGCACTGGCAGGCCGGAGCCGGGCATTCAGGCACCGCACCATCCTCCCGCAGGCCGGCGAAACGCACCGGGCCAAGCCGCCCAGGGCCAAACGGTCTCGCGCCGGGGGCAGCCCAGTGGAATTCGATTATTTCGGCGGCGACGCCGCCAGAATGGATTTGGGGCGGAGCCGGGCTCAGCGCCCGACGAGTCGTCCGACTTCGATCGCCGTGCAGCGGTCCATCACCACATCCAGCCCACCCAAGGTGGCGATCCGCGCCGCCTCATCGTTCACGATGTCGAGCTGCAGCCAGAACGACTTCGCGCCGACGGCGACTGCCTCGCGCGCCACCGGCGGCGTCTCCTCGGCGCGGCGGAAAACGTCGACCATATCGATCGGCTCTTTAATATCGGCAAGGCGCGCAACCACCGTCTCGCCGAGGAGGGTCTGACCGGCGGCCGTGGGGTTGACCGGAATGACGCGGTAGCCGGCACGCTGAAGATAGGCCATCACGCCAAAGCTCGGGCGCCTGGGCTTCGGGCTGGCGCCCACCATGGCAATCGTGCGCGTGTTTCGCAGCAGCGCCTGTAACTGCCTGTCGTCATTCACTAAACCGGCCATTGTGCCCTTCCTTCCGGCCTGATCATGTCGTGACGCTTGCGCGTCAGACAATATGGTATTATCATACCACACACGTAACGCACTGAATTTTCTGGCCTTCTCTTGACAAAGTGCGCACACGCCCGTACAAGGCGCCCTCCTTGAAAGGGCGAGATTTATGAAGACCTTCAATATCAAACCGGCCGACGTCAAGAAGGACTGGGTCGTTATCAACGCCGATGGCCTGGTGCTCGGTCGCCTGGCCAGCCTGATCGCGATGCGGCTGCGCGGCAAGAACCGGCCGACCTTCACGCCGAACGTGGATTGCGGCGACAACATCGTCGTGATCAATGCCGAGAAAGTCCGGCTGACCGGCAACAAGGCGCGCGATAGCATCTTCTATTGGCACACCGGCCATCCGGGCGGGATCAAAGGCCGCTCCAAGGGGCAGATCCTGGCCGGCCCGCATCCGGAGCGTGTGATCGAGAAGGCGGTGGAGCGCATGCTCCCGCGTGGGCCCTTGGGACGCCAGCAGCTGTCCAACCTGCGCGTCTATGCCGGAGCCGGGCACCCGCACGCGGCGCAGCAGCCCCAGACGCTGGACGTCGCTGCGCTCAACCGCAAGAACACGAGGATCTGACGATGGCGACCGAACAAGCCTCCCATCCGACGCGCACGCTGACCGACCTGCATGATCTGGGCACGGTCGCGGCTGAGACCGAGATCGCGACCGAACTGCCGGAGCCCGTCCGCGACGGCCTCGGCCGCTCCTACGCCACCGGCAAGCGCAAGAACGCGATCGCCCGCGTCTGGATCAAGCCGGGTACCGGCAAGGTCACGGTCAATGGCCGCGACATCGAAACCTATTTCGCGCGCCCGGTGCTGCGCATGATCATCAACCAGCCGTTCGTGATCTCCAATCGGCTCGACCAGTTCGACGTCTATTGCACGGTCGTCGGCGGCGGGCTGTCGGGGCAGGCGGGCGCCGTACGCCACGGCATCTCGACCGCGCTGACCCATTACGAGCCGGAGCTTCGCCCCGACCTCAAGCATGCCGGCCTCCTGACGCGTGACGCCCGCGTGGTCGAGCGCAAGAAGTACGGCCGCCACAAGGCTCGCCGCGGCATGCAGTGGGCCAAGCGCTGATCGTCCGATGACGGACAGGTCGCGCAGCCCGGTGTCGGCGGCGCGACCTTCCTCTTTAGGTTTGCCCGCCGATACCGTAATCCTCGCTCCGGCACGCGCCCAATCGCAGGGGGAAACGGTCATGGGCATGAAGACGAAGCAAATCGGGTCCATTCTCGTCCATCAGGTCGTCGAGATGGAGAACATGCCGATCGCGGCCAAGGGCATGTTTGCGGAGTTCGAGCCGGACATGCTCGTGCGCGGCCGGGAATGGCTGGACGGCCGCTTCGTCGCCCCTGATCAGGACGAGCTCTATCTCAGCTTCCACAGCTTCGTCGTGCAGAGCGGCGGCCGGAACATCCTTGTCGACACCTGCCACGGCAACGACAAGAAGCGCGAGGGAAACCTCGCATACTATAACGGGCTCAATACGGATTATCTCGGCAACCTCAAGGCATTCGGCCTCAGGCCCGAGGATATCGATGTGGTGCTCTGCACCCACCTCCATTTCGACCATATCGGTTGGAACACGCGGCTGGACAATGGCCGCTGGGTGCCGACCTTCCCCAACGCCCGCTATCTGATGTCGCGGGTCGATTTCGACCATTTCGGACGGGTTGCACCGGACTCGCACGAGATGATGCATGTCCCATCCTACAACGATAGCGTTCTGCCGGTCGTCGAGGCGGGGCAGGTGGATTTCGTGCAGCTGGACCGGCTGGGCGACCATGATCTGGCGCCGTGCCTCTCGCTCGAAAGTACGCCCGGCCACACACGTGGATCAATCGCGCTGCATGCCAGGAATGACGCGGGCGCCGCTCTCTTTTCCGGCGATATCTGGCATCATCCGTTGCAGTTCGCTGAGCCGTCACTGACCATCTTCGTCGAGCAGGACGTTGAGATGGGCCGGGCGACGCGCAACAGGCTGGTCGAGCAGCACACCGATACCGATACGCTGATCATGGCCGCCCATTTCCCGGCGCCGACAGCGGGCCGGATCGTCTCCCACGGGGACGGATTCCGGTTCCAAGTCGTGTCGGAATAAGGCCATGCCGGCGCCTGCCAATTCCTAGTCGAGCGCCAATTCCTAGTCGAGCAAGGAGAGCCAGATGACCACGCTGCCTGAGGTTCGGATCGCGATCCTGGGCGCCAGCGGTTACTCGGGGGCGGATCTCGTCCGCCTGCTGGCCCAGCACCCGGCCGCTCGCATCGTGGCCCTGACCGGCGAACGCCAGGCCGGCAAGCCGATGGCCGAGGTCTTCCCGCATTTGGCCGCCCTCAATCTGCCCAGGCTGACCAAGATCGACGAGGTCGACTGGTCCGACGTCGACGTCGCCTTCTGTGCGCTGCCGCATGGCACGACGCAAGCGGTGGTCAAGACGATCCCGGACCACGTGAAGGTCATCGACATCTCGGCGGATTTCCGGCTGAGCAATATCGACAGCTATGCCGAATGGTACGGCCACGCCCATCAGGCGATCCAGTTGCAGAAGAAAGCGGTCTACGGCCTGACCGAGCATAAGCGCGACAGCATCCGCACGGCCCGGCTGATTGCTAATCCCGGATGTTACCCAACCTCGGCGCAGCTGCCGTTGATCCCGCTGCTGCAGACCGGCTTGATTGAGCCCGACGAGATCATCATTGACGCCAAATCGGGCGTCAGCGGGGCTGGGCGCGAAGCCAAGCAGGACAGCCTGTTCGGCGAGGTGTCGGAGGGCATGCATGCCTATGGCATAGCCAAGCACCGCCACGCGCCCGAGATCGAGCAGGAGCTGTCCGGCGCGGCCGGCCGCGGTATCAGGGTCGTGTTCACGCCGCATCTGATCCCGATGAATCGCGGCATCCTGTCGACGATCTATGTCAAGCTTACGGACGGCAACACCGCTGCCGACCTGCGGACTGTGCTGGAGAAGCGCTATTCGGACGAGCCGTTCGTCCGGGTGACGCCGGCCGGCACGGCGCCGGCGACGCGGCACGTGCGCGGTTCCAATATGGCGCTGATGGGCGTGTTCGCCGACCGGGTGCCCGGCCGGGCGATTCTGGTCTCGGCAATCGACAATCTGGTCAAGGGAGCGTCGGGGCAAGCGATCCAGAATATGAACGTCATGCTGCAGTTTCCTGAAACGACCGGCCTTTCACAGATAGCGTTATTTCCCTGATGCCGCTTATCATTCCTTTCGGCGGCAAGCTGCCGCAAATCGCGTCCAATGCCTTCATCGCCGAGAACGCCACCATCATCGGTGACGTGGTGATCGACTCCGGCGCGTCGGTCTGGTTCGGCTGCGTGCTCCGCGGCGACACCAACTACATCCGCGTCGGCGCCCGCACCAATATCCAGGACGGCACGGTCGTTCACGTAGCGCGCGAGGGCAAGGGCACGGTCATCGGCGACGGCGTTATGATCGGCCACATGGCGCTGATCCATGCCTGCACGATCGAGAGCGGGGCGATGATCGGCATGAGCGCCGTCGTCATGGACGACGCAGTGGTCGAGACCAATTCCATGATCGCGGCGGGCGCGTTGGTGTCGCCCGGCAAGATCGTGAAATCAGGCGAGGTCTGGGCCGGCCGCCCAGCCAAGTACTGGCGGCCGATGTCCGAGCAGGACCGCTTCTACTTCCACTCCGGCGTCGCGCATTACTGCGAGCTGGCCGAGGAATACCGCACCGGAAAGCCGCATACCCGCCCGGTCGGCGCGTAGGGCGGAACTCAAAGCGCCCGTTGCTTCACATAGCTTCCGGGCGCGTCCTCAATCGGCTTAAGCGGCCCGTCCCCCGGCGTGCGGGCGGGCACCTGCTTGCCGCCATAGGGTGCAATCCAGGCCTGCCAGTCGGCCCACCATGACCCGTCATGCTTCTCCGCGCCCTTCAGCCACTCCTCCGGGTCGGCGGGCAGCTGGTCGCTGCTCCAGAAACCGTACTTGCCCGCGGCCGGCGCGTTGATGACGCCGGCGATATGGCCCGAAGCTCCGAGCACGAAACGCCGCTTGCCCTTGTAGAGTTGCGCGCCGGCATAGACCGACTGCCACGGCGCGATATGGTCTTCCTTGGTCGCCACGATGTAGCTCGACGTGGTGATCTTGCCGAGATCGATCTTGACGCCCTGCAGGCTGATGCCGCCCGGCTTCGATAGCAGATTCTCCTGATACATCTTGTGCAGGTAGAAACTGTGCATCGTCGCCGGCATCCGCGTGGAATCGGAGTTCCAGTAGAGCAGATCGAAGGGGAACGGCTCCTTGCCCAACAGGTAGTTGTTGACCACGAAC
>CAZVYC010000093.1:17131-17865 GCA_964631425.1 uncultured Rhodospirillales bacterium
TCAGGTCATTGGCGCGGAGCAGGTTGAACGTCGTGTGCAGGTCGCGGGCATCCAGGTAGCCGTGCTCCTTCATGCGCTCGTCCAGGGCCGCCAGCTGCGCCTCGTCGATGAAGACCCGGACCTCGCCCACCTCGGTGAAATCGACCAAGGTCACGAAGTAGGTGGCTGAGGCGACCCGTCGCTTCTGATGCTTGGCGGCCAGCACCGCCAGGCCGGCGGCGAGCAGTGTACCGCCCAGGCAATAGCCGATCATGTTGCAGTCGCGCTCGCCGGTGGCTTGCTCGACCGCATCCAGCACGTCGAGGAAACCTTCGGTCAGGTAGTCGTCGAACCCCTTCTGCGCCTGCCGCGCATCCGGATTGACCCACGATACCACGAAGACGGTGTGCCCTTGCGCCACGGCCCAGCGGACGAAGGAGTTCTCGGGCTTGAGATCAAGGATGTAATATTTGTTGATCCAGGGGGGGATGATGACCAGCGGACGTCGGAATACCTGCTCGGTCGTAGGGCTGTACTGGATCAGCTGCATCAGCTCGTTCTGGTAGACCACCTTGCCAGGGGTCGAAGCGATGTTCTCGCCCAGCCGGAACGCGGTGGGATCGGTCATCTTGATGAGCAGCTGGCCCTTGCCGCGCTCGAGGTCGCCCAGCAGGTTCTCGAGGCCCTTCACGAGATTCTCGCCGCCGGTCTCGAGAGTCGTCCGCAGCACTTCGGGATTGGTGACTACGAAGTTT
>CAZVYC010000094.1:0-17775 GCA_964631425.1 uncultured Rhodospirillales bacterium
GATTCTGGGCTTTGTTGATCGGATATCGCTTTTGAACCGGTTTTCGCGGCACCTGATGCGCGATTTCTATTTCCGCCGCCCGGTCGCGCTGATCGTCGATCACGAGCCGCTGATCATTGACGCCGCCGAACCGATCTCCATTCTGGCGGAGCGGATTTCGCATGAGAAGCCCGAGGCCCTGACAGCCGGGTATATCATCACCCGGAACGGCCGCTATGCCGGCATTGGCACGGCGCTCGACATGATGCGGGCGAACGTCGAAGAGGCGAGCCTCCGGGCCATGGAGCTCGATCACGCCCGCCAGGCGGCCGAGCAGGCGAACCAGGCCAAGTCGCTTTTCCTCGCCAACATGAGTCACGAGTTCCGGACGCCCTTGAACGCGATCATCGGGTTCGCCGAAGTCCTGAAACTACCGGTATACGGCGCGTTGAACTCGCGCCAGGCGGAATATGTCGATGATATCCGGTCGTCCGGGGAGCATCTTCTCAATCTGGTGAACGAGGTGCTCGAGCTTTCCAAGGCCGAGTCCGGCAAGCTGGAGCTCCATGAGGAGCCGACCTCGGTCGACGCACTGATCGACAGCTGCGTCAGGCTGATCCGGGTGCGGGCCCTGAAGGCTGGGCTGCGCTTTGTCCAGGCGCCGCTGGACGGGAAGATGGACTTGCTGGTTGACCCGGTCAAGGCCCGCCAGATCCTGATGAATCTCCTGACCAACGCCATCAAGTTCACGCCCGCAGACGGACAGATCAGCCTCACCGTTGCGGCGTTGGCCGACGGCGGGCTGGAGATCGCCATTGCGGATACGGGCATCGGCATGTCGGCGGAGCAGATTTCGCTGGTGTTCCAGCCGTTCGTCCAGATCGACAATCTCTATAACCGGAAGCATGAAGGCACCGGCCTCGGCCTTCCGCTGACGCGGCGGCTGATCGAGCTGCATGGCGGGAGCCTTGTGCTCGACAGCACGCCGGGCAACGGGACAACAGCACGCGTGCGCTTCCCCGCCGAACGCGTCCGCATCGCATCGATGCTGGAATCCGCCGCATAGAGGACCGGGGCGGCTGCACGCCGCTGAACGAGGGCTTTACAGGCTAGGGCTCGTCGCCGAAATGTGCAGACACGATGATACCCGCTCACCCGCTCGACCGGCCGGTCTGGTCCGCTCTCACCTCACGACAGACGAAGATTTCCCAGGGCAATTCGCGGGCGCTACGCTTCGCGCCGCACTTCGGCCCGTTCGGCGCCCCCGCCGACACTGCGCTCGAAAGCCTGATCGCGCTCGCGGCACTCGTTCCGGCCGAAAGCAGCTTAGTTCTCATGGAGGCCGAGGAGATACCGGCACCCCCCGGAACTTCTGTCATGCAGCGCGCCGTCTGCCACCAGATGACCGCCGAACGACTGACGCCCGGCGAGCCCGCCTTCCTGCTCGAACCTTTGACCGAGGCCGACGGGCCTGAGATGCTGGCCCTGGCGACGCTGACCAGGCCCGGCCCCTTCGCCGCCCGCACCCACCAGCTCGGTGATTTCGTCGGCGTGAAGCATGAGGGCCGTCTGGTGGCGATGGCCGGCGAGCGTATGCAGCCGACCGGCTTCACCGAAGTCAGCGGCGTCTGCACCCACCCCGACCATCGCGGCCATGGCTACGCCGGTGGACTGATCCGCGTCGTCGCATCCCGCATCCTGGCGCGCGGCGAAACACCATTCCTGCATGTCTACGCCACCAACACCGGCGCGATCGCGCTTTATGAGTCGCTCGGTTTCGCGTTCCGCCGCGCAGTCACAGTAACCGTGTTGGCCCAAGGCAACGCTCTGTCGGCAACCGTATAAATGCTCTATGACCGTCATTCCCGCACAGGCGAGCGCAGGCGCGGGAATCCAGCGGGAGCCGCGTCTGCGGCGACATAGGTCGGGTGGATCGCTGTCATCACCCCCTCCCGGCCTTCCCCATCAAGGGGAAGGAGTCCAAGATGAGCCCGCCCCCTGTGGGGGGTGGGGATGATCTCGCCGCCGCACGGGCGGAGAACGTGGTCGCCGACCACCAAAGCAACTGTGGGGAAGGGGAAATCATGCGGTTCGGTTACCACGCCACGATGTGCAACCCGGCCTTCTATGCGCCGCTGGCCAAGGCGGCGGAGGCCGCGGGGTTCGATACGTTCACCCTCCCGGACAGCATCTGCTACCCTGAGCACGCCGATTCGAAATACCCCTACAACGACGACGGCACCCGCGAATTCCTGGATGGCGTGCCCTTCATCGAGCCGTTCACCCTCGTCCCCTGGATGGCGGCCGTTACCACCACGCTCAAATTCTCGACCTCGGTCATGAAGCTGCCGATCCGCAACCCGGTTCTGGTGGCCAAGTCGCTGACCAGCATGGCGGTCCTGATCGGCGAGGACCGCTTCCTGTTCGGCGTAGGCCTCTCCCCCTGGAAGGAGGATTTCGACGCCACCGGCACGGATTACCACTCGCGCGGCAAGCGCATGGACCAGATCATCGAGATCATCCGCGGCCTCTCCACCGGCGAATATTTCGGCTACGAGAGCGAGTATTACCACGTCCCGCGCATCAAGCTCTGCCCCGTGCCGTCAAAGCCGATCCCGATCCTCTACGGCAGCCATTCCGATGCCGGCCTGCGCCGCACCGCGCGGCTGTGCGACGGCTGGATCAGCGCCGGCGGCCACATGAACGAGCTCGCCGACATGATCGGCAAGCTCAAGGACTACCGCCGGCAGTATGGCCGCGAGGGCACGCCGTTCGACATCCAGATCATGGGGCCTGAGGTCTATCATCCCGACAGCGTGAAGCGCCTAGCCGACCTCGGCGCCCAGGAAGTGCTGGCCGCCTTCCGCAACGCCTATGAAGGCGGTCCCGACAATCGGACACTGGAGCAGATGATCGGCGAGATGAACCATTATGCCGACACCGTGATCGCCAACGTGAGGAGATAGATCGACCTGCGAACCAGCCAGGGAGATGATGATGGCAGACGATCAGGCTTATCCGAAAGCTGCCCCCTACCTCATGTTGAAAGGCGCCGCCGAAGCGATTGACTTCTATGGCCGCGCATTCGGCGCGGAGGTCGTCGAGCGCTACGATGACAAGCGGCGAGTCGGCCACGCCATGCTGAATATCAACGGCGGCCAGATCATGCTGGCGGACGAATATCCCGAATTGGTGGATATCATCGGCACCCTGGCTCCGGCGACCTTGGGCGGCACGACCGTCACGCTTCATCTGACGGTCGACGATGTCGACGCCGCGTTCGACAGGGCCGTGGCCGCCGGCGGTCATGCGCTGCGGCAGCCGCATGACGAGTTCTACGGCCGCCACGGCAAAGTCCGCGACCCGTTCGGTCATGTCTGGAGCATGGTCGGCCCGAAGAAGGGCGACTGAGCGCGAGCATGCCCGGCTATATCCTCGCCATCGACCAGGGCACAACCTCGACCCGGGCCATCTTGTTCGACCGCGCTTTTACCCCGGTCGCGGTCGCACAGCGCGAGCTGCCGCAGCACTTCCCCGGCGATGGCTGGGTCGAGCACGCGCCCGATGATATCTTCGACCATGCGGTCGAAGTGTCGCAAGGCGCGCTGGCCAAAGCGGGCGTGACGGCCGCCGATGTCGCCGGCATCGGCATCACCAACCAGCGTGAGACCACGATCCTGTGGGATCGCGCGACCGGCCGGCCGATCTATCCTGCCATCGTCTGGCAGGATCGCCGCACCAGCGCCGACTGCGCCCGCCTGATCGAGTCCGGGGCTGGAGAGATGGTGGCGGCTAGGACCGGCCTGCTGATCGACCCGTATTTCTCGGCCACGAAAATCGCCTGGATGCTCGACAACCTCCCCGAGGCGCGCGGCAAGGCCGAGCGTGGCGAGCTCGCCTTCGGCACGGTTGACAGCTTCCTGCTCTGGCGCCTGACCGGCGGCGCCGCGCACCTGACTGACGCCACTAATGCCGCCCGCACCATGCTGTTCAACATCCACAGCCAGGACTGGGATGACGAGCTGCTGGCGCTCTTCCGCGTGCCCCGCGAAATTCTGCCGGAGGTGCGCGACAGCAGCGCCCGGTTCGGCGAGGTGGACCCGGCGCTCCTCGGTGCGCCGGTGCCTATTCTCGGCATGGTCGGCGACCAGCAGGGCGCGTTGATCGGCCAGGGCTGCGTCGAGCGCGGCATGGCCAAGAGCACCTATGGCACCGGCTGCTTCCTGGTGCTTAACACCGGCGACCAGCCGCTGGCATCGCAGAACAAACTGCTCACCACCGTCGCCTATCGCATCGGCGACCGCACCACCTATGCGCTCGAAGGCAGCATCTTCGTGGCCGGCGCCGTGGTGCAGTGGATGCGTGACGGCATCAAGCTGATCGGTGACGCCGGCAGCACCGAGGCGCATGCCGCTTCCGTCCGTCCCGACCACGGCGTCTACTTCGTGCCCGCTTTCACGGGGCTCGGCGCACCCTATTGGGACCCCCAGGCGCGCGGCGCCATCCTCGGCCTCACGCGCGATACCGGCATTGCCGAGATCGTCAGCGCCGGCCTGCAGGCCGTCTGCTTTCAGACCCGTGACCTGCAGCGCGCGATGGGCGCGGACGGGCTCAGGCCCGACCGGCTGCGGGTCGACGGCGGCATGGTCGCCAATAACTGGCTGATGCAGTTCCTCGCCGACCTGCTGGGCATCACGGTCGAACGCCCGACGATCGCCGAGACAACGGCGCTCGGCGCTGCTTATCTCGCCGGCCTCCAGGCCGGTTTCCTGGGCTCGCTGGGCGATATCACCCATCTCTGGCGCCTCGATCGCGCATTCGAGCCCGCCATGGATCCGGCCTGCCGCGATGCCCTCTATGCCGGCTGGCAACGCGCCGTGGAGCGCATCAGGGGCTGACGCCGCCCGTGCAGGCGAAACTATTGCACGGCCGGCGGTGTTGATTCTCAAGACTGTTCGTTCCGAGGATCGTCATCATGACGCGGGTGATCGCAGCACTCCTGCTCGCACTCCTAGCCGACTGCACCTACGCGCCGCCGCCCGGGCCGGGCGCGCCGGGACCAGTCGCGGCGGGGCCAGTCGCGTATGATGGCTACTACGACGATTATTACGGCCCCTTCTATGACGGCTATTGGGGGCCGGACGGCTTCTTTTACTATTCGACCGGGCGGGGCCATCCCTTCCTCCGCGACGACGGCCATCATTTTCGCCATGAGGGCGGCGAAAGATTCCACGCCGTGCACGGCCTGGGCGGCGGGCATGGCGAAGGCGGTCATGCCGAAGGCGGCGAACATCGCTAACAACCGCCGGATTGCTTGGTCCTCTCAATCCAGCTAATCGACCTTGGCACTCGTCGGTAACAACAGGGCCGTGACGGCGGGTGCATTACCCTGACCCGTCCCCCTGCGTCCGCCGGCGCAACCCGCTCGGCATCGAGTTCGGACATGGGCATCCAGGGAATTACGGTGAGGAATCAGGATGCCGCGGGAAACGGAAAGCGTCGATCTATTTGGTAAACTGTCACGGTAGTTCTAACTGGAACGGCACAGAAATATTTGGGGTCAGTCACTACCCTTCAATGCTGAACAAGTAGAAGGGAGGGACAGTCTAATCTGCTCAAACCTGCTGTAGGATCTCAAAATTGCGTGGACTGAAATCCACCTGCAATTCGACGCCTACCGCATCACACCAGTCTCAAATAATATCCCGCGCTCCCGCGTCCATGTCCCCTGACAGGGCTGCACGCACCGTCAATAGCGCCTTCTCCAGCACGGCACGATCGGCAACATCCCCCAGGCAAATCCGAACGCCCGTTTCGGCTGCGTCGCCGACCATCGGCGCCGACGGGGGTGTTACCCTGACCCCGTCCCTCAGGGTCCGCCGTGCAACCCGCTCGGCATCGAGTTCCGACATGGGCATCCATGCATGGAGGCTCTGGGGCGCGTGCAGCTTCTCGATCGACCCGGACAGGATCTTCTCCGCCAGCTGCACACGCGCCCGCACGTCGCGGCGGATTTCGTCGGCGATCGCGTCGGCCGTGCCATCCTCGATCCACTGGGTGGCGATCAGGCTGCCGAATGCGGGCGGCGAATAATTGAAGGCCCGCACGCGTTGCAGCACCTTGTCGAAAAGCTGCTCCGTGGGCGGCACCAGATAGCCGGTGCGCAGGCCCGGCCCCAGGATCTTGGAAACGCTGGTGATATAGAATGTCAGCTCGGGCACCAGCGAGGCCAGCGGCGGCAGCGAATTTTCCGTGGCATAGGCCGCGTAGATGTCGTCTTCCACGATCCAGACGCTGTGCCGCCGGGCAACCTCGGCGATCTGCCGGCGGCGTGCCATGCTCATGATCCGTCCCGTGGGATTCTGCAGCGTCGGGATGGTGTAGAGAGCCCGCGCACCCGAACAAGCGGCGCGATCCAGCGCGTCGGGAACCAGGCCCTCTTCATCCATCGCCAGAACCTGAAGCAGATAGCCACTGTGCTCGGCGAGTGACTTCATGCCGAAGAACGTCGCCGATTCGGTCAGCACCGTGTCGCCGGGCCGGCAGATCGAACCTAGCGCCAACGTCATCGCCTGCTGGGCGCCGCCGCAGCAAACGATGTTGCGCCAGTCCGGATCCTGAAAATTGGCGGTGCGCGCGAGCCAGGCGGCGCCGGCCTTGCGATGAGCCTCGAAGCCCTGTGGGGGCGCATAGTGAAGATGGTCGGCCAGATCGGGCCGATGCCGCAATTTCCCCAACCCCTCCCTGAGACGCCTGATTGCCGGACCGTAGGGCGCGATGTTGCGGCCAAGGTCGATCATCTGCTCCGCGCCGATACCCGGATTCCGCGGGGCAGGGACCTGGTCGGCCACGAAGCTTCCTCTGCCCACGTGCGCGGCAATGAGGCCTCGGGTCTCAGCCTCGGAATAGGCTCGAGTGACGGTGCCGACGCCGATCTTCAGCCGATGCGCGAGCGCGCGATGGGTTGGAAGTTTGGTCCCCGGAGCGAGCGCCCCCGACGCGACATCGCGCTCCAGGGCTGCGATGAGTCGCTCATAAAGAGGGCTCGGATCGCTGGCTAGTTGCGGCATCCACATTGTCACCAATAATCCCCTTAAGTGTCATAGAGACAATATAGATATTGACGCAGAATTGTGATCACGTCAAATTGAGACAATGGTCGCGTTCCTGCTGATCAGAGCGGGGTTGTCGATGGTGCGGCAAGCATCCGGCCGTGCCTCTGTGATCATTATCTGGCTGAAGGAGCTGATAAATGTGGCATGCAATTCTGGCGTTTCTGGCCGGATTGATCCCCTCGGTTCCGGCGGATCATTGTCCCTATCACCGTATGTGGGCCAGTGGAGACAATGCGGCCGGCCCCGTGATGGTCGCCTCGGCGTCTCCGTACATCCCGTGTTCATTCGCGGCGAACGGCCACTTCGCAGGTCTGGATAGCCACGGTGCGTCAAGGGATCGCGCCAACGGCTAACTAGCGCGTCACCTCGGAAGCGAGCGGGACGGTCGCCTGCGTCAACGAGCATCGGCGCTCGCCGTCACCAATCTACCAGGTTTCAGGCTGGCCGCCGTCACGGGGTCGGGGCGACCGACGACTGCATAATGCCTCGGACGCCCCCCGTCACCACGCATTCCAATGCACGATCGTCTCCGGATCCGGACGCTGCGCGGGCTTGAAATCGGAGCCGATCGTGTAAGCGACGGGCAGCAGGCCGCATTGGGTCACATCCGCCGGAATGCCTAGAAGGCTTGCCACTTCCTTCTCCTTCATCATCAGGAGCGTCGTCAGAACCGTGCCCAATCCACGGGGGCGGAGCGCCAGCTGAAAACTCCAGACCGCCGGATACATCGAGGCAAAATAGGCGCCCTCGAACCCCGCATAAGGGCGGCCCATCAGGCAAGGGATCACGTGTACTGGCACCTCGTGGAGATGATCGGCGAGGTATTCGGCCGACCCATAGACGCGCGCCGTCTGCTGGTCCCCGCTCGCGATCGCCGCCTTGCTCGCGTCCTCCAGCATGGTTCCCGCCGCTTCCCGGTAAAGATCGGCAAGTTTCATCCGCTTCTCGGCGTCATCGATGACGACCCAGCGCCAGGTCTGGCTGTTCGAAGCGGTTGGCGCCTGTTGCGACAGCCTTATGCAATCCAGGATTACCTGACGCGGTACCGGCCGCGTGAAATCGAGACGCTTGCGCACGGCGCGCGTGGTCGACAACAGCTCGTCCGCGGCCGCTAGATCAATCGCCATGGAAACCTCCAATCGGGCGCAGACCGGCGATACAGCGAAGCGGTGCCTTCAGATTGGGCTGCGAGCGGAAACCGCCAAGTCGCCTGGCTTGCGAAGCATTTTATCGACCTCACCCGCATGCAGCTCTTCGGCATAGATCATCTGGCGGGCGTATTCTTCCAACATCACGGAACGTCCCTCGACCGCGCCCAGCAAGTCCTTGTAAAGGCCGAGTGCCTTGGCCTCTGTATCCAAAGACTCGCGAAGGATCGCCGCAATATCTGTTTTGTGTGAATCGAGCAGTGGCCCGATCTGCAACGACGGGTAGTCCCCCAGGATGGTAATCATTTCCCCCGCCCTCCGAGCATGAGCCAAAGCTTCCGTTGCTTGCTCATTGAGCCAGGAGACGATCGGGATACGACCGTAGCCGAATACAACAAAGGAGTAGTGGGTGTAGCGGATAACCCCAGCCAACTCGCTCTCCAGGATGCGATTGAGGAGCTCTATCACGCGCCCCTTGTCTAGCTCGGCCATCAACCGCCTCCCTGCCGGCCAAGGTTAGCTCAGAAGCCTTGGACCTCAGGCGCATTATCCTCTATTGGCCCCCCTCGATCAACTCGACCAATCTCCGGCCCACGTCCTTTACGTTCTCGTCTTCTGTCGATACGACGCAGCGGGGGCGTATTTCTCGGCTTTTCCTGATTAGAACTCCGCACGTCCCGAATTCGCCAGGACGTCCGAGGAAGCGCAGGATATCAGCCGGTTTACGAATTCGCTCCGCCGCCATAGACGATCTGGACCCGTCGGTTCTGCGGCTCGCGCACGCCGTCGGCCGTCGGCACAAGCAGGTCCCGCTTGCCCTTGGCAACGATCTCGATTTCGCTCGCGGGAATACCATCCTTCTCGAGCTCAGCCGCGACCGATTCCGCGCGGCGGCGGCTGAGACGCATATTGTAGGCATCCGATCCGACCGTGTCGGTGTGACCGGTCACCGTCAACTGCGTGACCTTTGCCGTCTCGGCGTTCTTGGCCGCCTGATCGACAATGGCCACAGCCTGGGGCGTCAGGTCCGACTTATTAAAGTCGAAGAACACCTGATAGTTGCGCGGAACCGCCGGCGCCGGCGCTGCGACCGGCGGCGGCGTATAAACCGCGGGCGCCTCCTCGGGCGCGGACTCGCCGCCGAAGCGGTATTTCAACTGAAATCCCCACATTTGCGGCTCGCCATAAAGCTGGCTCACGAAGCCTTCGGTCGAGTAAATCCCGAACTTGCCGATCGCGTACAAGGTGTCCGTGACGTTCGTCATGAAGAACGAGGCGTCGATCGGTTGCCCGGCTACGTCGTTCCAGTTGACACGAATATTGAGCAGCCCATACCCCGGCTCGTCGCCGCCGGGCTCGACCTCGTCTGTGGAGTACTGGATTCGGCCGGTATGGACGTAATCCGCAAGCAGATGCACGGTGCCCATGTCCGCCGGCACGAACGGCAGGGTGTAATCCGCGGTGAAGCCGAATTTGTTCTTCGGCACGAACGGATAAGGCAGATCCGTCCGGTCGCCGACCGTGGGAATGATGAATTTGGTGTAGTATGCGTCAACATACGACCAGCTGGCCGTCATTTCCAGGCCGGAGAACGGCAGGATAGTGCCTTCGAGCTCAATCCCCTGCACCACGGCGTTTCCGTCGGCGATCACCGTTGTCGACGTGTTGGTCGAGGGATTGCCGGGAACAAGATCGAACTGGACGCCGACCGCGCGCTGGGCATTGCGGTAGTCGTCATGGAAGCCGTCGAGATTGGTTCGGGCCTTGATCCCCATGATGTCCCAATCGGACTTCAGACCGACCTCGACGTCGGTCACGTATTCCGACTCATACTTGTTCGGGTAGAGGGTGCCACCCGCCCCGTTGAAGCCGCCGGACTTGAAGCCGCGGCTTCCCTTCGCATAGACCAGCGTGTCCGGCGTGACCTGATAGTCGAGACCCAGGGTCCAGGTCGGCGCCTGGAACGTATGGTTGGCGTAGACGCAGGCGAGACCGCTGGTCTGACCGCAGGGAAGGGTTATGCTGGCGCCCCCCAACGCAGGCGGGAGCGTGAGGACGACGGTCGAGAAGTTGCTGTTGCTGACGTAGTCCCACGTGTAGCGGGCGCCCGCGGTCAGTTTGAGGTTTTCCAAAACGGGCGAAATGCCGGCCAGATCGTAGCTTCCCTGCAAGAACACGGCCTCGGTTCGTGTCGTTTCGCCCTCGGGCCCGAGTGCGTTCTGACCGTAGGCATTGCCGTAAACGACAACTGGAGCGTTCAGACCAGGGGCGAGCGCCGTCGTCGAGGGAACCGCCGCGACGGTATAGCCCGCGGGATGCAGGAACTCGTAAAAGGCGCCGGCGATCCAGCTCAGCTTGTCGTCGAGCGATTTGCCCTGAATCTGGAATTCGTCTGTGTACTGCGCATTGCTGATCTCCCAGCCGTCCGGCGTCGAGTATCCGCCCTGATCCAGGGGGGTGCCGTCGAAATCGCTGCGCAGCAGGTTCTTGATCTCACGATAGCCGAAGATGTTCTTGAGCGTGACATTATCGGTGAGATCGTAATGCGCGATGTCCGTTATTCCCCAGCTATAGGTCTTATCCAGCCCAGCGATATTGGTATCGACCGTCCTTGGGCCCAAAGCTTGCTGGTGGGCCAGAACCGCTTCAACCGCCGGAATGCCGAAAGTGCGCTCGAACGAGCCCTGCAGTTCCCCCAACCTCGGATCGAAGCTGGTGTTGATCGTCTGCAGGACGAGGCCAGTGCCGTTCGTGTGGTTATACAGGCTGTCGTAGACGAGATAATTCTCGAAATCGTCGCTCGGCCGCCATGTCACGCCGATGCGCCCGGACCAGTAGTCCCTGTTGTCCAGATCCTGATGCGTCCCGATGTCGTATGTGTAGCCGTCGCGCGTTTCCTTGGAGCCGGCGACGCGGACCAGCAGCTTGTCATCGATGATCGGGATGTTGACCGCGGCTTCGACGCCCTCCCGGTTGTAGTCGCCCAAAGTAAGCTGAACGTAGCCCTCGAAATTGTTGGTCGGATGCTTCGGCTCGAACAGAACCGCGCCGCCGGTCGTGTTCTGGCCGAACAGCGTGCCCTGCGGGCCGCGTAGCACCTGCAGATTGTCCAGGTCGAAATAGATACCGGGACCCGACCCGGTGAACGGCACTTCCGAGAAATAGGCAATGACGCCGGGCGAACCGCCCGAACCGCCGTTCGGGCCCTGACCGCGCAGATAGAAGACCTGCTCGTCGCGCGACTGCTGGCTGCTCATCAAAGACGGCACGTAATGCTGCAGATCCGACGAGGATTCGATGGCCTTGTTTTGGATTTCCGCCGGCGTAAAGGCCGTGATCGCGACCGGAACCGTCTGCAGCCGCTCTTCGCGGCGCCGCGCCGTGACCACGATCTCCTCAAGGCCCCCGCTGGATGCGGAAGGTTGCGCCGCCTGCTGCGCGAAGGCCGGTGAGAAAGCGACGGAGCCGGCTAGGCAGTTGCAGGCCAGCAGAACTTTGATTGCGCGCGCTGACATATTTCCCCATCTAGTTATTTGCTTAGGCTGCCCGGCAGCCGACGGAATTGTGCACATTGCAATGAGTCGCGAGCAACCGCGATCCCTCGGGCAGCCTGATATCCGCCTCGGGTACCAAAATATGACACTTGGAGTATCGGAATCCGGTCGCGAAACTGCCCATCGACCGTACCGTCGGGGTGGGTCTTAATGTACGCCGACTTGAAAAGGCAGATCCAGGCGGAGCAGGGAAGGGCAGCATGCGTCGATCGCTGAAGCAGGATCAGTCGGAAATCCCCTTGCTGCTGCGCACGCTGAAGAGCCTGCTGAAGGCGAAGGGACTTCTCTATCATGATGTCGCCGAAAAGCTCGGTGTCAGCGAAACCACGGTCAAACGGTATCTGACGGGGCACAGCCTGACGCTCGGAATTCTGGAAGATCTTTGCCGGGTCGTCGATGCAAGGCTGGGCGACCTGCTGGCAATTTCGCAGGAGGAAACGGAGCAACCTGTCCTGTCGCCCGAGGTGGAGGAATCTCTGGCAAAGGATGCCTTCCTGTCGGGAATTTTCTACCTGCTCTCGCGCGGGCTCACCCCTGCGATCATCCAGCGGGATTTCCAACTCACCGATGCGGAGATAAACGGCTATCTGACGGCTCTGGATCGGTTGGGACTGATCCGGCTGTTCCCCTACAACCGTGTTCGGGTCCTGCTCCGTCGTAACTTCAATGTGCAGAAGGGCGGGGCGATGATGAAGCTGGCGCACGACGCCATCCTCAAGGATTTCTTCGGCACGTTCGACGTGAACATGCCCGATTGGCTGTTCGGCTACGGCAAGCTGTCGCCGTCGTCGCTGGAGCGCGTGCGCGAGCTGGCGCGCAATTTCATGGAAGCCTTCGACACCATCGCCGAGGCCGATCGCGAACTGACACTCGACGTAGCTGAACTGCATGGCTTTTTCATGATGCTCCGGCCCGTCGATCTGGCCGTGTTGAAGAACTGGTCCCCCGGTTCGGGACAGGCTGATTGCGTATGAAATCTTGGTGCACGCAGCGTGCCCGTCTCGAGTCGAATTAAGAATTATCCATAGATCACCCAGAGTAATGCAGATTAAAAAAACGTATGAGTATTGCCTTGGGCGCTAAATGCCGAAAAGACCCGCGCAGAGAGTCTTCATTATCTGTGGAAATCTGTGTCATCTGTGGCTCGGATTTAGGGCTGTTCCTCGTCAGGCCGCCACCTGCTGCGGACCGGGCGCCTCGGCCGGATAGATGCGCGGCGTGCCGACATCATAGGTCTTATTGAGCAGCCGGATGAACGCGGTGTCGGTCGACGGGTCCGAGGGCACCGGGAAGGTGAGTCCCCGCGCCCGCAGATCCTTGATGAACATATCGAAGACCCGCTCGTGCGTCAGGTCGTCGGTTCCGTCCATCACCACCTTGAGCTCGGCCGTGTCGATGTAGATTTCGGCGCTCCAATGCACGAGAAAGCGGGTTTCCTCCGGCGGGACCTTCTGGATCACCCGTCCGTCGGTGGTGATCTGCCAGCCGTCCGCCCTCTGTGGATCGGCGCCGAACAGCGACTGGAATGCCAACCCGGAAGGAAAGCGCATGTCCACCGGCCCATTCGGCTCGCCGCGGTGATACATCATCTCGTTCTGGACCACGACGCCCCGATTCCACATCGGCGGCGCCAGGCGCTTGGGCTGCCCCAGCGGACCCTCCGGCCAATAGGAGAAGCCGCCGCCGATCCGCCCCTGGTAGAACCAGGTGATCACCTGTGCCTTGCGATGGAGCCAGTGCTTGAACAGGCCGGATTTGGTCATGGTGTTCATGAGCCAGATCGGCGTGTTCTTCATCGTGATGCCGCGGAACGTCGTCGCGTCCAGATGCGCGGGATCGTGACTGCCGCTCGGCCCCTGGATGTTGAACAGCATCATCTCGGGCCGAGCATATTTCGCATTCCAATAGGACCGCGCCATCTCCAGGAAGCGACTGTTGTAGAACGTGTCCTCAATCTCGGGGTAGAGGCAGGTTCCGTTCTGCGCGAAATAGCCTCGGAAGTTGGGGGTCAGGAACATGTCGAACGACAGCTCGACACCCTCCGGCATGCTGCCTGAGACGGTGGCGACTACTTCCTCCGGCGATTTGAAATGCTGCGCGAGGATGAGCTTCCAGGGGCCGTCGCGGCGGATGACTTCGACCAGCCGGCGGTGCTGATCGTCGGAATAGACGCGGTCCAAAACACGCGGCTCCGAGATCGGCCGCAGCGTTGCAGCGATATCGTCGGTCATCGGCTTCTCCTCTTGGACCTCCCAGTGACGTCGTTCTTTGGGCTACTATTCAGGCAGTACTGATTTCCGCGCAAGCGGCGGACCAACCGAAACAGCCAGCGTAATGCACGGTATCATCCGAGTTGCGCCCGCGTGTCGTCAGACGATACGTGCGGCCCGCGTTACAGCAGCTGCACGATCTCGATCAGGTGCCCCTCGACATCACGAACGAAGGCGACCTTCACGCCGTGTTCCGGCATGTCGCGCATCTCGTCGACGACCCTGCCACCGGCGGAGCGAGCTCTTTCGAGCAGCCCGGCCAGGTCCGGCGTGATGAACAGGATGATCGCTTCGGACAGGGCCGCTGTGGCTGTGTCGGTATAGGCGAGCAAGACGAAGGTCGCGCCGCCGGGCGCCGTCGGTCCGAACATGATCTCGCTGATCGGCCGGCCCTCGATCTCCGCGTCCACCCGCCGCTGTTCGGTCAGGCCGAACACCGTTTTGTAGAATGCGCAGGCCTTCTCCAGATCGACTACTACCAGCTTGGTGCAACTGAAATGCGCCGGGGCCTCAGCCATTCTATCCTCCCTGTCGGATGACGAGTTTTCCGATGTGCCTGCGATGCCGAAGTGCGCCGACACACCAGCGTCGCTATCCTGGCCTAAGCGATCCAGCGGAAGCGAACAAGCACGCGAACGCCGCAACGGCGCGGGGCAGCACGTCAATTTTGAAAGTAGCGTCATCTTTCGGGCGGAGTAGCGGCCGACGGCACTCCGGATCCGGAGGGTGCTATCCCCGAGAAAACGTGCATAGATCGAGCAGCCATGGATCGACCAGGGGGGCGAAGCCGGCTTTGCCTCGCAGTGTGCGCCGGGCGGGAAGAATTCGATCGGGAGGACGACATGCCAGATCACGCCGACACTTATTTTCACTCCGGCCCGCAGACGCGGGAAATCACGCGCCTGCCGATCCGCAGGCGCTCAAGCCTTCCGACCTATCCCAATGGCTGGTTCCGGGTCGCGGCATCGGAGGAAGTGACGGCGGACCGCCTGCTGCCGCTCACCTATTTCGGCACGCACTATGTTGCGTTCCGGGCGCCGGATGGCATGGCGCGTGTTGCAGATGCCTATTGCCCGCATCTGGGCGCTCACCTCGCGTCCCACACCGGCAAGATTGAGGACGGCACCATCACGTGCCCGTTCCACCGCTGGCACTTCGACGCGGCCAGCGGCCAGTGCACCAGGATCAACTATTCGAAAATCGTGCCGCCGAAGGCGCGCCTGATGCTCCATCCGGTACGAGAGATGCATGGCATGATCGTGATGTGGCGCCACGGCGACGGGCTGCCGCCGGACCACGAGCCTTATGTCGAGACGCGGATCGATACCGAAAGCGGCTGGACGAAGCTGGATCCGCTGCACTGGGAGATGTACGCGCAGCAGCAGGAGTTCCTGGAGAACATCTTCGATTCCGCGCACATTCTAGAGCTTCACAATTCGGAGGCGCTGCCCCGGTTCGCCAGCGTCGACGACACACCCTATGGCATGAAGATCGTCCTCGACATCGACGTGCCGGACCCGGAATTCCCCGTCGCCGAGTGCATCAACAATTACAGCGGGATCTCGCTCGCCGTGCAAAACAATCGCGCGCGGGGTCAGAACCTGCTGTTCACCAGCTTTACGCCGATCGACGAGGATCGTGTCGAGATGACGGTCAATGCCTACATCAAGGAGTCCGGCTCGAGCGAGCTCGACAGCGCCTTCGGAACACAGTTCATCGAGCGCTTCAAGTACGAAGTCTACCAGGATCTGACGATCCTGGAGCACAAGAAGCACCTCGAAAAGCCGCTGCTTTGCGCCGGCGATGGCGACATATTGCGTTGGCGTCGCTACACGCGCCGCTTCTATTCAGGGTCACTGGCTGAGAAGCTCTGACGTCCTATCCGTCAGACATTCCCCGAAGCCGGACGGGGGTGGGAATCACGTTCTCGTCACGGCTTAGTACCGTATCGCCAAAATCAGCGTAAACCGGTCGCCCGTCGCTACCTTGTCGCTTCTGGTCTGTCGGCCGTACTCCAGGGTGAACGAACCATTGGAGAGAGTGTTGGCCGCGCCGCCGCCCACCCTAAGTCCCACGCCATAAGACCCTGCAGTAAACCGAGCGTGCTCAAGAATCGTGGGATGATGAAGGAAGAGTCCGCCGACCGCACCGAAGCCGTAGGGAGAGACCACGAGGTTGGCTTCAGGGATGAAGCTCGGTATCCCGAACGGCACCGAGAGTTCGCCGCGTCCGACAACGCCGCTATCGCCTTCCAATGTCCCGGCGTCGAATGCGGATAACCCGTTGGGCCACGCGATGCCGATCTGTTCCGACCGCGCCATGGCCTGGTTCAGCGACGTCTGGCCATGAGCCGCAAGGTTTAATGCAAGGTGCTCCATGAGCAGCTGCGAATAGCTGAGCGACGCCTCGATTTTCGAGAAGCTTGCGTCCGATCCCTGGCGTGAGAGCGGAAGCACTGGAGAGGCGTCCTGCGCCGTCCGTGCTCCGAGCGTCGCGAGGCCGAACGATGACGTGAGCCGTCCGCTGAAGGCGCCGCCCCACGGGGCAAGATAATCGACATCTGCCGCGATCCGCAGGATCCGTAGCCGGTCTTCCGATAGCGGTAGGCTGACACCTGGAAGACGCAGACCAAGTCTTTCGTCTTGCGCGTCGAAGGCGAGCTCGGTCGCAAAATTCAGGTCGCGCGAACGCAGCCAGGGATAACGCAGCCGCAGCGACAGCCGTTGAAACACGTCGGACGAGGACGCGCCGTCGCTCGGCGCCGAATTGGTTCGCGCATCGGTGACCTCTGTGTTGAAGGTGAGGCCGTCAATCCCGATCGGTACAACAAACCCGCCCGCCAACAGGCGATTACGCGGGTAAGACGTAAAGAACCCATTGGGGCCGTAGCCAGGATATCCATCAGCGCGGAGGTAGATCAGCTCGCCGAAGCCGAATACGTCGTTCAAATCGGCGCCGACTCCCATCTGAAATCCGCCAAGCCCGCCGGCCAGCGTGTTGTCGGCCGTGAACACAGCGCTCACTGCCTGATGCGTCGCGTCGATGATGAGAATGGTTGCGCCGGTCGTCGACCCGGGGGCCAAGGTCGAGCGCAGAATGATGCCGGGCGTGTCCCCGGCCAGCAGAATGCGCCGCTCAATCTCGGCCAAGGTGATGCCGCGCTTCCCAACGAGCGGTGCAAGCACAGCGTCAAGCCGCGCGCGAGTGAGTTCAGGCGCACCTTTGGTCTCGACACGCTCGATGAAGCCGTCGATGACGAGAAACCGAATTGTCGCTCCGTCGACGATCTTCTGTGCCGGCAGTACGACGCGAACCAAGACATAGCCCGCTTTAACGTAGGCCCGTTCGAGTGCCCGCGCGGCGGCGAAGATATCGGCGCCAGAAACACGCTTTCCCGCCAGCTGTGTGACGATTGCCTGGTTGGCGTCCTCCAATGCCGGAAAGTTGCCCTCGATCTTGACGGCTCCTATCGTGACGAACAGGTTCTCGGCGCCTGCGGGCGTCTCGATGCCAATATCTCCCGGCGTGGAAAATCCCTGGCCCAGCCGCGGCTGAACCGGCGGCGCCAAGGTTTCCGGCGTGATCTGGCTCGCCGTCTGAGCCTGGACCCGACCGACTGCTGTGAATAGCGAACCGATTAAGACTGTTGCGAGAAAACCGATCCCCGATAAATTCATTATTGGCCGGCGGGCGGCGGAAGCATCTTCAG
>CAZVYC010000095.1:0-8820 GCA_964631425.1 uncultured Rhodospirillales bacterium
GCCAAAAACCTATGGCCTTGATTGAATCATGCCGGAGTCGGTGGGGCCACCGACTTTTTCAACAGCCTGCTAGGGTATCACCATGCACATCTGATCACCCTCCAGGAAGCCGGGGGCTGTAGCGGACACTGTCACATTCGAGGGGGGCAGTATCGGGGGGATGGCCTTCAGCCAGAAAGTTGCCTCACCGTTGACGTTAAGCGTCAGCGACGATTCGGGAGTGCCGTTCGGCGAGCTTAGGAATTGCACGTACGGCGTGTCGGCTTGCAGCGTCACTGCGACAGGTGACGCGGACCCGGTCACGACGAATGCCTGCGAGGGCGAGGAGAGGCTGGCCGTAACTGGCTGGTTGGGGAAATTGTTGGCGCTCGCCGCGCTGATGGCGAGTTTTAACACGGTAAATGTAACCGTCTTCGTCGGGTAGACGCAGAAAAAGCCACACGTGGCGGCGGCCTGAAGTGTATTCGTGGCCGTAGCATATCCGAAGTACTGCGGCGGCGGCAGCGGGAACGTGCTGGTGCCATTGGGACTGGGCGGCGGTGTTAGGGTATTGGTAAGGTCTTGTCCATCGTAGGTCACGGTCAGCGAGTTGGATGGGTCGAAATTTGAGGCGAATACCATCGTCCCGGACGTCACCGGTCCACTTGCCGTGCAAGAACTATTGTTCGGGTCGGGGCCTGGGGGGCAAGGGCTGGTAAATGCAAGCGGCGAGACGCAGCCGGGAGATACCAGCAATAGAAGGCATAGAAGGCGGCGCAGGTATATCACCATTGGAGCGATCCTTCCGACTGGCGCGGATTGTAGCTCTGGCTGCCGTCCGGCCGGGCAGCGCCAGACGCTGGCCGGGAAGCCAAGCGGCGTCCTGGCTTCGCGCTTGGGCGTCAGGCGCTCCTTCCGTCGCAGAGCGATAGGTAAAGGTGCTGGTGCCGCCCACATCCAGCTTCAATCTTTATAGCTTATACTCAACGGCAGCGAGAATGGTTGGCGACGGCGTGGCGCAGGCGCGATCCCTCATCGGCCGCAACGGTAAACGGCCTGGGCTCGGCTCCATGGTATCGGCATGCACGATGAACAAACGTCCGCTTCGGGGATGTGACAAGCCGCGCTGGAAAGGCTGAGTTGGGGTGGAAGCAGCTGTCCCGCTCCGGTTCACGCGGCTGACAGACAGCCCTAAACGAAGGCTGCCCCGTGCAACCGGTCAAAACTTCTGTGCCGAGGTACTAGGCGCTATCAGCTTCAACTCATGCTGATCGCCAAAGCGCCCGACTATTCTTTTTTTTCGTAGGCGTGGTTGATAGCTGAGGACATTTCCAACACGCGGCCAGGTGCCTACTCAGCGCCCGCGCGCCAATATCATTCAGGAACTGGAATAACTTCTTCTGGCGACCTCCGTCCTTCGCCTTGAGGGCCTAAGGAGGGTAAGAAGCGCGGCGGCAGAATGCCGTGCTTTTCCGCGCTACGCGCGATGTACCCCCTTGGCAATTGTACGTTTTATGTTCTTTTTTAGTTCATGTCTGCGACGCAACCCGCCTTACCATCGGCCAGCACGGCCCCGAACGAGCCCGAGCCGGAGCGGGCGGAAGACCGCGTGCGCGATCGGGCCCGGGCGTCGGCGGAGCGGGCCGAGCGGCAGATGATGTGGCTGGAAGAATTGGCCGAGATCGGCATGGTGCTGGCACGGGAGATCCGCGAGCAGGCCGTGCAACCGGCTGAGCCGGCGGATCTGGGCCAGGAACTGGACACGCTGGGGCCGGACTATGCGCGGGTCGCCCACGCGGTCAGGCAGACGATCGCGCTGGAAAAGCTGATCGACAAGGAGCTGCTGGCGCTGGAAGAGAAGCAGGCGGCCACAGAGGCCGAGCGGCGGACGGCGGAGGTCGAGCATAGGGCGTTCGTGCAGCAAGGATACCAGATCCGGCGCCGGAAGATCGTGCAGCGCGCGGTCAGGCGGGCGATCGATCACGCGGTCGCGTTGGCGGAAGCCGACGCGGACGAGATCGACGAGGAAGACGTCGAGAATACCTATTCGGCGATGTACGAGACGCTGCGCGATTACGAGGCGTGCGGCGAGCTCAAGGATCGGCCGTTCGGCGAGATCATCGCCCGCATCTGCCGCGACCTGGGGATCAATCCCGATCTGAGCCTGTGGCAGGACGAGCCCTGGGCGGTCGAGGAAATGCGGACGAAGCCGAAGGGCTCGCCTTATGCCGACCGGGTGCCGGAGGTGGAGGGGGATGGCGAACTCGACGCGGTTGAGCCGCCGTTTGTCGCCGCCAATGGGCGCGGGCCGCCTTCAACAACCTTCGTCATTGCGAGCGCGCGTGTCCGGCTTCGCCGGCCCGAGCAAGCAATCCATGTCTTCGTGCGCGCGGAAACCATGGATTGCTTCGCTGCGCTCGCAAGTGCGGTTTGCCCTTGGGTGATTCGACATCAACGCATCCCGCCCTAGTACCGATTTCACAGAAAGTCAGTACGTCGGTTCATGTTTAGTATCCGATTCACGCGGCCGTCGCGTGTGAATCACGCTCCTCTGGATCGGATACTAGTCCGGCGCGTTCTCAATCCGCTCCAGGTCGTCGTCGGATAGGCCGAAATGGTGGCCGATCTCGTGCACGAGGACGCGCCGGATCAAATCCTTCAGCGGGCCGCCGCGGAACCGCCAAGCATGAACATTTTACTCACTGCGCGCACGGGCGCGCCGCAACTCTTCGGATTTCAGCAGTGCAAGGCTACCTGGTCCAGAGACTACCTTTATTGGGAATCACGCCGTCGGTTGCTGGTCGGTCCAGCCGCCGAAGCGGTATTGGCTGGTGACCAAGACGGTGGTGCTCTCGGAATCGATGAAGCGGGCGACGTTGTCGAGCTCGCGTTTCAGGTTGGCCTGGAAGACCTCCTCGGAGCCGGTCGCGCGCCAATAGACCAAGTGGTCGGTCAGCGCCTCGATCGGGTAGCATTCCTCGACGATGCCGTCCAAGGGCGGCGCGCCGACGGTAAGCGCGCGCACGACGATGTTCTGGCCGTAATAGAACGTGTCCTGCGTTTCCGGCCCCACCTTTGTCTGGTCCCGCATCCAGATCTGCAGAAATCCTTCCTGCGTGATGCCGGGCAGCTTGCGGAAGATCGCGACCTGCGAGAACCCGCGGGTGCGCACGCCTTCGGCTTGCCGGTCGGAGATCGGCAGCACGGTCGATTCCGAGACGGCGTAGCCGGCGACGCGGGGCGCAACTTCTTCCAGCACCGCCTCGAACGGCGCGCGGGCATGGGCGGCGTTGAGCCAGAAGGAGACCATCGCCGCCGGCATCGGACGGAGAGTTTCGAAACGGAGCGCCTTGCCCGGCGCCACCGGCGCATCCACGACGTTCACCTGAATGCGCTCTGCCTTGAGCGCCGCGAGGCGGCGGGCGACCGACCCCAGCAGCGCGGCGTTGAACGCCTCGTCCGGCTGGCCGACATCTTTCCAGAGCAGATAGATCAGCTTTTCCACGATGACTCCCCTTCCTTAGGCGCTTGATGCAGTCTGAATGCTACGATCCACCATTTGGCATTGCGAGCCCACGACTTCGACAAGTCTGAAGCTCGTGGGGCGGGCCTCCGCGTGCCCGTCTTCCGACGAAGATTGGCGGGCACGAAGGCCCGCCCTACTGCAAGGCGGCTCAGTCGGGCATGTTCTCGATCCGCGCCATGTCGTCGTCGGACAAGCCGAAATGGTGGCCGATCTCATGCACGAGGACGTGCCGGATCAATTCCTTCAGCGAGCCGCCGCGGAACCGCCAGTGCTCCAGGATCGGCCGGCGATAGAGGAAGATCATGTCCACGTCATGGACGATCGCGCCGGCGGCCTTGTGGCCGAAGGGAACGCCGCGATAGAGGCCGAGCAGGCCCAGCGGGTGGGCGATGCCAAGCCGGCGGAGCGTGCCGCGGTCGGGCATCTCATCGATCCTCAGCGCCACGCCCTCGATATAGCGCCTGAATTCCCCCGGGATTTCGGCCAGCGCGGCCTCGGCGATTTCTGCGAAATCATCGAGCGAGGGAGCGTTCTGAGAGGGCATGGGTGGTGATCAACCGGCTTTGCTTTTCCTGACCGCCATCATCAGCGGGGCCAAGGCCAGCACTTGCGCGACGACCGCGACCGCGACCATGGCTGCGACCGAGCGATCATAGAGCGCCCCCAGCGCGGCGCTGCCGGCGAACCAGGAGATGCCAAAGGCGGCGCCGAACAGGCCGTAGGCCGAGCCGAGACGCGCGCGTCCGACCATCCGCGCCACAGCCGCCTGCATCACGGATTCGTGGGCGCCGACCCCGATGCCCCAGAGCAGCGCGCCCGCGAGCGCCGGCGCGAAACCGCCCAGGAACGAGAGCGGTGCATAAGCCGCGGTGACAAGCGTGAGCGGCAAGATGACGATCAGCCCCATCCGGTCGAAGAGCCGTCCAAGGATGAGCGCGCCCAATCCGCCGGCACCCATGGCCAGGGCGTAAAAAACGGGTATCCACGCGAGCGGGACTGTAGCGGCCTTGCTGAAATGATAGGCAATGAGCGAGTAGTCGGCGAACCCGAAGCCGGCCAGGCCGGCACCCGCCAAGTACCACCAGAAGGCCGGCGGATAATGCTGCGAGGATTGTGCCTCCGCCTTGGGCTCGACGCGCCCCGCATCGGGAAAACGGAAACGCGCGCCCAGAACCAGAAGCAAGGTCAGCGCGGACGGGATCGCGAGCAACCCGAAGGCCAGCTGATAGCGTCCCTGCCCGGCCAGGACGGCGGCGACCACGAGCGGGCCGATGAAGGCGCCCAGCTGGTCGAGGGCCTCGTTGATGCCGAAGGCCCAGCCCTGCCCCATATGCTCGCCCGCGCCGGCCAGCATCACGTCGCGCGGCGGGTTGCGGGTAGCCTTGCCGATCCGCTCGACCACGATGAGCGCGGCCGCCGCCGGCCAGTTGCCGGCGAGTGCCAGCGCCGGCACGGCGGTCATCTGCACCAGATAGCCGGCAATCGTGATCGGCCAGTAGAGGCGGCTGCGGTCAGCCCAGCGGCCGGACACGAAGCGCAGGGAGTAGCCCAGCAGCTCGCCGAATCCTGTGACGGCACCGATGATGAAGCCGCTGGCGCCGAGCATGCCGAGGAACGGACCGGTGACGCTGCGCGCGCCCTCGTAAGCCATGTCGGCGAAGAGATTAACCGCGCCGAACAGGAGTACGAAATAGAGCCCCCATCGCCGTGGGTCGACCTGCCGTGGCTGCGGTTGCTGGGTCATGGACTACATCTTGGTCGAACTGCAAGCATCATCGAGACTTATAGTCTCATTTGGGTGGTGGGTATCCCGAAAGAAAAGCGGTGAAGCTTCTCCAAGCCGCAGAACCACCGGGACAGAAGGCGGGTTGATGAACGATCGCAGCGCTGATAGGACGCCGAATGCCGACGCTCAAATATCGCCTTCATGGGCATCGTCCGCCGCCCCAGGCCATCAAGCTGGCCGTTCCCGGCTGGGGTGGCGAACGGCAGCCACGGGCGGATGGAAGCCATGAGCAGCCCTGGCACTGCTTGCCCTACTCGGAAAGCGCCCGCTATGGCGTAGAGGTTCTCTATCCTTTCGAGGAGGAACTGCGTGTCACCCAGTTCCGCGGCCGCGTGCGGCTGGAGGCGGACTGGGGCGAGCCGGTCGACACCGACATGATGTGGCCACCGTTCCGGCCCTTCGGCGAGGATTATTACTCGTATCAGATCTCGCTGGATCTCGAAGTGCCGAGCGGCTGGGCGATCCGGACCGAGCCGCTCCCGCGTTATTTTACCGATGCGACGAACACGACGCCGCTGGCGGTGCCCGCGCTGATCCGCACCGATTGGTGGCCGATGATGTTTTTCTGCATCTTCAAGGCGCCGCCGAAGGGGGTCACCCACATCTTCCGCAAGGGCGAGCCATTCATGAGCATCATCGTCCTGCCGGCTGATCCGGAGCTGGAGCTGCAGCCGATGACGGAAGACGAGGCGGCGCAACGGGAAATGCGTGCCCGCCGCTTGGCGGCAAGCCGCGATATGCTGGCCAAGGGAACGCGCTGGACCTCGACCACGAATACCGTCTTCGACGGCACCTATCGCCAGTTCTTCAGCGCGGCGAAGGCCAAGGCTCGGGCAGAATAGGCAAGTGAACCGGCGCGGGCACGCCGCGCCGGTTCAGCCAAAGCAGCGCATCACTCGCCGTGGTGGTGATGGTGGTGGTGGTGATGATGGCGGACCGGCCGCAGCACCCAGCCACCACCATGCCAGTAATACCCATTCGAGAGGTACCAGGCCCTGGGGTGGTGATGATGATGATGATGATATTGAACCTCGATCACCCCGGGTGGCCTCGCGGCTGCTTCCGCATCCGCCACTTTCAACCGTTCCGCGGCATTCGGAATCGGGTCGAGCAATTCGGCATATGACGCGGCGACCGGCACCGGCGGTCCGTCAGCAACCGGTGTTGCAGCGAGCGCGGAACCGGCCGTAAGCGCGGCAACAGCTCCGACCATGGCTGCCGTCTTGTTCTCCATTATACTCTCCTTCGAACCTGAGCTTTCCAATGCCAGATTAACGCCAGGCGCTTGTGTTTGATCCGCGCGGCCTGTGGCCATTTGCGGTTCATTGGCTCGAGAGCGAGGGTCTGGCTATCGAACATGATCTGGACTTCAGGGCGGAAACGCGGCAATCGGAACCGATGAAACATTGCGTCTCCGTCAACCACGCCGGCCTGGCGCGCGCCTGATGACCACAGTCGAGCGCGCGGCGGTTGCGCGGGAGCCCAACCGGGTGATGATCACGCTGATCGCCATGGCCGCGGCGGTGATGCAGGTGCTGGATACGACCATTGCCAATGTGGCCCTGCCACACATGCAGGGCAGCCTGGGGGCAACGCAGGACCAGATCGCCTGGGTGCTGACCTCCTATATAGTCGTATCGGCCATCGCGACACCGACGACCGGGTTCATCGCGGCGCGGCTGGGCCGGTCCCGAGTGTTCATCGGCTGCATCGCGGGCTTCACGCTCACCTCGATCCTGTGCGGCGTGGCGACGACCCTGCCGCAGATCGTGATCTTCCGCATGTTTCAAGGTGCGTTCGGCGCAGTGGTGGTGCCGCTGGCGCAGGCCATGCTGCTGGACGCGTACCCGCGCAGCGAAACCGCGAGGGCGATGGGCATCTTCTCCCTTGGCATCATGGTGGGGCCGATCCTGGGGCCGGTCGTCGGCGGCTACCTGACCGAGGAGTTGAGCTGGCGCTGGTGCTTCTACATCAACGTACCGATCGGGGTGCTGTGCATCGCCGGCGCGCTGATCTTCCTTCATGATGCCGCACGCGAACCAGGGCGGCGGCTGGACTGGCTGGGCTTCCTGTTCCTCAGCCTGGGCATCGCCGGGCTGCAGGTGATCCTGGACCGGGGCGAGCAGAAAGGATGGTTCCAGTCGCCGGAAATCTTGATCGAGAGCGCGCTGACCCTCTTCGGGCTCTACATGTTCATCGTGCACAGCATGACGACGCGGCACCCGTTCATCGACATCAGGCTGTTCCGCGACCTGACTTATACGATCGGCACCGTGATCATGGCGCTGATCTTCATGATCTATCTTGGCGCGCTCGTGCTGGTGCCGCAGCTGTTGCAGCTTGAGCTCAACTATCCGGTGATGACGGCGGGGTATGCCACCTCACCGCGCGGGATCGGGATGATGCTGACCATGCTGGCGATCGGGCGGCTGCACGGACGGGTGGACCCCCGCGCGGTGATCGCCTTCGGCATGGTGATGAACGGCATTTCGCTGTGGCTGATGTCGCGCTGGTCGTTGTCTGTGCCAATGTCCCAGATCGTGTGGACCGGCGCGCTGCAAGGCGTGGGGATGGGCGCGATCACGCTGCCGGCGGCGACGGTCGCCTTCTCGACCCTGTCGAACGAGCTCAGGAACGACGGGACGGCGTTCTTCAACCTGATGCGCAACCTGGGCGGGTCGATCGGAGTCGCGGTCGCATCGGCGCGGATCGTCGAGCTGACGCAGATCCAGCACGGTTATCTCAGCGAGTTCATGACGCCGTTCCGGCACTGGGTGGCGCCGCACGCCGGCATGTCGACCGCGATGTCGATGCGGCTGCTGAATTTCGACCTGACGCTGCAGGCGGGAATGATCGCCTATATCAATGGGTTCCTGCTGCTGGCCATCCTCTCGGTGGTGATGCTGCCGCTGGTCCTGTTCATGCGAATTCCGAAGGCGACCGCGCAGCCGGTTCAGCATGCGGTTCTAGATTGAGGGAAGTCGGAGACAGTATCCCTTCGGGGTCGTGACAGTTCCGCCGCGCAGCGGATGAACTTGCCGGTTTTCAGCGGCCTGCGCCGGAACGCCGCACTATTTTCGTCACCCTCCATGTAATTTTCGGCCGTCCTCGGGCGGGAGCGGCGCGGTCAGCACGGCGCGGCAAACGAACCTTGCCCGGTGATTCAAACCCGGGTTCAGGATCGCCCACCTCATGCGTACGCTCGCCCTCGTTCGGACCTTCGCCTTCTGCTGGCTGGTGCTGTGCGGCGGTGCGGACTCCGCTGACCGCGTTCCGGGGTTTTTGGCTGACGCGCCTCAGGAGCAGGTCTTGCCGTGGGCCGGCTTGTCGCCGGCGTTACGGGCATCGGCCTCGGACATGTAGGTCCCGCTTTTGCCCTTGCCGTAGCGCTTGTCGCCCGGACAGAAATAGCGGGACTGCGCCGGGATCGCCCAGACATTCGCCAGGCCGTTATTGGTAATGGTCGTGCCGGAGCGCGAGCTCGACGTTCCGTTGCCGGGGGTGAGCGCCGGCTCCTGCCCGGGTGGCG
>CAZVYC010000095.1:8920-17748 GCA_964631425.1 uncultured Rhodospirillales bacterium
CGCGAGCTCGACGTTCCGTTGCCGGGGGTGAGCGCCGGCTCCTGCCCGGGTGGCGTGCCGGCCTCAGTCTGCGCCAGGGCGGTGGCGGGCGCGACCACGATCGCGCAACCCAGCAATGCTTGCATGAGCTTCATCAATGGCTCCGTTCTGCGTGAGTCAGGCCGGTGGCTCGCGGGACCTTGCGTAGGCTGGATCGACCCCTTCCCGTTCGTCGATATCGGCTATCGCGCTGGTCTGGACATGGCGCGGCGTCTGAGGCGTGATGCGGCCGTGACCGCGGCCGGTCGAACTGGACACGCCCGCCTTGCCGCCGTCGGTCCCAGCCCGCTTGCGGTCATCCAGATTGTCGATCGTCCGCTCGGTCCGGTTGGCGTTGGTTTCCTTGATCATCGGGACACCTGTCGCTGTTGCGATACAGGTTAAGCGCGTGGCGGGGGACGCATGTTCCAGGCGGCACATGTTCCGGCGGGGGCAGGTTCCGCGCGTCAGTCGCCGCGGTCGCGCGCGGCGCCGTAGATCGCGAGCCAGAGGCGCATCGTATCCATGTAATGCCCGGCCAGCTCTTCCAGGTCATTGGCGGCGCGGAAGGTGCGGCCGGCATTGCGGGCCGCGGTGATGGCGTCGCGCACCCGGTCAATTGCGCTGTCGGCGAAAGCCGGCGTGATCGCTTCCCAAGGGACGTTGTCGTCGAGCGCGATCTGCTGGACCATGCGCTTGACCAGTTCGCGCCCGAGCGCCTCCAAGGTGCTGACCTTCGCGCGCTCGTCATCGGTGAGCGCGAAGGGCGGCTCGACCTCGAAGAACCAGGGCTCGAACGGTCGCTCTCCGTTATCCGCCACACGCTGCTCCCGTTCGCCAAAAGTAAGCGGTTAGGCTACACGCTCGCCCGGGTGCTTGCCAGAAAGGAGCTGCGTCAGCACATCAGCGGGCTTCGCGCCCTCTATGCTCCTCCGCGACGTTAGTTAATGAGTATTCGATGGTCTGGCCGTCGACTGTGACAGTCATAGTGGTATGTTCCTGTTATGATTCAGCCGAAGATGGACATTATCGGGATTTGCGTGTGACCCGGCAGGAATTGGCGCTCGACGAGCCCGTCGCCGACGCGGATATCGCGGGGCGGCTCGACCGCCTGCCGATCACCCGCCTCCACGCGGCGATCGTCGCGGTCTGCTCGATCGGCTTCACCTTCGACCTGCTCGAGGTCGCGCTGGGCGGCGCGCTCTCCGCGGTGTTTTCGGCGCCGCCCCACAGGGTCGCGCCGGACCGGCTGTCGATGCTGCTGTCGGCGGTCTATGCCGGCGCCATCGTCGGCGCTCCGGCATTGGGATGGCTCGCCGACAGGGTTGGGCGCCGCGCCGTCCTCACGACCGGGCTCTTGTGGCTGGCGCTGACCTCGCTGGCGATGATGACCACCGACAGGATCGAATCGCTCGCCGCCTTCCGTCTGCTCGCGGGCCTCGTGCTGGGCGCCTATCCACCTTTGATGCTCGCCTATCTGACCGACATCCTGCCGTCGCGGCGGCGCGGCATGCTGATTCTGATCGCGATCGCCTTCGCGACCTTGGGTCAGGCAGCGGGAATCCTCCTGATCCGCTGGCTGACGCCGATTCAGCCGCTGGGACTCGAAGCCTGGAAATGGGCCTTCGTCGTTGGCAGCGCCGGTGCGGTGGGCGCAGCCGTGCTGTTCTGGATCATGCCCGAATCGCCGCGCTGGCTGGCGGCGACCGGACGCGCCGACGAGGCCGAGATCGGCTGCCGGGCGTTCGAAGCGTCTCCCGTCGTCTGGCAGCCGAAGGACACCGCAGTTCCCGCACCCGCGACCGAGCCGGAGGCACCGGCCCGCGGCGGCTCCTGGATCAGGCGTTATCGCCGCGAATTGCTGGTGATGGCGGGCCTCTATTTCCTCAGCCCCTGGGCGGTGGTCGGCTTTCCGCTGCTAAGCGGGCCGGTCCTGATCGAGAAGGGATACAAGCTCTCCGATACGCTGCTCTATATTGGAATCTCGCCGTTCGGGGCCTTTCTGGGCACGTTTTTCGCGGCGTTCTTCACCGATCGGATCGAACGGCGCACCACCATCGCGCTCTGCGCGGGCGTCATGGCGGCGGCGGTCATGAGCTTCGCCGTCAGCGCGGCGCCGGCCGGGCTGATCATCAGCAGCCTCGCCTTCAATTTCATCAGCAACGTCTATCTCGCCGCCTTGGCCGTCTACGCCTCGGAACTGTTCCCGACGCGGCTGCGCAGTTCAGCCGCCTCGGCGACCTGGGCGGTCAACCGCGTCAGCTCGGCGATGGCGCCATTCGTCCTGCCCAGGCTGCTGCACGCACGCGGGATCACGCCGATGTTCACAGTGGTCGCCGCCACCCTGGCTGTATCGTTCCTGCTGGTCGCGGCCTACGGGCCGCGCGGCAAGGCCGGCAGGCCGGTGGAGTAGGCGCATGCGAACCATGCGGGCGGCGCTCAGAACCAGCTGCGGTGTCGTTGTGACCAATGGCGAGAGGGTTCTTCTCGGCCACGCGACGCGCTCGCCGCGCTGGGACATCCCCAAGGGCGTGGCGGAACCGGGCGAAACCCTTATCGAGGCCGCGGCGCGCGAGCTGCGCGAAGAGACCGGCCTTCTCGTCCCGCCGCGTGATCTGACCGACCTGGGCGTCCACCCGTATATGCGGGACAAGGACATCGCCCTTTTTGCCTGGCGGCCGGACACGCTGCCCGATCCGACGACCCTGGTCTGCGCCTCGAGCTTCACAGTGACCGGGTGCCTCATGCCCGAATTCGACCGGTTCGGGCTGTTCACCTGGGACGAGGCGCTCGAGCGGGTCGGCAAGAATCTGGCTCGTGTCCTGGCGACGTTGCGGGCTGATATCGAGCGCGGCCCGTAGCACTGCCAGATGCCTGCGTTCGTGCGTGGAAGGAAAAGGGAGTAGAATTCACTTATTGACTGCGCTTGATGGCCCGACCTCTAATCGCCAGTGCGGTGTTGTGTAGACCATGGAGGGTTCAATCATGGCCAATCCCGCGTTCATCCCGCTCCCCGGCAGCGAGCGGTCGCCGATGCATGGTTCGACCTGCATCGGCCCCGCAGATCCCAATGCCCCCATATCCGTGACGCTGTATTTGCGCCCTCGGGCATCTGTGCCTGAGCCTGGCCAAGCAACCCCGATAAGCCGTGAGGAATTCGAGAAGGCCTACGGTGCCGATCCAGCCGACATCCAGACCGTCGTCGCGTATGCCCAAGGTCAGGGCTTGACGGTGACCGAACAGGACCCCGCCCGACGTCTCGTCAAGCTGTCGGGGCCCCTGGCCGTGTTTCAGAAGGCCTTCGATGTCGATATTGCCCAATATAGACAGGGAAGCCATACCTATCGTGGACGCAAGGGGCATGTGGGCCTGCACCCGCGAATCGCCGATATCGTCGTGTCCGTCCTGGGCTTCGACGACCGACCGGCCGCGACGCCGAAGATCAGGCCGTTGGCTGCGCCGGCAGAGACGACATTCACCGGCCGCGACCTGGCCCGCCTATACCAGTTTCCCTCCGGCACGGGCGCCGGCGAGGCCATCGCCCTGATCGAATTGGGCGGCGGGTTCAAGCAGGCCGACCTGACCGCCTATTTCAATGGGCTGGGTTTGGCACCCGCGGTCACCAGCGTATCGGTTGACGGTGGCCAGAACGCGGCGACCGGAGACCTGAACGGTGCCGATGGCGAGGTCGTGCTGGATATCGAGGTTGCCGGGGCGATCGCGCCGGACGCCAAAATCTTCGTCTACTTTGCGCCCAACACCGACCAGGGCTTTCTCGATGCGGTGACCCAGGCCGTGCATGACAAGACCAACGCCCCCTCGGTCATCTCGATCAGCTGGGGTTCGCCGGAAAGCCAGTGGACGCAGCAATCGATGCAGACGATGAGCCAGGCGTTCCAGGACGCCGCGGCGATGGGGGTGACGATATGCTGCGCAGCGGGCGACGGCGGTTCGTCCGACGGAGTCACGGACGGGCTGGCGCATGCCGATTTCCCAGCCTCAAGCCCCTATGCATTGGCGTGCGGCGGTACTCGCCTGAGCGCCACAGATGGCGCGATCACCGCCGAAACCGTCTGGAACGAGGCGAGCGGCGGCGCCACCGGCGGCGGGATCAGCGACGTTTTCGACCTGCCGTCCTATCAGTCGTCGGCCGATGTTCCGCCCTCGGCCAATCCGGGTGGCCGCGTTGGGCGGGGCGTTCCCGATGTCTCAGGCGATGCCGACCCGGCGACCGGCTATCAGATCGAGGGCGACGGGAAGAACGCGGTGTTCGGCGGCACCAGCGCCGTAGCGCCCCTCTGGGCCGGGCTGATCGCGATCCTCAATGAGGCATTGGGAAGGCCAGTCGGATTTCTCCATCCAGCGCTGTACAGCAACCCGAACGCCTTCCGCGACATAACCTCCGGCAACAATGGTGCCTATTCCGCTCGCGTCGGCTGGGATGCATGCACGGGTCTGGGCTCACCGAACGGGGCTGCGCTGCTGGCTGCCCTGCAGGGACAAGCTGTGAGCTGATTCGCTAGCGTTTATAGCAGGACGCGATTCGACTTGATCACATCCCGCTGAGTGGGATGATTTTAGGGTGAAGCGAATATTGTTGGTTCGCTGTGCTCGCAATGACGGTGGGCCATTGCGTGATTCGACATCAACGCATCCCGCCTAAATGCCGGTTCTGTCGCTTATGCGGTTATACCGATAGAGCAACCGAGATTCTAATATTTACCCACTTCAATAATCATCCATGCCGAAGTGATTACCGCCATATAACCTTAAATTAATGTTTTATATTACGCGCTACCATGCTATAAAAGACTTCTACTGTGTTTCTCTAAATAAAAAAATATAACTCAGGACTTGAAGCTGAGAGTCTGCAGAAGCAACAGTATTTACCTCACGCTCATCGTCCATGGCATTGTCCTTGTTCACGCCGATCTAAATCGACTGGCCTTGAGAGGTCGTCCATGATTCGCCATCGTCCCGTGCTTGCCGCACTTCTCTCAGCAACCGCGCTCGTGGCGGTCGAGCCTGTTTTGGCGCAGTCGCTACCAACCGGCGGGCATGTCGCCTCCGGAGGGGTAACGATCACGCAGCCGTCGAGTACGGTCCTGGCGATCCAGCAATCGACGCCGAACGCAATCGTCAATTGGCAGGGCTTTTCGATCGGACAGGCCAACCGCGTTGATATCCAGCAGCCGAACAGCAAGGCCGCGATTCTCAACCGTGTCACGGGTTCGACGCCGTCGACCATCGCAGGACAGCTCGACGCCAACGGGCAAGTCTATCTGGTCAATCCCAACGGGATCGCCATCACCAAAAGCGGCGTGGTCGATGTCGCAGGGGGCTTCGTCGCCTCGACGTTCAACATATCGGATGACGACTTCGAAGCGGGCCGCCGAAATTTTACCGGCAACGGGTCGTCGGCGACTGTCAGCAATGCCGGTACAATTCGAATCGGACGAGGCGGCTATGCGGCGCTGCTCGGTGGCGCGGTCGATAATGCCGGCCTGATCCGTGTGCCGATGGGCAAGGTGGGGCTGGGGTCGGGCGAGGCGGCAACGCTCGATGTCTCCGGTGATGGGTTCCTGCAGGTCGCAGTGCCGACCGACATCCACGGTAAACGCGCGCTGATCCAGGATAGCGGCACGATCATCGCCAATGGCGGCACCGTCGTGATCAGTGCGGCTACTGCGCATGATGCGGCGCGCAATGCGATCAATATCTCGGGCTCCATCGAGGCGCGCACCATTGGCGGCCAATCCGGCGCGATCGTCATCGGCGGTGACGAGGGTGGTGACGTTAAGGTCATCGGCGAACTAGACGTCTCGGGAGGCGGTCGGCAACCGGGCGGCACGGTAGACGTTACCGGCCGCGACGTTGAGGTGTCGGGGACGATAAAGGCGTCCGGAAAAGCGGGCGGCGACGTGGTGGTCCGGTCGGACAACAGCACCGCGTTCTCAGGAGTGATTGTGGCGCGTGGGAGGGGTCAGGGCGGTAACGGCGGTAGCGTGGAAGTCTCGTCGGAAGGCGTCCTGACCTACACTGGACTGACGACCTTGACCGCCGCCAATGGTCAAACCGGCACCCTGTTGCTCGGCGCCAGCGACCTGACGGTCACTAACGATAGAAAGAGCAACGATGCGGGCTCCGCCATAACCGGAACGGGCTCGGTCGTCACGCCCAAGACGCTGCAAGATGAGCTGGCCGTCGCCAATGTCAGGGTGAAAACGAGCGGCGGATCAGGAGGCAGCGCCGACGGCGATATTGTCGTGGCAGACGGGGTGATGTGGTCATCGAGTTCAACCTTGACGCTGGATTCCTTCCACGCGGTCGCCATCAACGCGAACTTGAGCATCATCGCCACCGGCGGGCTGACGCTGCTGACAAACGATGGCGGCACAGGCGGCACCCTCAGCTTCAGCAAAGGCGCGAGCGCGAGTTTCGCGGCGGGCCCGAGCGGCACCGGCATCGCGGGCCAGGCGCTGACGATAAACGGCACGCCCTATACGCTGGTCTACAATTTGGCTCAGCTCGACGCGATCGACGGGACGAGCGCGGTTAACGGCAGCGTGGTCGCGACCTATGGTCCGGGGCTCAAGGGCGCCTATGCCCTGGCGGGTAGTCTGGATGCCGCGGGCACGCTCTATATGGACGCGCTGGTCGGCACGAATGCCTCCAACGATCCGACGACGCGGTTCGCCGGAACTTTCGAGGGTCTGGGTCACACGATAGCTGGTCTGACCATAATCAAGTTCGCCAACAACGCCGGTCTGTTCGGGGACGACGCCGGTCTGTTCGGCTATGTCGGCACGGGTGGGACGGTGCGCGACATCGGCCTTATAGGAGGCAGCGTTGGTGCCGGCAATCCGGGCGGCGGTCATGACGTCGGCGAACTCGTTGGCGTCAATGACGGCCTGGTCACGTCTTCCTATGCCACGGGCGCCGTCAGCGGCTTCGTCGGAGTGGGTGGGCTCGTCGGTCGAAACACCGGTACAGTCACGTCATCCTACGCCGCCGGCGCGGTCAGCGGCCAAGCCTCCGTCGGAGGGCTCGTTGGCGAAAACGATGGAACAGTGATTTCTTCCCACGCCGCCGGCACTGTCATGGGTGGTGTCCGTGGCGCCGACATCGGCGGCCTCGTCGGCCTCAATGATGGCCTAGTCACGGCTTCCTATGCCACCGGCACTGTCAGCGGCGACCGCCTCGCTACGGCCATCGGCGGCCTTGTTGGCGGGAACTTCAGCGGCAGCATAACGTCCTCCTACGCCACCGGCACTGTCAGTGGCGATGACACAGTGGGCGGGCTCGTCGGTTGGAACGCCGAGATCGTCGGTTCGAACTCAGGGGGCACAATCACGTCTTCCTATGCCACTGGCGCAGTGAGCGGCGGTGTTCAAGTGGGTGGCCTTGTCGGCATCAACTCCAGCTTGAGCACGATAACGCAGTCCTATGCCGCTGGCATGGTCAATGGCAGTATTAACGTTGGTGGCCTTGTGGGCATTAACCTCGGCACGGTTACTCAGTCGTATGCTACGGGTACGGTCACCGGCAGTAGTGACGTTGGTGGCCTTGTTGGCTTTAACGTCGGCGCGATTACTCAGTCATATGCCACCGGAGCCGTCAGCGGCAGTGATAATAGCAGCAGTAATATTGGTGGGCTGGCCGGCGAGAATGATAACATCATCACGTCTTCCTTTGCCACTGGACCAGTGAATGGCGGCACGAACGTAGGTGGTCTTGTCGCTCTCAACGAGGTGGCGGGGGCGATTACCCAGTCCTATGCAAGCGGCGCCGTTGATGGGGAAAGCAACGTTGGGGGCCTGGTAGGACTGAATCTTGGTTCGATCGCGTCTTCTTACGCCACAGGGTCGGTCAAGGCCATCGTCGACGGCTCTGGCAATGCCGGCGATATCGTCGGTGGTCTCGTCGGCGATAACCTCGGCACCATTACATCATCCTACGCCACCGGGGATGTCAGTGGCATGAACGCCGTAGGAGGGCTGGTCGGCACCAACGAACGCAATGTCAGGCAGTCCTACGCCACTGGGAACGTCACTGGCGACCTTGCCGTGGGCGGCCTGATCGGCCTCAATGACATAGCCACGGTTGCACAGTCGTACGCCACCGGAACGGTGAACGGTGGCACCCAAGTCGGCGGCCTTGTCGGTCACAACGTCTACCTCAGCACGATTACCCAGTCCTATGCGACCGGCGCGGTCAGCGGCCAAGACTCCGTCGGAGGGCTCGTCGGCGAGAACGATGGAACGGTGATGTCTTCTTACGCGACCGGGACTGTCGCCGGCACTGATGTACTTGGCAGCAACGTCGGTGGCCTCGTCGGCATCAACGTCGGCGGCGCAATCACGGCCTCCTACGCCACCGGCGCGGTCTTCGGCCTACGCCTGAGTTCGGCCACCGGCGGCCTCGTTGGCGCCAATTTAGGTGGTAGCGTGACGTCTTCCTACGCCACTGGCGATGTCGAAGGCGGTGATCTGGTGGGCGGGCTCGTCGGTTGGAACACCGGTACAATCACGTCATCCTATGCCACTGGCACAGTAAGCGCTGGTGATCCGAGGGCCGGTACTGAAGTGGGCGGCCTTGTTGGCCGTAACTCAAGGAGCGATCCGAGCTCCGGGGGCACAATCACGTCTTCCTATGCCACTGGCGTTGTCGCCGGCAATACTCAAGTGGGTGGCCTCGTCGGCCGTAACCTCGACTTAAGCACGATTACGCAGTCCTATGCGACTGGGACTGTCACCGGGTCACGCGACGTAGGAGGCCTGGTAGGATTGAATGCAGCTGAGATCACGCTT
>CAZVYC010000096.1:0-11928 GCA_964631425.1 uncultured Rhodospirillales bacterium
TGTGGCCAATGTGGGACGCCATACGCTGTCCCGTGCTGGTCCTGCGCGATGGACAGTCGGACCTGTTGTTGGCCGAGACCGCGGCAGAGATGGTCCGGCGCAAGCCGGGGACGCGGCTCGTCACCTTCCCCGAATGCGGCCACGCTCCGGCGCTGATGGATCCGGCGCAGATCGGCGTGATCCGCGACTGGCTGGCGGCCCCATGAATGCGGCGCCGCTCAGGATCGGCGAGGTCGCGGTCGGTGGCCGGGTGCTGCTCGCGCCGATGACCGGCGTGACCGACTTGCCCTGCCGCCGCGCGGCGTCGCGGGCGGGCGCCGCCTATGTCGCGACCGAGATGGTCGCCTGCGCCGAGTTCGCCAAAGGACGGCCGGACGTTGTCCGCCGCGCGGCGGTGGGCGAGGGGCTGCCGCTGATGGTGGTGCAGCTGGTCGGCTGCGACCCGGCCTGGATTGCCGAGGGCGCCCGGCTGGCGGAGGCGGCCGGAGCGGACATCATTGACCTCAACATGGGCTGCCCGGCCAAGGAGGTGACCGGCTACCTGGCAGGTTCGGCGCTGATGCGCGACCTCGACCAAGCCGAGACGCTGATCCGTGCCGCGGTCGACGCCACCAGCCGCCCGGTGACGCTCAAGATGCGGCTGGGCTGGGACGACGCCTCGAAGAACGCGCCGGAACTGGCCTTGCGGGCCGAGCGCGCGGGGGTGAAGGCGGTCACGGTGCATGGCCGCACGCGGCAGCAATTCTATAACGGCGCGTCGGACTGGTCGGCGGTAGCCGCGGTGAAGGCCGCGACCGCGCTCCCGGTGATCGTCAACGGCGACATCGTCGATGCCGAAACGGCATGCGCAGCGCTCGACCGGTCTGGCGCAGACGCGGTGATGCTCGGCCGCGGCGCCTATGGCCGGCCCTGGCTTGCCGCCTCGCTTGAAGCCTGGCTGGAGACCGGCGCGGAAGACGATGAACCCGGTCCCGATGAGCGCCTTGGTGTTGTGCTCGACCATTTGGCCGACAGCTTGCGCTTCTACGGCGACAGCCTTGGCCTCAGGATCTTCCGCAAGCATCTCGGCTGGTATGTCGAACGCGCGCCCTGGCCGGCTGAGCCTGAAGGGAGGCGTGCGGCCAAGGGGAGGCTTTGCCGGATGGAGTCTCACGCGGACATTGAAGCAGCGTTAAGGGCGCTTTGGCTGGGCTAATGCGTACGTCCGAATTGACGTGACCTATTGATCCAGCAATGCGTGGAAATGGGTCCCGACCTTCGCCGGATGACGAAGTATGATGCGGGATAGAATTTTCGCGACTGGAATTGACGGGCTATCGCGCCTTGATCCGCCTGGCCGCGTCCAGCGCGCCGTATGTCAGCACTGCGTCGGCGCCGGCGCGGCGGAAGCAGAGCAGGGTCTCCATCAGCCCGGTCTCGTAATCGAAAGCGCCCGCTTCAGCCGCGAACCGCAGCATCGCGTACTCGCCGCTCACGTGATAGGCGACGGTGGGCACGCCGAACTCGGTCTTCACCCGGTAGATGATGTCGAGATATGGCAGGCCCGGCTTCACCATCACCATGTCGGCGCCCTCGGCGATGTCGAGCTCGATCTCGCGCAGCGCCTCGTCACCGTTGGCCACATCCATCTGATAGGTGCGCTTGTCGCCCTTCAAAAGGCCGCGGGTCGACAGCGCGTCGCGGAACGGGCCGTAGAAGGTCGAGGCGTATTTCGCGGCATAGGACAGGATCGCGACGTTCTCGTATCCGCCGTCGTCCAGTGCCTCGCGGATCGCGCCCACCCGCCCGTCCATCATGTCCGACGGCGCCACGATATCGACGCCGGCCTCGGCTTCGGCCAGGGCTTGCCGGCAGAGAATCTCGACGGTCGCGTCATTGACGATCCGGCCGTCGACCAGCAGCCCGTCATGCCCGTGTGTGGTGTAAGGGTCGAGCGCCACGTCCGCGATCAGGCCGATGTCCGGGACCTGCTTCTTGATGTGCGCAATGGCGCGCCCCAGCAGATTGTCGACCTTGAGCGCCTCGGCCCCGTCCGGGGACTTGAGCTCGGGCGCGATCGCAGGAAACAGCGCCAGCGCCGGAATGCCCAGCGCGGCGGCCTCGGCTGCGACCTCGGTCGCGAGGTCGATCGACAGCCGTTCGACACCCGGCATGGTCGCGATCGACTCGCGCCGGGCGGCGCCCTCGATGACGATGATCGGCAGGATCAGATCGGCCGTGTCCACCCGATTTTCCGCCACAAGATGACGAATCCATGCATTTTGCCGGTTGCGTCGCAGGCGAGTCGCAGGAAACATTCCGATTTTAACCTTTGAGAAGTTGGACAAAATTTGGTTCGATAGCTTGACGTTTTAATATTAGGTATAGTTAGCAGAGGCTGCTGTACGCTGAGTCGAGGGAGAAACGTTGTGCGGTCCTACTACGACACCATCCATGTAATCGAACGTTTGCACCGTCAATCCCTCGACGTGCTGAAGCTCGAATTGGATCGGCTGGGAATCCAGGACATCAACAACGTCCAGAGCCTGATCCTCTACAGTATCGGCAATGACCAGCTGACTGTCGGTGAGCTGACGCTGCGCGGCTATTATCTCGGTTCGAACGTTTCGTACAACCTCAAGAAGATGGTTGAATCGGGCTACCTGCTGCAGGAGCGCTCGCTGCACGATCGGCGCTCGGTGCGCATCAAGGTGTCCGCCAAGGGGGCGACGCTTCGCAGCAAGCTCGACGAATTCTTCGAGCGCGATGCCCAGCGGCTGGTGCATGCCGGGCTTGGCCCCAATGAGCTGGCAGCGCTCGGCGAAGAGCTCAACAAGCTCGAACGCTTCTGGGCATCCCAGACAGAGCCGCAGCTGCGCGCGGCCAGCTGAACCACCGATTTTTCGCGGCCACCATTCCTCGACGCGATGGTTTTGGCCAGCAAGCAGTGGTAGCCTCGCGACCCGTCCCCCGCTAATGCTGCGGGCGGTACTCGATTCGACAGGTCGCCCGATGAGCCAATCCGCTACCGCACCCCTCGCCCGGCCGCACGCCCTTTCCGGCTTCTTCACCGCCGACCTCGCGCAATCCGACCCGGCCGTGGCTCACGCCATCGCCGGCGAGCTCGGGCGCGAACAGGACCAGATCGAGCTGATCGCGTCCGAGAACATCGTCTCGCTGGCGGTGCTCCAGGCGCAGGGCTCGCTGATGACCAACAAATATGCCGAGGGCTATCCCGGCAAGCGCTATTACGGCGGCTGCGAGTTCGTCGACGAGGTCGAGCAACTGGCGATCGATCGGGCCAAGGCGCTGTTCGGTTGCGCCTACGCCAACGTGCAGGCCCATTCGGGCAGCCAGGCCAACCAGTCCGTTCTGCTTGCGCTGCTGAAGCCCGGCGACACCATCCTCGGCATGTCGCTTGATGCCGGCGGGCACCTAACGCATGGGGCGGCGCCCAACCTGTCGGGCAAGTGGTTCAACGCCGTGCAGTACGGCGTTCGCCGGCAGGACGGCCTCATCGACTACGACCAGGTCGAGTCGCTGGCGCACGAGCACAAGCCGGCAATGATCATCGCCGGCGGCTCCGCCTATGCTCGGGCGATCGACTTTCCGCGCTTCCGCAAGCTGGCGGACGCGGTGGGCGCGATCTTCATGGTCGACATGGCGCACTATGCGGGCCTGGTCGCCGCCGGCGTTTACCCCAGTCCGCTGCCGCACGCGCATGTCGTCACCTCAACCACGCACAAGACCTTGCGCGGACCGCGCGGCGGCCTCGTGCTGACGAATGACGAGGCGATCGGCAAGAAGGTCAACTCGGCGACCTTCCCGGGCCTGCAGGGCGGACCGCTGATGCATGTCATCGCTGCCAAGGCCGTGGCATTCGGTGAGGCGCTCGGCGACGGCTTCAAGGCTTATGCCCAGGCGGTGCTCGACAATGCCAGGCAGCTGGCGGCAACATTGCAGGAGGGGGGGCTCGACATCGTCTCGCAGGGCACCGACTGCCACCTGATGCTGGTCGACCTCCGCCCCAAGCGGGTCACCGGTAAGGCCGCCGAGGCCAGCCTGGAACGCGCCGGCATGACCTGCAACAAGAACGCCATCCCGTTCGATCCGGAGAAGCCGACGGTCACCTCCGGCATCCGGCTGGGCAGCCCGGCGGCGACCACTCGTGGTTTCGGCCAGGCTGAGTTCCGGCAGGTTGGCGAGATGATCATCGAGGTGCTGGACGGTCTGGCCGCGCGCCCGGACGACAATTCGGCGACCGAAAAGCGTGTGCGCGAGCAGGTCCGTGCGCTTTGCGCCCGGTTCCCGATCTATCCGACGCTCTAGGAGGCAGGAGATGCGCTGCCCCTTCTGCGGTAACGAAGACACCCAGGTGAAGGATTCGCGGCCGACCGAAGACAATTCGGCGATTCGCCGTCGGCGCATCTGCGGCAATTGCGGCGCGCGCTTCACCACCTTCGAACGGGTGCAGCTGCGTGAGCTCACGGTGGTGAAGACCAACGGCGACCGCGAGCCGTTCGATCGCGAAAAGCTGCTCCGGTCTATGCGAATCGCGCTCAGGAAACGCCCGGTCGAGGCCGAGCGGCTGGAGCGAGTCGTGAACTCGATCGTGCGGCAGCTGGAAAGCTCGGGCGAGACCGAGATTCCCTCCAAGCAGGTCGGCGAAATGGCCATGCAGGCGCTGGGGCAGCTCGATCAGATCGCCTATATCCGCTATGCCTCGGTCTACCGGAATTTCCGCGAGGCGTCGGACTTCAACGAGTTCCTCGACGGACTGCGCGTCGAGATCGACTGACCATGGCCGATTCGCCATGAGCGATCTGACGGCCGATCGCCGTTTCATGCAGGCCGCGCTCGCCTTGGCGCGGCGCGGGCTGGGCAATGTCTGGCCGAACCCGGCGGTCGGCTGCGTCATCGCCAAGGACGGTGTTGTGGTCGGGCGCGGCTGGACCCGGGTCGGCGGCCGTCCGCACGCTGAGACCGAGGCCTTGGCGTCAGCCGGCGAGGCGGCACAGGGCGCCACTGCTTACGTCACGCTTGAGCCGTGCAGCCATCAGGGGCAGACCGGCCCGTGCGCGGAGGCGCTGATCGCGGCCGGGCTGGCGCGGATCGTGGTTGCCATCGACGATCCCGATTCGCGGGTGGCCGGGCAGGGGTTGGCCCGCCTGCGTAGCGCCGGCATCACGATCGAAACCGGGCTCCTTGCCGAGGCGGCGCGAGCCCTCAATCAAGGATACCTGCTTCGCGTCGAGACGGGGCGACCGATGGTGACCCTGAAGCTCGCGATCACCCTCGATGGGCGCATCGCAGCCCACACGGGCGACAGCCATTGGATCACAAAGGAAGACGCCCGCGCGGTCGCCCACGGGATGCGCGCCAGCCATGACGCCATCGCGATCGGTATCGGCACCGCGATCGCCGACGATCCGCATTTGGCCTGCCGGTTGCCCGGCCTGCCGCTGCGGCCGCCGATACGGATTGTCTTCGATTCTCGACTCCAGCTGCCGCTCACGCGGCGGTTGGTGGCCGATGCCCACGCTGCGCCGACCTGGATCGTGACGCTCGAGGAGACGGTCGCCGAGTCGGCGGCGGAGCGCGCCGACGCGCTCGTCGATCTCGGCATCACGCTGCTCCCGGTGGCGGCGGCCCCGACCGGGCGCATCTCGATCGCCGCCGCGCTCCAGGCTTTGGGCGCCGCGGGGCTGACCAGGCTGCTCGTCGAAGGCGGCGGCAAGCTGGCGGCATCCTTCCTGGCCGAGGATTGCGTCGATTCGCTGGTGGTGTTCCGCGGGCCGGCGATCATGGGCGGCGACGGCATCCCGGCGATCGCCGCTCTTGGCATCGACCGCATCGCCGACGCCCTCCGCTTCCGCCCGGTCGACAGCCGGCCGATCGGGACCGACCGCGCCGAGACCTACGCCAGAACCCAACATTAACCAGCGGATTCACCTGGTCAGGCATTCACCTGGCCACGATCCGCTCTGGTATCCGATCGCAGAGGCGCGTGAGTCACACGTGACGGCGCGTGAAACATGAATCGACGTACCGGCTTGATGAAAATCGGTACTAGCGGACCAGGAACATCAGCGCGAGCAGCATCAGCGTGATCCCCTGCAGTATGACGCGGGCGCGCATCAGCTTGTTCGAGTTGCGCCGGTTGAACTCGCCGCCGCGCACCATCGTGATGACGCCGAACAGCAGTACGCCGAGCGTGGCGAGCGCGAACAAGATGACAAGGGCAGCGAGGGCATTATGCATGGCGGCAACCGCTTTATGGGACAAATCCGCGTTCGCGCGCTATGGTTTGCGTAAACGGGAGGACAGCCATGACATTGCTCCGCCATGTCGAGGCATGCAACCGCTTCGACCCCGGCGCCTTCGTTCCCTTCGCGATTTCGGGCGACCCGATCGGGCTCGTCCGCCCCGAGACGGCAGGGTTTCTGGTTCATCATCGTCTGGCGAAGCCGTTCGGGCTGGGCGTGTGCATTCCCGGCGGCGGCTTCAAGGCGGTAAGCGCCGATCTCGCCCGGATCATGGAGGCACTGGTTGATGCGGGTCTGGCCCGGCTCAAGGACGAGATGACGCCGGTGCTGCGCAAATGGGGTTTGGGCGCGATCGCCGAAATCGACCGCGCCGGCCTTCCGGCATTGGGACTGCCCGCCTATGGCGTGCACGTGAACGGTTTCGTCCGCAACGGAACGGGGCTGTGCCTCTGGGTCGGCCACCGAGCCCGCAATCGGGACGTGGCGCCAGGCAAGCTCGATCATCTGGTCGCAGGCGGCATCCCCATGGGGTACACGGTGGGCGAGACGCTCGCCAAGGAAGCCGAAGAGGAGGCGAGTCTGCCGGCCGATATCGCCGCACGCGCGGTGCCGGTCGGCGCTATCTGCTATCGCCTGCAGCAGCAGGACGGCCTCCGCAACGACACGCTCTTCGTCTACGACCTGGAGCTATCGCCCGGAATCGTCCCGGCCGGCAATGACGGCGAGGTCGAAAGATTCGAGCTGATGCCGGTCGGCCGCGTAGCGGAAACGCTGCGGCAGACCGACGACTTCAAATTCAACGTCACGCTGGTGCTGATTGATTTCCTGATTCGCCATGGCCAGCTCGACCCTGACCGCGAGCCGGAATACGCGGCACTGATCAAGGGCCTGCGGCGGTAGGGGCAGGTAATTGCCCGCCTTATTCACTCTCCCCACAAGCGGGGACGGGGGTTCAGAGGCGATCGAGCCATCGCCAGCACATCTTCCGCCGTTCTCCCTTGCTCTCGCAATGCCCGGATGGCCAATGCCCCATCGCGCTTCGACAGTCGTATGCCGGCTTCATTGGTCAGCAGCGCATGGTGGTGGTATTCCGGCGGCTCATAGCCCAGCAGTGCCTGTACCAGCCGGTGAACATGGGTGGCGTGGAACAGGTCCACGCCGCGTGTCACCAGCGTCACGCCCTGGATATGGTCGTCGACTGTGACCGACAGATGATACGAGGTCGGGATGTCGCGCCGGGCGATCACCGGGTCGCCTTCGTCTTGCGGCCTGGCCTCGACCCACCCGGCATGCCGGTCATGCCACATAAGCGGTCCCGTGATCGCAAGCGCGGCGGCCACGTTCAGCCTGACCGCGTAGGGCAGCCCGGCAGCGATCCGCGTCTCTCGCTCGTCGGCCGGCAGGGTCCGGCACGTGCCAGGATAGATCGCTCCCGCCGGGCCGTGCGGCGCCGCTTCGGCCGCAGCGATATCCCTGCGCGAGCAGAAGCACGGATAGGCGACGCCCAGCCCATCCAGCCGCTCCAGTGCCGCGCGATAGTCATCCATATGTTCCGACTGCCGCCGGACCGAGCCGTACCAATCGACTCCGAGCCAGGTCAGGTCTTCGATGATCGCGGCGTCGAACTCCAGGCGGCAGCGCGCGCGGTCGATATCCTCGAACCGCAGTAGGAAATGCCCACCGGCCACGTGTGCTGCATCACGCGCGAACACGGCCGCATGGACATGTCCCAGATGCAGGTATCCGGTCGGACTGGGCGCGAAGCGGGTGACAGTCATGCACGAAACCTATTTGCCGCAATTGACACTGTCGATCCTGCCAGCGACAAGCGTTATCCATGCCGAACCTTCTTACCGGACCCTCGCGTCCGCCCGCCGCCGGTGGATCCCCCCGCCAACTTGTCGTCTTTCTGCATGGCTATGGCGCCGATGGGGCCGACCTGATCGGCCTGGCGCCGTTCTTCGCGCAGATCCTGCCGCACGCGGCGTTCGTCGCGCCTAATGCGCCCGAGCCTTGCGGCATGGGCTTCGGGTATCAATGGTTCGGGATCACCAATCTCGATCCGATGCTGATGAAGGCCGGAGTGCGCAACGCTGCCGACGCGCTGGACGCCTTCATTGACGACGCGCTTGAGAAAAGTGGCGTTTCCGCGGATCGGTTGGCACTGATCGGGTTTTCGCAAGGCACGATGATGGCGCTCGACCGCACGCTGCGCGGTGGCGCGGCGGCGGCGATCGTCGGCTTTTCCGGCATGGTGGCCGATACCACCCTGGCGCCGCCGTCCGATGCCAAGCGTCCGCCGGTGCTGCTGATTCATGGCACCGCGGACCAGGTCGTGCCGTTCTTTCGCATGGCCGAGGCTGAGGCCGCGCTATCCGCCGCGGGCTTTTCCGTGCATAGTTTCGCGCGGCCGGGCCTGGGGCACGGCATCGATCCGGAAGGTGCGCAGAGGGCCGCCCTGTTTCTCGCGCGGCACCTGGGTGAGATCGCTTCCGGCTGACCTGCGGCGATAGCGCCGCATGGATTGGGTTGTTTTCGCTCAGCGAATCAACTAAGGAGGGCACAATTTCGGTTGTGGCGTGCGTAACTGCGAGGATGTGGACTTGATTCCACCACTCGAAAGCTGTCCGGCCCTTGTTCTCAATGCCGACTTTCGGCCGCTCAGCTATTTTCCGCTGTCGCTGTGGTCGTGGCAGGACTCGATCAAGGCGGTCTTCCTGGACCGTGTGAACATCGTCTCGCAGTATGAGCACGTGGTGCGTTCCCCCTCGTTCGAGATGCGACTGCCCAGCGTCATCGCGCTTAAGGAGTACGTGCCGTCGGCGCGCCGGCCCGCCTTTACCCGGTTCAATGTCTTCCTGCGCGACCGGTTCTGCTGCCAATATTGCGGCGCTGCGTTCCCGACGCACGAGCTGACCTTCGACCACGTCGTGCCGCGCTCCAAGGGCGGGCGCACCACCTGGACCAACGTCGTCACCGCCTGCTCGTGCTGCAACCTGACCAAAGGCAGCTTCATGCCGCATGAATGCGACATGCATCCGTTGACGAAGCCATATCAGCCGACCGCCTTCCAGCTCCAGGAAAACGGCCGCGCCTTTCCGCCCGGCTTCCTCCACACCAGCTGGCGCGACTTCCTGTACTGGGACAGCGAGTTGGAAGCGAGCTAGGCCTAAACCCGCTCCGCCAGCCAGATCGCGGCGCGGCAGCCGGTCTTGATAGCACGCTTCAAGGTGCGATAGCCCGGTGCCTGCTCGGCATCGTAGGCGAGCGCGGTGTCCCGGTGGCGCAGCTCGTCTGCATGGAAGGTCTCGATCACTTCCTTGAGTGCAGGCTCGGTCTCGCCTAGGACCTCTTCCTGCGCCTGATAATGCTCATCGATCGCCTCCTCGACTGCCACCGTGCAGGCCATGGCTGCCTTTGAGCCCAGCAAAGCGGTGGCCGCGCCCAACGCGTAGCCGGCGACATGCCAGAACGGGTGCAGCGCCGTCGGCCTGACGCCGCGCTCGTTCAGCGCGCGGTCGAACCAGGCCAGATGGTCGGCCTCGGCCGCCGCCATCTCGCGGATCGCCACGCCGGCTTCCGTATCGCCCAGCACGGCCAATTGCCCGTCATAGATGCGCTTGGCGCCGTACTCCCCGGCATGGTCGACGCGCAGCACGCGCTCGGCGAGCCGGCCGCCGGCGGGCTCGCCAGGCAGGGGACGGCGGTTATGATGGGCTGGCATGGCGGCTCCGCATGAAAAGTACGATCGCGGCGACGGCGGCGATCAGTGACACCAGAAAATTAAACGTTGCCATCGACAGGCCGAAGAGGGTCCAGGTCGGCTGGTCGCACTGGATGACCTGCTTCTGCCGCAGCATCATCGCCTTCAGCTCGGCGACGCTGCGCGCGCCGGAGTTGTCGCTCGTACAGGCCGAGGGACCGGCCCACCAATGCTGCTCGACTCCGGCATGGTGCAGGCCTAGCCCGGCGCTGACCATGAACGTGACCGCGACCAGCGCAAGAATCAGGCGCGACGGCAGGATGATCCCTGCGATCCCAAGCGCGATCAGCGCATACCATGGCCAGCGTTCGCGCCAGCACAGCTCGCAAGGCTGATAGCCCTGAACATATTGGCTGAACAGCACATATCCGGTGACGGCGAGTGCCAGCACGAGGAAGGCGGCGAGGGCGGGGCGAAGGCTGGTCGACATGGCGCCATTATAGGCCGCGCCCGAGGTTGCGGTCACCTGCCTGCCGCGGCTATAACCAAGGTGCCCAATCGCGGCCGATACCCCAGTGGTGAAATTGCCAGTGGTGAATTGGTAGACGCGCCGCATTCAAAAGTGGTTTGTCTACCGTCGACCGAGTTGAGGGTCCGAAGGGGATGTGCGGGCGTGGTGGAACTGGTAGACGCGCTGGACTCAAAATCCAGTTCCGAAAGGAGTGTCGGTTCGATTCCGACCGCCCGCACCATCCTCAAACGCGGATCAGGGACATGTATTCTCAGTGTCTTCACATGGTGCAGTGAATCTCACGAAGGTGCTTTTGCGCGCCCCTCATCTCAGGGCTGGTTCGAACTGGAACCCCATCGGCAACCCAATCCCCGAGGAGGTTGACGGCATACCAGCCGACAAGCTTCGAGCTTGAGCTGGTACGAGCAGCCATATCACGATGGTTCTCCGGCCTTTGGGTTGTCGAGGCCGGGATTGCGGGCTCGCGGTTATCCAGCCGGTCAGGCCCGCGATCGCTTCAGGTGGCGCTCAACGTCTTCCAGCCGGTCTCCCACCGCCTGCACGGCTTCGAGAAGTTCCTGGTGCGTGACGCCCAACTTCTTGCTCCAGTCCCGGACTTCGTAATCGTTATTGATATTGATCCGCTCGTCGTCCGAATCACCGGGCTTGGTGCGATCGTCGACCATCGTGATCTCCCAAGGTGATGTTACAGATCCTTCGGGTGGCGCCGCCAATCAGCGGTGCCGATAGGCCTGGCAGTGGCCGCGAATCAAGCGGCCATGATAACGGTGACGATGAACCCAATAGGCGCGGGGGCCACAGCGCGCGTCAACCTCCTGGACTGGCGATGAGACCAGGACATCCGTCCCTCGAAGGGTAACAGGCGCGGCTTGCACGGAAATCGGGAGAATCAGAAGAGCCCCGCCGACCGAGAGGGTTAGAAATCGCATGCTGTCGTCTCCTTTTTGGGATTCTCCCAAGCAAACGGCGCCCGGACCGGGATTGATCCGACGCCGAGATTGACGCACCCGCGATCGGACGAACCGGAGATCTGGCGCAAGCCCGGTTGGCGAGACGCTCAACAACTCCTGGATCGTCATCACGCGCGTCCGGTTGCGCGAGACGCCGCGACCACGGTTCTGCAAGTCTTCCACCCAAACTCGCCGTACTCCACATATCGGAACATTCAAGAGCGACTCTAGTTTCCTCCGGAGGGTAGTCAACTCACACCGAAGGGGGCTGTTATGAACAATATTGTCTATATCGTTGGATTGGTTGTTATTGTTGGGGCTGTGCTCGCGTTCTTCGGGCTCCGGTAAGTTTTCAGCCCGCTACGCGTTTAGCGCCTGCGACTGCTTACGTAACGGACGCGTGAACCCCGGTTTGATCGGCTGGGCGTGTTGCAGACATCGGGGCTCGGTCTGCGACATTGCCGTCCATTGCAATACGGGGCCGCTTTACCGCGCTGC
>CAZVYC010000096.1:12028-17654 GCA_964631425.1 uncultured Rhodospirillales bacterium
GGAGATCGTGGCATCGGCGCGGGGGTGGGCGACGGATCGCCCGCCCTCGGCCGAACTGGAAGCCGGCGCTATCTGACGCTGTCCCATGCTTTCTCGTCGTCGTCGGCTCTACGGAAATAAAGGCCCGTAATAAGAGATCTCTTTCGAACCGAATGGCGGTAGACGCCAAATTCACATATTATATATGGATCATATCCGAAAGATACCCCAGTTGCTAGAAAATATCCAGAAATGTTGTTACCCGCGATATACTGGGGAGGTCGAAGGCAAACTGCGACAACTTCCCCTTTCCGGGGAAAGTTAACATAAGAGCGCGCCGGCCAGATGTTGGAATTGGCCCATCGGAGACCTGGCCGTCGCGGCATCGATAGTGCGCAGGAAGACCTTGGGATCACCGTCTCATATTGGACTCATCTTGTATGGACTGATCTTGTAGCCATCCGCGCTCGGCGCTTTTCTGACGGCCTGTAGCGTCCTGGCACACTCTTGATCCGTTGAGGACAGCTACAGATCCCCAGTGGCCTGAAAAATGGGCCCGACGTCGATTTTGGTTGACAGGAACCCCAGCCCACTTCTGACATTGCGCAAGCAATATGTTGGATGAAACTGAAGCCCGCCTGCTATCTGTCGCCGAGGCGGCCAAGAATTGTCGTCGCAAGGCATCGGAGATGAAAGACCCTAAGGTGCAGCGAACACTTCTGGAGCTCGCCGCGACATACGAGAGTCTGCACGACACGCTTAAACAGACTCAGGCGCTGAAGGAGAAGGCGCGGCAGCTGGAGCAAAAATATTCAAGCCGACACAGTACGGGGCCTGCGCCCAACCCCGTAGAGTCTGACGAGACGGCGGACAAAGCACCACAAGGCGAGACATCCGCGGCCAGGTAAGACTGTGATTCCACCGCTTGAGCGCAATCGGCGATTGCCGCAGCGGGTTGCGACCGAACTCTATGTGCTGAAGGGGATTCTTGCCACGCCCTATAATGCCTCATTGTGGCTCCTGAGGATTTTGGCATGGACGAACCGCGGTTCCCGGACGATCTCGGTAAAGCCCGGTCCTGGTACAGCCGGGTCGGAACGCCAATTTCCGCTACTCGTCCTTCTTGGACTCCTTCGCAAGCGCTCCGATGAATAGATAGAGCAATTTGCCGACCCGGATACCGAGAGCGACCGAGTGCAGTGTGGGCGAGCCCGTGCTCGCCGCTGTATGGCCGATGATATCGACGAACGCCGCGCCGAGGTCCACCACATGCTCGGAACCGTCGATCAAGTAATGCCCCATCTGGAAACGGTCCCTTGCGGCGTAGGCGTTCCTGAATCCGACGCCGGAATTGTAGAGCGCGAAGACTGCGATGGGACCTTCCATCGTCGTGCCGAACGCCGGGTAATGTTCCTTGATCGCATCACTCGCCGCCGCGGCAAGCTCGCTGCCGGCTTCGAGGGCCTTGGGATTGGCCCCCGCCCGGCGAAGCAATTCGCGTGTATGCTCGGCGAGCAGCGACGCGTTCTGAAGCGTTTGCTGCGGCAACGACATGCCGATCCCCACGCTAGCACCCTGGTGCCTGAATTCCGTTACAGGAGGCTCGTAGGTCGGCGCCATGGTCGCGACCTGCAGGGGAGCTTGGTATACCGGCACCGAGCCGGACATCACTGTCGGGAGCGGAGTAGGCTGCGCAATGTCGGACGTCAGCTCTGGCCTTTCCGGCGGGCTTTCGGGGGCTGGCGGAGATTTCAGCGCTCCAAGCAGGGCCGGATGGATCAAGGGAGTCGGCTGGCCGGCTTTCAAATCCGCCGCGTAAACGGAGCTCACCAAGCCCTGCGTTCCCATCCACCGCGTTAGCAGTTCATTGACCGGCATAACCTTGGTCGGATCGGGCGTAAACTGCGTCGTTTGAACCCGCATGGCTGTTTCCTCCACTCAGGTTACCGGATGTTAGCACAAAATCGCCCCTGGTATCGACTATCATGCGCAGCCGATATGTCGTGTCAGTGTTTAGTATCCGATTCACGCGCCGTCGCGTGAATCGGATAGTAACGCCATTTTCGGGGCCGCTGGTGCGGTCGGAGCTGTCGGGTACTTTCTCCGGTCTCTCGGCATCAGTATATGCGACTGAAAGAATGGGCCATGCGATTGACTCATCTCGGCGAGCATTTGCCTGAGGCGGCCAAGGGACGGGGGAATTCGATCGAGATGAAGTCGTGATATCCGGAACCAAACTGCACGCCGAATCTTTAAAATATTAGTGACCATGGGAGGCAAAAATGGCCCGTCTCGGACTGGCGTTCGGCCGCGCAAGGCGCCCTGATATCACTGATGACCAGCCGGACACTAAGGCGACATATAGGAAATGCGCTGCGCAGCATCCGAATTGCCCAAATTTCGGAGAGTGCGACGCCGACGCAAATAATCATCCTGCCTATCACCACTGCGGTTCCTGCGATAAGCATTGGATTAAATAGCCGAGCCAAACCTTCCTCGCAGTCCGCGCATAAATCCTACCCCACAAGGGGCAGGATTTATGCGCGCACTCGAGTGCTATTATCGAATGCTCGTGACGAAGACACCCGGGGGAGTGAATATTATGGCTAACGCAAATCCCGCTACCGGAGACCACGTCTATAAAGTCATCGACCTGGTCGGAACGTCCACCAAATCCATCGAGGACGCGATTCAAGGCGCAATCGCCAGGGCGTCGAAGACCCTCAAACATCTGAGATGGTTTGAAATAATGCACGTTCGCGGCAGTGTCGAGAACGGGGCGATTGCGCATTATCAGGTAACACTGAAGGTCGGCTTCACCTTGGAAGATTCGCGTATCGCTGAGTGAGGGTTGGCTGATCGGCAATCGGTATCGGCTTCGATGCGACGCTCAAGTGAGCGCGAGCCTCCAAATTGCTCGCTATAAGCCGAAGGGATAGGTCTCGGGCATGCCTTCCCGGGGTTCCGTGGGAAGCGGGGTGACGGCGCTCGTCTCTTCAAACCAGACATAGGCATCGAATTGCTCCGGCAGGAACGCCTCGGAGTAATGGCTCGCCAGCTCCGTTTCCGGGCGGTAGATCACGCCGATAAACCGCTCGAGCCGCGCGCGAAGCAAGTCGCAGCGTAAGGCCTCATGCACGCCTTCTCGTAAGTCCAGCAAGAAGCGGCCGCCGCCGCTGTCCCGGCACAGCCGCTCATAGCTGTCGGGGTGGGAGGGTCGAACTTGCTTGATCTCCATCGGTCCGTCCCAGTCGTTCGCCGCGGCCACGGTACCTCGGTCGGTGCCGAACCCGATCAGCGCAGCGTCGCTTCCGAACCGTTCGCGGCAAAGCTGACCGACATTCAGCTCTTCGCGGAACATGCCCATTTCCGTCGCAGCGGCGTTGCCGATGTGGGAGTTATGAGCCCACACGACGGCCTTGGCATCCTTGCCGCGCCAGGCGAGGAGCAGTTCGAGAGTCTCGAACATGTGCCGATCGCGGAGATTCCATGATTCGGCAGCGCCGTAATACATAACCCGGTAGTACTGCTCGGCTGAAGCGATCAACCGGGCATTCTGCGTGGCGTCAAGAAAGCTTTCGCCATCGGCGGCCGTATATTGCAGACGTTTCTGCAGAAGATCGCGCAGCATCGCGACCACGGCTTTCTCGCACGGTGCGTAGCCCGCGCTTAAGGCCGCCCGTCCATAGGTCGCCGGATCGCGCTGCCATGGTGTAAGACAACCGTAGCGCTCGCGTGCGATCCGCGCCGTCTCCGGGTCGACCTTGTCGAGATAGTCCAGGACAGCCTTCACTGAAGCGCTCAGGCTGTACATGTCCAGACCGAAAAAACCCGCCTTGGCGGGATCGGCGACCGCCTCGTTGCGCGTCCGTAGCCAGACGATGAAGTTCTCCACCTCGACATTGCGCCACATCCAGGTCGGGAAGCGCCGGAACGGAGGCTCGGCGGAACGAGGCGCCGGCTTATGACGGACGTAACGGTCGATGGCCGCCGCATCCGGCCAGTCGGCCTCGATCGCCACGATCGTGAACCCGTGATCTTCGATGAGCCTGCGTGTGATCTCCGCCCGGGCCCGATAGAACTCCGAAGTTCCGTGCGTCGCCTCGCCCAAAAGAACGATCTTGGCTTCTGCGAAGCGGTCGAACATGCGCCTGAATTTCGGATCGCCAATGTCCGGCAGTCTTTCCGCGGCTTCGAAGACCAGTTCCGGGACCGGTCGGGGGGGAGTCCTGGCCTTCGACCGGTCGGCGCGACTCGTCTCCGCCTTCGGCCCGGTGTGCTCCGACCACCCGTGCTCGCCCAACAGCGGTACGAACCGCACCTCTCCCAGACCCTCTTCCTGGTACTCGGTCTCGCTTACACGCATGACTCGCACGAGCTGCTGCAGACCCTGGTCGTCGCCCACGGGTATGATCAGCCTTCCGCCCAGCTTGAGTTGTTCTCGCAACGGCTCCGGAATGGCTGGCCCAGCAGCGGTCACAATAATAGCGTCGTAGGGCGCGGCATCAGGCCAGCCCAGCGTACCATCGCCCTCGATCACCACTACATTACGATAGCCGAGTTCGGCCAGGTGCCGGCGTGCGCTCTTAGCCAAGGCTGGATGGCGCTCGATCGTGTAGACATGATCGGCGATCCGGCTCGCGACCGCGGCGGCATAGCCGGAGCCCGTGCCGATCTCGAGCACCCGATCGCCCGGCTCGATCTTAGCGGCCTCGACCATCAAGGCTACGATATAAGGCTGCGAGATCGTCTGACCTTTGCCGATCGGCAAAGGCGAGTCCTCATAAGCGAACTCCTCCAGCTCGTTCGGGACGAAGGCCTCGCGTGGTACGGATGCCATGGCCTCGAGGACGCGCCGGTCGCTTATGCCTCGACCGGCAAGATGAAGCGTGACCATACGGTCGCGCTCACGGGATAAGCTTACGCCCTGCATCTTCGAATCTCCGCATGAAAACCCTGCGGTGCTTCAGTCGAACTCTCCTCGGATCGGGCCGGCCGGTTGTCGCGAGCCCTGGATCGTTCGCGAAAGATCAAGGGCGGATGTGAGTTCACGCAGCGGTAAGCGTCCGTAAGACGCGGCGCCAGCACGCGTAAAGTCAGCGCGGCGCAGCCGGATACTTCGACAACGACGGCCGTAAGATAGGGTTCCCGATCCTTGTGCTCGAAATTGCGGCCAGGCGTCGGGTGGCTGGTCAGAAGAACGACGGGCTGATCAACGACCTCATCGCGGTGTCAGCCGCTCCGCGATCCCGGCATAGGGCGGTCGCCAAGGGCTTCGGCAATCTTCCAGGTCGGATATTCCGACGGCAGGGCGCTGACCTTGTCCAGGGTGGCGAGTTCGTCGCACGACAGGACGATTTCGGCCGCGGCGACATTCTCGTCCAGTTGCGCCAGGGTGCGGGCGCCGAATACCACGCTGGTGATGGCCGGCTGGTGGAGAAGCCAGGCAAGCGCGATCCGCGCTGTCGGCACGCCGTGCGCGGCCGCGATCGGCTGCATGGCGTCGAGGATATTGAAGGTGCGGTCCTGGTCGAACGGCATCCAGATGCCGCCGGAAAAGCGCGTCCCCTCGGGCAATCCTCCGCCGCGCTTGTACTTGCCGGTCAGCACGCCGCCGAGCAGCGCGCCCCACATGGTCAGCCCGACG